>NZ_JBEXSX010000078.1:36742-38286 GCF_040613835.1 Streptomyces sp. NPDC006207 | reverse complement strand
TGTTCGACGTCACCACGCTGAGCGGGCCGGCCTATGAACAGCGTCATGACCTGCGGCTCATCGTGATGTACGACGCGGCCCGTCCGGCGGCCAGGACGGCCCTGCGCTCCACCGGCGGCGCCGAGGTCCGGCGCACCCTGTCGAGCGTCAACGCCGACGCCGTCACCGCGCCCGCGAACGGCACCGCGGAACTGTGGTCCGCGGTCACCAGCGGGTCCGCCGACGCGATGAAGCGCACCGTCGCACCGGGTATCGCCTCGGTGTGGCTGGACAGCGTCGTCCAGGCGAGCCTGGACAAGAGCGTCCCGCAGATCGGCGGCCCCGAGGCGTGGGCGGCCGGTTTCGACGGCACCGGTACGCGTATCGCCGTCCTCGACACGGGTGTCGACACCACGCATCCCGATCTGGCCGGGCAGGTCGTCGAGGAGCGGAACTTCTCCGACTCGCCGGACACCGAGGACCGGTTCGGTCACGGCACGCATGTCGCATCCATCACGGCCGGCACCGGAGCCAAGTCCGGTGGCACGTACAAGGGCGTGGCGCCGGGGGCCCGCATCCTCAGCGGCAAGGTCCTCGGCGACAGCGGCAGCGGCAGCATGTCGCAGATCATCGCGGGCATGGAGTGGGCCGTCGGCGAGAAGGCCGACGTCGTCAACCTCAGCCTCGGCGCCTACGACTCCCCGGAGATCGATCCGGCGGAGGAGGCGGTCAACAGGCTGTCGGCCGAGAGCGGAACCCTCTTCGTCATCGCGGCGGGCAACAACGGCGAGCAGGGATCCGGAACGGTCGGCTCGCCGGGCAGCGCCGACGCCGCCCTCACCGTCGGCGCGGTCGACAAGCAGGACAAGCTGGCCCCGTTCTCCAGCACCGGCCCGCGCGTCGGTGACGGCGGCATCAAGCCGGATCTGACGGCGCCCGGCGTGGCCATCGGGGCCGCGGCCGCGCACGACAGCTACCTGGCCAGCGTCGCCCCCTCCGTCGCAGACGGCTACATCGCCCTCAATGGCACGTCCATGGCCACCCCGCACGTCGCCGGCGCCGCCGCCATCCTCATCCAGCAGCACCCCGACTGGAGCGGCGACGACATCAAGGACGCGCTGGTCTCCTCGACGACTCCTCTCGGCTACACGCCCTTTGAGCAGGGCTCGGGCCGGGTCGACCTGCGGAAGGCGATCAAGCAGACCGTCGTCGCCCGCGAGACGTCGCTCTCGTACGGTGTCGCGCAGTGGCCGCACACCGACGACCAGCCGCTCACGAAGAACCTCACCTACCGGAACACGGGCAGTGCCCCGGTCACCCTGAAGCTGACCGTGGACGCCACCGGGCCGGACGGAAGCGCCGCGCCCGGCGGGATGTTCACCGCGGACGACCAGGTCACCGTCCCGGCGCACGGCGAGGCGACGGTGAAGGTCACCGCCGACACCCGCCTCGGCGGCGACACGACCGGTGCCTTCACCGGACGCGTCACGGCCACCGGCGACGGGCAGACCGTCGGCACCGCGCTGGCCGTGGACCGCGAGTCGGAGATGTACACCGTCACGGTC
>NZ_JBEXSX010000078.1:0-36643 GCF_040613835.1 Streptomyces sp. NPDC006207 | reverse complement strand
GCCTTCACCGGACGCGTCACGGCCACCGGCGACGGGCAGACCGTCGGCACCGCGCTGGCCGTGGACCGCGAGTCGGAGATGTACACCGTCACGGTGAAGCCGCTGGACCGCAAGGGCGAGCCCGCACCCGCCCCCGCCTGGGACGCCCAGCTGCAGGGCCTGTCAGGACCCGCGATGGGAGTCGGCGCCGTGCTGTACGGCGACACGTACTCGGTGCGTGTCCCCAAGGGCCGGTACTTCCTCAACAGCATGGTCCGGGTCGACCCGGCGGGTTCGAACGACCTCGGCGGTGACTGGTTCAACCAGCCCGACCTCGCGGTCAGCAAGGACACCGTGGTGACGGTGGACGCGCGCACCGCCAAGCCGCTCGACATCACCGTCCCCGACCGTTCCGCCCAGCAGGTATTCGGCTTCTTCGGCGCAGGCGTCGAGCTGCCGGACGGATCCGGTACCTACTTCGGGGTCTTGACCAGCACCCTCGCGAAGTACCGCACCGGCCACCTGGGCCCCAAGGTGGCCGCGGACGACAAGCTGAGCCAGAAGCTCGTCGCCAGCTTCTCCACCGGCGTCAACGGGCACGACGAGTACCACCTGGTGTACCAGCCGACCGGCGACAGGTACCTCACCGGCTTCACCCACCACGCCAAGTCCAGGGAGTTCGCCAAGGTCCAGGTGAAGCTCGGAGCACCCGCCAAGGGCAAGTTCGGATTCATCACGCCGATCACCGAGGGCGGTGGCGGCCGCGGCACCGTGCACGCCCTGCCCTACACCGGCACCCTGCACCTGCTCTCGGGGAACACCTCGTGGCAGCTGGGCTTCATGCAGGTCGACGCGAACGACTCCTATGAGACCCGCTATGACGCACTCACCAGGACCTTCAAGCCCGGACGTTCCTACCAGCACGTGTTCAACGTCGGTGTCTTCGGTCCCGATCTCCCGGAAGGCACCGGACTGCTCCGGGCCGACGAGGCGATCGACGGGCGGCTTCCGCTGTTCTCGGACAGCGAGGGGAACATCAGCAACAACCGCTCACCGATCGAGAGCGCGCGAACGTCCCTCTACCGCAACGGTGAGCTCGTCAACACCAGCTCCAACCCGATGGACGTCTTCTACATCGCGGAGAACGAGCGGGCTGACTACCGGCTGACCGTCTCGGTCAAGCGCGGCACGGTCGCCGACGTCTCCACGAGCATGACCACGAGCTGGACGTTCTCCTCCGAGTTCGCCCCGGGGATCACCAAGCTCCCCACCTCCGTCGTGCGCTTCACCCCCGCCCTGTCCCTCGACAACACGGGCAAGGCACGGGCGAAGGTGTGGGTCCCGGTGACCGTCCGCGGCACCGCCGCGGGCAGGAACCTCAAGTCCCTGAGCGTGTGGGCCTCCTACGACAAGGGAGCCCACTGGCAGAAGCTGAGCGTGTGCGACGGCCGGGTTCAGATCACCAACCCCAAGGCCGGCGGCAGCGTGTCGTTCAAGGCCCAGGCCGTGGACAAGCAGGGCAACACCGTCGACGAGACCATCGTCGACGCCTACCTGACGAAGTAGCCCACGCGCGGGCCGGAACCGCGGTCCAGGGCTCGTGCCCTCCGTGGTTCCGGCCCGCGGACGTCGCTGCACCGACGGGCCCCGCAACGGCGGGGGCCTCTCCCGTCATGGCCAACGGGCGGCCTACCAGGCCACTAGGCTCGCCGCGTTCCCCAAGGGTTGCCCGAAACCCGTTGACGCAGCAGACAGCAGGTCACACCGCATCCCAGTGCTAAAGACGCCAAGAGCACCGCAGGGGACCGCGGCTGGCCATCGGCCGAGGTCGTGCTCTACTGGATGGCGCAGCGGTGTGGGTGTTCGGGGTTATCGGGGCAGGTGAAGATGTTGAGTTCGCCCCAGCGGCCCACGGTGATCTGGGTGGGGGTGGCGGTGTGGTGTAGGGGTTGTACCTGGTCCTCCTCCAGGGGCCGCCAGCTGCGGCTGCCGCCGTCCCACTCGGAGCTGTCGATGGTCAGCAGCAGGTGCATCGGTGTCGTGCAAGTCAGGCAGTCCATGGGGTACGGGTCGGTTGCGTGCCATGAGGCGAAGCCCCCCACGCGCCAGCCGGGCGGGATGGACAGGTCGTACTGGTAGGCGAGCTGCTCTTGTGTGGTCTCGCCTGCCGATTGCTCGACCCTCTGTTCAAGGGCATCTTCCCAGGTGTCGATCCGGGCGAGCAGTTTCTCGGGCAGCAGGCCGGCATAGGGGTAGGTGTCCACCTGCTCCGGGTGGAGCACGCAGGGCTCGGGCACGAAGCCGTCGGATTCGACGACCAGCGGCTGTGGCGGCGCGGTCAGTACCTTGCTGACCTCCCGTGACTGCCGCCAGCGCAGATGCACATTGAGGTCGTACCGGCTTGGGCCGTGTGCGTTGAAGGGGCACCAGAACACCTGGAGGAGATCGCAGTTGCCCGGCCCCGCCGGCAGGTCGGGGACATCCCGCCGGTACAGCTGCGCGAGGCCGATCATCGGCAGCGGGTCGGCCTCGGATGCCCCGGGGATCCGGTGTTCGCGGTGCAGTTCGTGCAGGAGCTCCCGTTCTTCGTCTGTAGGGCCGGTGGCCGGTTCGCGGGCCCATGCAGCAGCCAGGATCTGCCGGTAGCGGTGGATGTCGGCTGGCCGTCGCCCCCGCCCGCGCCCGTGGGCCTCGTCGCATACCGGCCATGGCTCGTCCGCCGGCCACAGCATGGGACCGCCCACGGAACTGGCTGACAGGCCGGGTGTGCCCGGCCGTGGATGAAGCCGGGTTGTCGTCCCCCGCAAAGCGCCCAGCTCCGGGAAGAGCGCCTCGACAACGACAGGGCGCGGCGGCGTGGTCCTCATCATGGCCGCGACCTTAGACATCTGACAACCCCGGCCATCAAGGACCCCGGCAGCGCCCCCTCGCACCGGTGCCGGCGACGCCTTTCCTGCCGGCAGAAAGCCGAACGGGCTTGGGCTGCGCCCCGGCTCGGCCTCCCGTGGGCTGAGGCCGCAGGGCCAGGTGCACCCTCCCGCATCCCCAGGATGGTGTGCAGCCAGTCCGGATTGTCAGTGGTGGGGGCAAGGATGTTCGTGTCATGACAGGCGATCAGGGAGGGGCGGGCGTGAAGAGCACGAGGAGGGCCGTGGTGGCCGCGGTGCTGGCGGCCTTTGTGGTGGCTGGGGCGGGCCCGGCGATGGCGGTGGCTGCTGGTGCGGCCGGCATGACCGGTGCCGACGCTGTGGCGACGTCCGTGGCGGCTGGGGGACTTCTTCCGCGTCCGGGTCCGGAGGGTCTGGTGTGGGTCGGGGAGTGGCGGGGCGATGGGGGAGTGGTGTCCGGGGGAGCGTGGGAGGGACTGCCGACGGTGCTCACGGTTGCTTGCGAGGGCGGGGGCAGCGTGGCGGTGACGATGCACTGGCAGGGGGAGCAGGTAGCCGAGTTCCCGGTGGACTGTCCGGTCGGTAGCCCGGCGGTGGGTTCGGTGACGATGGATGCTGGTGTGGTGGGGTCGGGATCCTTCTCGGTGGGGGTTGACGCATCGGATGAGAACATCCGGTGGGCCCTGACGGTGACCCAGCCCGAATAACCCAGCCGGCCGGGCATCTCCTCGCAGCCGCAGCCGCAGCCGCAGCCGCAGCCGCAGCCGCAGCCGCAGCCGCAGCCGCAGCCGCAGCCGCAGCCGCAGCCGCAGCCGCAGCCGCAGCCGGAGGCACGGCGTGCGGAGGTGTAGAAGTCGGTGATGTCCCTCGCGGCGCGCTGGACCAGCTCGATCGCCAGGTCAGTCCGTGGCCACGTACAGCAGGGTCCGCGACATCCTCTCGTCGCCCAGCCGCACCGACGCCAGGCCCGGACGCTCCGGCAGCAGCACGTGCAGCGCCGGGACATCACCTGCCTGGATGGCCTCCACCGCTGCGATCGCCAGCGGATCGTCCGTACTCATCAGCACCGCGTCACCCCCTCTTCCCTCCCCTGGGTACCACCTTTGGCACCCGTAGGCAGCAGACCCGGCGGTTGGCGAGCGGGCCGTCAGGCGATCGCGGCAGCCCCGTTCGGGGGATCCTCCGGCAACGGCAGAGAGATGGCGTCGCCCGGCAGGCAGGGCTTGGGCCGGGCGGCTCGCGGACGCTAGCGCCACCTGGCCCCGGGCCGCCGCCAGGGGCTGGGCAGGTGGGCGCGAGTCGCATGATCCGCAACGTCCATGCCACCCAGGTCAGGGCAACACCAGCAGCGACCAGCCCGGTCGACGGCAAAAACCCAGCGACCCGGCCGCCCGCCAGCAGTCCGACAACCACCAGCCAAGCCGCAACAGACCGACGCAGGCACCCGCGATAGGTGATGACAGTGCGACCGAGGCGGCGACGCTGCGTGGCCCCTGCCAGTGGAACAGGGTCTGTGCTCACAACGCAAACACGACGAACAACGCGCGGACCGACGGGAACAACCTGTACCCACCGCCACCTCCAGGGCCTGGAGCCCGGTGCTGTGCTCACCATCAAGAGGGGCTGAGCGTGGCAGGCCCGGCAAGAGCCACAGCACGGAGCGCTGCAGTACTTGGGTGGTCTGAGCCCGCCTCGTCATCGGTCCGCACGATTGAGCGGGAAGGCTCCGGCGTAGAAGTCCGACCGAGGCAGTGATCATCTAGGGCAGCTTTTCGGCACGTGGTGAAACGCCTGCTCGGCACCAGGCTCCCAGGCGTACCGCCAGGCCCCTCCTGGGGTGTTCTGTGCGTCGAGGATGACGAGGTTGAGACGACGCAGGTGGTAGCCGGAGGCGAGGCCCGGTCGGCCTACGCCGAAGGACGACCACCTGCGTCGTACGGATCACTTCTCGGTGCGGGCGAAGAGCAGCGCGACCAGGGCCAGGCCCACGACGCCGCCGACGAGTTGCATGCCGATGAAGCCGGGCACGGAGGCCGGGGCGATGCCGGCGAAGGTGTCGGAGAAGGCCCGGCCGATGGTGACCGCGGGGTTGGCGAAGGAGGTGGAGGAGGTGAACCAGTAGGCGGCGCCGATGTAGGTCGCGACGGCGACCGGTGCGAAGTGCAGCCGCTGTGTGCGGGCCAGGCCGAAGATCAGCAGCACCAGGCCCGCGGTGGCGACGACCTCGCCGAGCAGCAGATGCCCGGCGGAGCGGTCGTGGGTGGACCACTTCACCAGGGGCTCGGCGAACATGGCATCGGCCAGGATCGCGCCGGCGATCGCCCCGACGATCTGAGCCGGTATGTAGGCGGCGGCTTCGCGGGCCGTGACGCCGTCCCCGCCCTCGCGGCGGGAGGTCCACCACTCGGCGAGGGTGACGACGGGGTTGAAGTGCGCGCCGGAGACCGGGCCGAGCAGGGCGATGAGCACGCCCAGGCCGAAGACCGTGGCGATGGCGTTGGCCAGTAGTTGGACCCCCACGTCCTTGCTGAGCTCGGTGGCCTGGATGCCGGAGCCGATCACGATGGCGACCAGGGCCGCCGTGCCGACCAGCTCTGCGGCTGCCCGGCGGGTCAACGGGACACGCGGTGTGGGGACAACGGCGGGGGCGGATTCCGCCGTGATCACGGGGGCGGTCTCGGTGGCGCTCAACGGGACTCCTGTCGGCGAGGCGCGAGGGGGACGGGGATCAGGGGCAGGCGCGTTTGGTGTTGTTCTCGGCGGTGGCCCGCGCGGTGGCGGCCAGATCGGTGAAGGACCCGGCCAGGCTCTCGACGACCTCCGGCCGCAGCCGGTAGTACGTGAACCGGCCGCACGGCTCGGTCTCGACAACACCGGCCTCCCTGAGCACCTTCAGGTGGTTGGAGAGGTTGGTCTGACGGGCGCCCGTCTCCTCCACGAGATGCGTCGTGCACAGCGTCTCGCGGGCGAGCAGGCTCACGATCCGGAGCCTGAGCGGGTCCGCCAGAACCCGGATCAGATCAGTGTCGACTGACGTCAGCATGGGCTGATACTGTCACATCAGCCGGGGCTGATGCCAGCCCGGGCATCCCGTCGTAGACAAGAGAGACCACCGTGTCCGACAAGCCCTCCGTGCTCTTCGTCTGTGTCCACAACGCCGGCCGTTCCCAGATGGCCGCTGCGTGGCTCACCCACCTCGCCGGGGACCGCGTGGAGGTCCGCTCGGCCGGCTCCGCCCCTGCCGACCAGGTCAACCCGGCCGTCGTCGAGGCGATGAAGGAGGTCGGCATCGACGTGTCGGCCGAGATCCCGAAGGTGCTGACCGTCGAGGCGGTCCAGGCCTCGGACGTGTGCATCACCATGGGCTGCGGCGACGCCTGCCCCGTCTTCCCCGGCAAGCGCTACCTGGACTGGACGCTGGAGGACCCGGCCGGTCGGGGCGTCGAAGCCGTCCGCCCCATCCGTGACGAGATCAAGACCCGGATCGAGGGCCTGATCGCCGAGATCGCCCCGGAGCCGAAGGCATGAGCGAGCAGGTCCGCGAGGTCATCGTCATCGGCTCCGGGCCCGCCGGGTACACCGCCGCGCTCTACACCGCCCGCGCCTCTTTGAAACCGCTGGTCTTCTAGGGCTCGGTCACCGCCGGTGGCGCGCTGATGCAGACCACCGAGGTCGAGAACTTCCCCGGTTTCCGCGACGGCATCATGGGCCCGGACCTGATGGACGACATGCGGGCCCAGGCCGAGCGGTTCGGAGCCGAACTCGTCCCGGACGACGTGAGTGCGGTCGATTTCAGCGAGGACGTCAAGACCGTCACCGACTCCGAGGGCACCGTCCACCGGGCCAAGGCCGTGATCCTCGCCACCGGCTCGCAGCACCGCAGGCTCGGCCTGCCGAACGAGGGCGAACTGTCCGGCCGGGGCGTGTCGTACTGCGCCACCTGTGACGGGTTCTTCTTCCGCGAGCACGACATCGCCGTCATCGGCGGCGGCGACACCGCCATCGAAGAGGCGACGTTCCTGTCCCGCTTCGCCAAGACCGTGCAGGCGCGGGCCTTCGCCGACTCGAAGATCTCCTTCGCCTGGGACAGCGAAGTCGCCGCCATACACGGCACCGACGGCAAGCTGTCGGGCCTGACGCTGAAGGACACCAAGACCGGCGACACCCGTGAACTGCCCGTGACCGGCCTGTTCGTGGCGATCGGCCACGACCCGCGCACGGAGCTGTTCAAGGGCGTCCTCGACCTGGACGAAGAGGGCTACCTGAAGGTCGACGCGCCCAGCACCCGCACCGCGATCCCCGGCGTCTTCGCCGCCGGCGACGTGGTCGACCACACCTACCGCCAGGCCATCACCGCCGCCGGCACCGGCTGCGCGTCCGCCTTGGACGCCGAGCGCTATCTCGCCGCCCTTTGACGGTCGCGCGGACACTGACGGGCCGGCACCCGGTAGGGACGCCGGCCCGTCGAAGTCTTGGCCGACCGCGACCAGTTGAGGCCCCGTCATCCGTGTCCGACGCCGTCAGGGCTCGGATCTTCCTCGGAAAGCCGTCCGGGGGCGTCCTCCCGGAGGAACCGCGTCTGCCCGACGCCGAGGGCGGAGGCCCGCGCGCGGGCACGGCGGTCGGCGCGCCAGATCAGCGGGGTTCCGACTGCGGCGGGAAGTAGCCAGTAGGCCACAGTGGGCAGCCGATCCCAGACCGGCAGTTGAGGACCGTTGTCCACGTAAAACGCGGTCAGCATCGCGACGTAGGAACCGCCCATGCCGATGATGTGCGCCGCATCGCCGGACCAGCGTCGACGCCTGGCCGTACGCCCGAGACCTGCCCCGGCGAACGCCACCGAGCCGATCAGGAACAGGTGGTAGTCCTCGCGCGGGCGCATGGCCGTCAGGGCCGTGGCGGTGGCGAAGACCGCGCAGATCGCCCAGAGGTACACACCGCCGAAATTGCTGTGTCGCCCGCTGCCCTTGCGCCGCACCAGCGCAGCCGCCGCTCCGGCCACCACGGCCACCAGCGCCGCCACCACGTGCACAGCCAGGAAGCCCAGGAAGACCGGCGATGTCTCCGGCACGTGGAGCCCGAAAAGGTCCATCCGTCGGCCCCTGAGTAGTGTGGCTACCTATATAGGAACGCTACTGCTCGGTCTCTGGTCCGGGAAGCCCTGGACCAGTAGCGTCACTACGCATGAGGGCAGAAGTACTGAAAGGTCACTTGGATGCCTTGCTGCTGGCCACGCTCGAAGAGGGCCCCCGGCACGGCTATGCGGTCAAGGAGGCACTGCGCGACCGCTCGGCCGGACGCATCGACCTGCCCACCGGCACCGTCTATCCGGCGCTGCGCCGCCTGGAGGAGTCCGGTCTGATCAGCGGCACCTGGGACACCGACGGCCCCCGTCCCCGCCGCAGCTACACGCTCACCAAGGCCGGCCACGCCGCCCTGGCCGGCGAGCGCACCGGCTGGCAGGAATTCTCCGCGCTCGTCACGACCCTGTTGGAGGGCCAGCCGTGGCCACGCTCCACCTGATCGGCGCCTACCTGGACGCTCTGCACGAGCGGCTGCCCGCCGACATCGCCGCTGAACTGACCGACGGCCTGCTCGCGTCTTACGACGACCTCCGCGACCAGGGACTCGCCCCCGACGCCGCGGCCGAGGTGGCCATCGCCGATTTCGGCACCCTCGAACAGGTCACTGCCGCTTTCGCGCACATCGCCCCTGGGCGCCGACTCGCCCGCGGACTGCTTGCCACCGGCCCCCTGGTCGGCGGCTGCTGGGCCACCGTGCTTGTCACCACGCCAACCTGGCGAACCATGCCCGCCGCCGCGCACGCGGCCCTGCCGCTGGCCCTGCTCGTCGTCAGTGCGCTCGCGGTCGCCTGGCGAGGACCGTACCGCCGCATCCGGCCCGCTGCGATCGCGGCCGGTACCGGCCTGGTGGCTCTCGACGCCGCAGCGCTGACCATGTTCGCCCTACTCGCGCCGACGCTCACCGGCCCCCTCGTGCTCGCGGCCACCGCAAGCGCCTGTCGGCTCGCCCTGACTCTGCGCGCACTTCCGCGCCTCCGCCCAATCGCCTGACGTTCCCTCCACTCGTGAAGGCAGGGCGATCCTGTGCCCAGGGCCCGATGGCTGTACCTGGGTACCGGATGCAAGTCCCGTCCGAGCACCCGTGCACGTGGCCCCGACCGACAACCGACATGCGCCTGCGGCAACAGGGAAGGCGGTCGCGTTGCCGGGCACGGCGAGGACTGCTGCGCCGCCCCAGCTGCAACTGGTGACGCCCTGGCGCGGACGGGCGCCAAGTCACGAGTTTTCGCAGATGGTAGATGGCGGTGAGAGCGTGGGCCTGAGGGCTGGTGGAGTGCGTGGCCCAGCTCGCGGAGACCAAACGCTGACGACGAACCGGGCGGCTCGTCGGAGCCTCAGGCCGCCGCGGCGCCAGCCAGAAGCTTGCTCATCGCGGCCACTACCGACGGTTCGACGCGGTAGTAGACCCATGTGCCGCGTCGCTCGGAACTGAGCAGACCGGCTTCCTTGAGCTTCTTCAGATGGTGGGAGACGGTCGGCTGGGACACGCCGACGTCGGAGATGTCGCACACGCACGCCTCGCCGCCCTCGTGGGAGGCGACCGCGGAGAACAGGCGGAGCCGGACCGGGTCGCCGAGAGCCTTGAACATCTTGGCGGCCCGCTCGGCCTCCTCCGCGTCCAAGGGCCGTTCGGTCAGCGGCGGGCAGCACGGCACGACGACCTCGGAGTCCAGGACCGGCAGCAGCTCCACATTCGACATACGTCTATGTTGACATACGTCGAACTATAGAGGCGAGGGGCCGACCTCGCCGGTGCGGACAAAGCGTCCGGCCGGTCTGTGGGCTGTGGCGGCACAGGCCCTGTCCGTCCCGCGCACCGCGTGCACGACCCGGCTATCGCGGCCTCGATCCGCTCCACGGATGAATCTTCTGATTCCATGGATGTCTATGTTGACGTTCGTCGAAGCAACTGCAATCCTGGCGGCGCAAACATGTATCGACAGATGTCGAAACACCGAGGAGTCGTCGTGAACGCGCCTGTCACCACCGAGCTGCCTGTTGTCGTGATCGGAGCCGGGCCCGCAGGGCTTGCCGCTGCCGCCAACCTGGTGGAGCGAGGTATCGAACCCCTGGTGCTGGAGGCCGGCCCGGTCGCAGGCAGCGCGGTGCGCGAGTGGTCGCACGTGCGGCTGTTCTCCACCTGGGCCGAGGTCACCGCCCCGGCGGCGGAGAAGCTGCTCGCCCCCACCGGGTGGGTCCGCCCGGACGGCGCCACCTACCCGACGGGCGGCGACTGGGCCGAGCAGTACCTGCAGCCGCTCGCCGACGTCCTGGGTGACAAGGTCCGCTACGGAACCACGGTGACCGGGGTCTCCCGGGCCGGACGCGACCGGATCGTGGACGCCGACCGGGAAACGCAGCCGTTCGTGGTGCAGATCGCACACGCCGACGGCCGTGAGGAGCGCGTCACCGCCCGCGCCGTCATCGACGCCTCCGGCAGCTGGGCCGTGCCCAGCCCGGCCGGCGGCAACGGACTGCCAGCCCTGGGCGAGAGGACAGCGGCCGACCGCATCACCTACCGCGTCCCGGACCTGAACGACCCTGCCGTGCGCGCCCGCTACGCGGGCAAGCGCACCGCCGTGATCGGCTCCGGCGCCTCCGCCTTCACCGCCCTCGCCTACCTCGCCGACCTGGCCGAGGCCGACGACGGCGCCGGCACGCACGCCGTGTGGATCCTGCGGCGCGGCATCTCCGGTGACACCTTCGGCGGCGGAGCAGCCGACCAGCTCCCCGCCCGCGGAGCCCTCGGCCTGGCCGCCAAGGCCGCCGTCGACAACGGCCACGCCAACGCCGTGACCGGCTTCCGCACCGAAGCCATCGAACGCCACACCGACGGCCGCCTCGTCCTGGTCGCCGAAGACGGACGCCGCCTGGAACCCGTCGACGAGGTCATCGCGCTGACCGGGTTCCGTCCCGACCTGACGTTCCTGTCGGAGATCCGGCTCGGCCTGGACGAGCGCCTGCAGGCCCCGACCGCCCTCGCCCCGCTGATCGACCCCAACCTGCACTCCTGCGGCACCGTCTACCCGCACGGCGTGAACGAACTGTCCCACCCCGAGCAGGACGTCTACCTGGTCGGCATGAAGTCCTACGGCCGCGCCCCGACCTTCCTGGCCATGACCGGCTACGAGCAGACCCGCTCCGTCGCCGCCGCCATCGCCGGCGACCGCGAGGCCGCCGAACGCGTCGAGCTCACCCTCCCCGACACCGGCGTGTGCGGCGGTGCCGGTCTGTTCGACCAGCCCGACACCACCCAGGACGCAGGTGGCGGCTGCTGCGCTGCCCCGGCTGTCCTGCAGATCGGTATCGGCGCCCCCGCCACCAGCGGCGGCTGCTGACACCCACCCACCCGGAGAGAAGAGGCACGTCATGTCCCGCGTACAGCTCGCCCTCCGCGTCCCCGACCTTGAGGCGTCCATCGCCTTCTACACCAAGCTCTTCGGCACCGAACCGGCCAAGCTCCGCGAGGGCTACGCCAACTTCGCCATCGCCGAACCCCCGCTCAAGCTCGTCCTGTTCCAAGGCGAGCCCGGCGAGGACACCCGCATCGACCACCTCGGCGTCGAAGTCGCCTCCACCGACGACGTCACCGCCGCCACCCGCCGACTCGACCAAGCGGGCCTGGCCACCACCGAAGAGACCGACACCTCCTGCTGCTACGCCCTGCAGGACAAGGTCTGGGTCCACGGCCCCGGCAAGGAGCCCTGGGAGGTCTACGTCGTCAAGGCCGACGCCGGAGACCTGACCAAGCAACCGGCCGGCACCTGCTGCAGCACCGACGCCACCCCGGCCGAACCCCAGGCCTCCGCAGTCGGCGGCTGCTGCTGACCACGTGACCAACCTCCCATCACGCGCGGCCTGGACCGGAGAAGGGGGCCGGTCCAGGCCGCGCGCCGCCCTGCCCGCACTCTGCCTCACGCAGATCGCCGGCTGGGGCGCCGTCTACCACGCCTTCCCCGGCCGCGGCGGATACTCGCACCCGGCCAGCACGCCCTCAACCGCCCCCGCGAACGCCGTCGCCCCGCGGCCGGTGCCCGCTCCACCGAGCCCCGGTGATCATTCAAGGGACAGCACCCTGGCGCCCTTCGCCGGGCC
Organism: Streptomyces sp. NPDC006207; assembly: GCF_040613835.1. NCBI lineage: Bacteria > Bacillati > Actinomycetota > Actinomycetes > Kitasatosporales > Streptomycetaceae > Streptomyces > Streptomyces sp. NPDC006207. The sequence goes on along the minus strand of NZ_JBEXSX010000078.1, from coordinate 24,597 downwards.
GGATACCGCTCAGGCGTCGGCGGTGGGACGCGCAACGCGGTCAACGCCGTCTCCTGCGGCTTCGGGCCCGACTCCCACACCAACAAACAGCACACTGCCGGTGGTGCTCGTGGCCGCTGAGGGGCGGGCAGCCACCCGTGGCCCGGCGCGTGTGCCGGGAGATGGCCGCGAGACACTCGGGACGACGACCGGGGGCGGCGGGGGTGTGATGGGTTGGGAGTCGGGGCTGGCCCGGCTGGCTGCCGGCCTGCTGATCGCACCGGTGACTGCACCGGTCGGGGTCTCGGGGGTGATCCTCCTGCTGCCGGTGCAGTTGAGTGTGCTCGGCGTGCCCAGCCCGGCGGTCACCCCGACCAATTTGCTGTTCAACGTCGTGGCCGGTCCCGGAGCACCGGCCCGCTACCACCGTGACGGTCTGGTGCACGGACCGCTGTCCCGCCGGCGGGTCCGCGGAACGCTGCCGGGCGTCGTCGTCGGTGCGGTCATCCGCGTCATCGCCGTTCCCGGCCCCGCCGTCTTCCGCCTCCTGGTGGCAGCCCTGCTGCTTCCCCTGGGCACCTGGTTGTGCGTTCGCGCGCTACGGCCCGCCCGGCGGGCAGACGGGCGGCCTTCCGCCCGCGCCGTGACCCGCCCGGCCTTCGTGGTCGGAACCGAGGCGGGATCTACGGCATCGGCAGCGGCTCCCTACTCGGCCCGCTTCTCGTGGCGCGTGGCATGCCCGTCGCGCAGGTCGCCCCGGCCGCGCTCGCCTCGACCTTCGTCACCTCACTGGCAGGTGCCGGCACCTCGCGTTGCCGTCGCTCGCCGGCTCCGACACCACTGCTCCGAACTGGTACCTCAGGCTGGCCTGCGGACTCGGCGGCCTCATCGGCGGTCACCTCGGCGCCCGGCTCCAGCCCCGACTGCCCGAGACCGCACTGCGTTTGACGCTGGGAACCCTGGCCGTGGCCCTCGGTGCCCTCTACGCCGCCCAAGCGGTGCACTGACCGTGTGCTCTCGCTGCTGAGACGGCGGCCACCACACGCCCAAAAATACCCCCCGGGGTATCTGTTACGGTGGTCAGTAGATACCCCCGGGGGTAAAAACGTGAGGAGGGAGAGGACCGTGTTCTTTGCCGACACCCTGGAGACCGAAGGTCTGGGAAACCGCAGCTACCTGGTGGGCGGAGCCCGCTGCGCGGTCGTGGTGGACCCGCCGCGGGACATCGACCGGGTGATGGCCGCGGCCGCCCGGCACGGGGTGCAGATCACGGCAGTCGCCGAGACGCACCTGCACAACGACTACATCACCGGCGGCCTGGAGCTGGCCCGGCTGACCGGCGCCCGCTACCTGGTGCCCGCCGGGGCGTCGGTGGCCTACGCGCGGATCCCGGTGACCGACGGGGACGCGGAGCACATCGAAGACGGGCTTGTGCTGCGTGCCGTGGCGACCCCGGGCCACACCCCGCACCACACCTCCTACGTGCTGGAGGAGAACGGGCGAGCGGTGGCCGCCTTCACCGGCGGGTCGCTGCTGATCGGCAGCGTGGGACGGCCCGACCTGGTGGAGCCACGCCTGACCGGACAGCTGGCCCGGGCCCAGCACGCCTCGGTGCACCGGCTCGCCGCAGAACTGGACGATGAGGTGCCGGTGATGCCCACGCACGGGTTCGGCAGTTTCTGCTCCTCCACCCAGTCCGGGGGCGAGCACAGCACCATCGGCGCAGAGAAGGCGTCCAACCCGGCGCTGGTCCAGGACGTGCAGAGGTTCGTGGTTGGGCTGCTGGCCTCACTGGATGATGTGCCGGCCTACTACGCGCACATGGGTCCGGCCAACGCCGCCGGTCCCGTGCCGCTGGACCTGACCGCGCCGCAGCATGCCGAGGCCGGCGAGATCGCGCGGCGCCTCGCGGCGGGGGAGTGGGTCGTCGACCTCCGCAGCCGGGTGGCCTTTGCCGCCGGTCACCTGGCCGGGTCGTACAACTTTGAGGTCGAAGGGCAGCTGGCGACATATCTGGCGTGGATGATCCCGTGGGGCAAGCCGGTGACGCTCCTGGCCGGCAGCGCCGAGGCCCTCGCCCGCGCCCAGAGGGAACTGGCACGCGTGGGCATCGACCGCCCGGCCGCGGCCGCCGTCGGCTCACCGGCCGACTGGGTCACCGCACACGACCAGCTCGTGTCGTTCCCGCGGGCGAGGTTCGCCGATCTGGCCGCTGCACGCGAGCACGCCGAGGACACCGTGGTTCTGGACGTGCGCCGGGACAGCGAGCGGGCCGGTGGATGGATCAAGGGCAGCGTGCACATCCCCATTCACCAGGTCCACCAGCGCCTGAACGAGGTGCCCGCGGGCACGGTGTGGGTGCACTGCGCGGGCGGGATGCGCGCGGCGATCGCCGCGTCCGTTCTCGACGCCGCCGGCCGGTCCGTGGTGGCCGTCGACGACGTCTACGTAGCCGCCGCCGACGCTGACCTCCCGCTCGTCACCCCTGCCCGGATCTGACCGCACCGCCTGCCTGCCTGCCGCCGCCCCGAGTGGCCGGCAGAGCAGGAGCACCCAAGGACCAACGCCATGCTCTTCCCCCGACGCAGTCCCGGCCGCATTCTTCCCGCGCCGGCCCCGCACATGTCCCGCGCATGCCCGGCGGCGGGCAGCGTCACATGACCGCGCTGATCCTCGCCCTGACAGCCGGCGCCACCGTCGGCCTGGCGCTGGGCTCGCTTGGCGCGGGCGGCAGCATCCTCACGGTCCCGGCGCTGATCTATCTGCTGGGCTTCACCCCTGCTGCGGCGACCACCGCCAGTTTGATCATCGTGGTCGTCACCTCGCTCACCGCAGTGCTGGCTCATGCCCGCGCAGGGGCGGTGCGCTGGCGGGCGGGCTTGCTGTTCGCGGCGGCCGGTCTGCTGCCCGCGGCAGCCGCCGGGGCGGTGTCCGCGCGTGTTCCCGCCCCCGTGCTGACGCTGGCTTTCGCCGTGCTTGCTGTGCTGGCCGCGCTGCGCATGCTGCGCCGCCGGACGCCACCGGTGAACGTGGCGGTGTCGGCACGCCGCGCGGCGACGGCCGGGGCCGGGCTGGGCGCGGTGACCGGATTTCTCGGCGTGGGGGGTGGGTTCCTCGCCGTCCCGGCGCTGGTGACCGTCCTGGCGGTACCGATGAGCGCGGCCGTGGGCACCAGCTTGCTGGTCATCATCGCCAACGCGCTGGCGGCCCTGGTGGCCCGGGCGGCCACTGCCGCCACCTTGGACTGGGCCCTGGTGATGCCGTTCGTCGCAGCCGCAGTCCTGGGCGCCTGGGACGGCAAGAGGCTCAGCGCCAAGGTCTCACCGGCGACACTGCAACGCGCCTTCGGATGCCTGCTGATGACCGTGGCCGTGGTCATGGGGATCGGAGCACTGCGATGACCGCCGTACGTGGCCTGCCGCAGCCGCCAGGAACCCCGGGCCACGGCAGGCCGGGGGCTCAGGCCAGCGACAAGAAGAGCTTCTCCAGGCGGGCCCGCATCTGCGCGGAGTCCCGCACCGCCGGGTCCTCACTGGTCATGCACTGCTGCAGGCCCGTCGCGATGAGCGAGAAACCGGCACGGTCCAGAGCACGCGAGACGGCAGCCAGCTGCGTGATGACGTCCTCGCAGTCCCGGCCCTCCTCAATCATCTTGATGACCCCCGCGAGCTGGCCCTGAGCCCGCCGCAACCGGTTCAGCGCCGACTTCAGCTCGTCGGCACTCATGTTGAGTTCCACGCAACCTCCCAAATACCCCCGCCCGTATCTTAACGCTCACTGAAAGGCATGGTTCCGTGACCGCCCCCACCGCACTCTCCCCAGGCCAGGCCACCGCCCGCTACGGCGACTTCACCGTCATCGACGTGCGCACCCCCGGCGAATACGCCACCGGCCACCTGCCCGGCGCCCACAACATTCCTCTGGATCGCCTGGAGGAGGCCGCCGACGCGCTGAAGACCGTCGCGGCCCGCACACCCCTGCTGATGGTGTGCGCCTCCGGGAACCGCTCGGCCAAGGCCTGCGCCCAGCTGGCCCGCCTGGGCATCGAGGCCGTTACCTTGGACGGCGGCACGAGCGCCTGGCGGGCGGCCGGCCACGACGTCGAGCGGACCGCCGGAGCCCGCGCAACCTGGCCCATGGACCGCCAGGTCCGACTGGCCGCCGGGTCCCTGGTGGTCATCGGTTTTCTGACCGGACTGGCCTGGTTGCCCGCGCATTGGATCTCCGGCGCTGTCGGTGCCGGACTGGTCTTCTCGGGAGTGACCAACACCTGCGGCATGGCTGCTCTCTTGGCCAGGCTCCCCCACAACCGGGCCCCCAAGAGCGGAACCTCCGCGTTGTCCGTGCGTGCCGAGACCGCGGAGACCAGTCATGGCTGACCTGCCGCCCAACACCGACCCCGATGGCTCCGCGTTCGACGTCACCGAGGGCGGTATGCCGCGGTGAAGGTGTTCGACGTCATCGCATCGCTGCTGACCGGGCTGGTCCAGTCATGGGGCAGCGCCTGGGTCTGTTCCGGCATTACCGGGTCTTGATAAAGCTCGTGATGACCGTCCTTGCCACCGTTTTGCTGCTGGTGCACATGCGCACATGCAGGTTGTCGACCGTGTGGCGGGCGCGGCAGCAACGTCTGCGCTGTCCGGGTCCGATCAGGAGCGGATGCGGGTGCAACTGGTGGTTGACGCGGGGGCTGCCCTGGCGGTGCTGCTCGTGGCCGTGGCGCTGTCGGTGTACAAGCCGCGTGGCAAGGCCAGTGGCCTGCGGCCGGGTCCGGGCGGACGAAGGCTCGGGTGATCAGGTGGATGGGCCGGCGAGGATCTTCTTGCAGGACAAGCGGGTGTCGCTGATTGGCGGCTGGAGTCGGGGGACGGACTTCACCGCGGTGACTGCTACACGCGGTTTCGCCGGCGCTGCTGCGTTGCTCACCGCGGGTGGTTTCCCTCCTGGTGCTGGCCGCCTGACGGGGGACCGTAGCGGCCCGGTTCGGCGTCGAAGGTGGCCGCGCACTTGGGGGAGCAGAACCAGTTGCTTTCCTCAGCGCTTTCGCGGCGGTCGGTGGCGGCTGCCGGGTCGATGCGCATCCCGCACACCGGGTCCACCACGGTCCCCTGGCCGGGTTGTCCGGGCCAGTCCGGTGACCGGCCGGCAGCGGATTCGACCTGCGGTTGAACGCCCGTCGGCCGCCGGGCGGGCGGGTGCCAGCGGCGCAGGCGGGAGGCGTTGGTGACCACCGACAGGGAAGACAGGGCCATGGCGGCGGCGGCGATGATCGGGCTGAGACGGATGCCCCACAACGGGTACAGGACGCCCGCGGCGACGGGCACCCCGACAGCGTTGTAGATCAGCGCGCAGAACAGGTTCTGGCGGATGTTGCGCATGGTGGCCCGCGACAGCCGGATCGCGGTGACGACGCCGGTCAGGGAGCCGGAGATGAGGGTGACGTCGGCGGCCTCGATGGCCACGTCGGTGCCGGTGCCGGCGGCCAGGCCCACATCGGCGGCGGCCAGTGCTGGGGCGTCGTTGATGCCGTCGCCGACCATGCCCGCCGTCCGGCCTTCCCCCTGCAGGCGGCGGATCTCGTCGGCCTTGTGCTCGGGCAGGACCTCGGCCAGCACCCGGCTCACGCCGACCTGCTCGGCGATGGCGGCGGCGGTGCGGGCGTTGTCGCCGGTGATGATGACGACCTCGATGCCCAGCCGGCGCAGGGCGGCGATCGCGGCGGCAGAGTCGTCCTTGACGGTGTCGGCGACGGCCAGCAAGCCCGCCGGACGGCCGTCGACGGCAGCCAGCACCGGGGTCTTGCCCTCGGCAGAGAAAGCGGCCGCGAGGGCAGTGAGGCCGGAGGTGTCGATGCCGACGTCGCCGAGCAGCCGGGCGGTCCCGACCAGCACGGGCCGGCCCTCGACGGTGGCCTGCACCCCCTTGCCGGTCACCGAGTCGAACCCGGTCGCCGCGGGCCAGGACACAGCGCGTTCGCGGGCGCCGTTGACGACGGCCTGCGCGAGCGGGTGCTCGCTGTCCGCCTCTGCTGCCGCCACCAGGCGCAGCAGTTCACCCTCGCCGAACCCGTCGGCGGTGTGCACGTCGGTCAGGACGGGTTTGCCCGCGGTGACGGTGCCGGTCTTGTCCAGCACGATGGTGTCCAACTTGTGCGCGGTCTCCAGGGCCTCGGCGGAGCGGATCAGGATTCCCGCCTGTGCGCCCTTGCCGGTGCCGACCACGACCGACAGCGGTGTGGCGAGCCCCAGCGCGCAGGGACAGGCGATGATCAGCACCGCCACGGCGGACACCAGCGCGAGTGTCAGCGCCGGCGGCGGCCCGAGGGTGAACCACACCGCGAACGTGGCGACGGCGATCGCGATGACGACGGGCACGAAATAGCCCGAGACCGCGTCGGCCAACCGCTGGATGGGCGCCTTGGACGCCTGGGCGGCCTGCACCAGGCGGATGATCTGCGCGAGCATCGTGTCGGCGCCCACCTTGGCGGCACGAACCCGCAGGGAACCGGTGCCGTTGACGGTCGCGCCGATCACCGTGTCCCCAGCGCGCTTGGTGACCGGCATCGGCTCCCCGGTGACCATCGACTCGTCCACCGCCGAGGCTCCGGACAGGACCTCGGCGTCCACCGGGATCTTCTCCCCGGGCCGGATCACGACCTCGTCACCGACGGCCACCTCCTCCACCGGTATCTCCGCCTCGGAGCCCTTGCGGACCACCCGGGCGGTACGCGCCTGCAGGCCCAGGAGCGCGCGGATGTCCTCACCGGTGCCGGCCTTGGCCCGTGCCTCCAGCAGCCGGCCGAGCAGGATCAAGGTGAGGATGACACCGACCGCTTCGTAGTAGACCTCGCGCAGGTCGCTGGGCAGCAGGCCGGGAGCGACCGTCACCAGCAGGCTGTAGCCGTACGCGGCGGTCGTGCCCAGCGTGATCAGCGAGTTCATGTCGGCGCCGCGATGACGCAAGGTCAGCCAGCCGATGGAGTGGATCGGCCACCCGGTGTAGAACATCACCGGCGTGATCAGTACCAGTTGCAGCCAGTGGTTCAGCAGCCAGCCCGGCACCCACTGGGCGCCGAACAACTCGTGTGCCATCACCGCGAAGAGCACCGGAAGGGTCAGCACGGTTCCGACGGCGACCCGACGCGTGAGGTCTGCGATCTCCGCCTGCCGCTCGGCGGCATCCGCGGCCTCTGCCTCAGCCGCCGCCCTGCCCTGATCGGGCGGGCCGCCACCCGCAGCAGGTTCTGGCGCGGCGGGGCCCGCCGGGACCGGACCCGACGGCGCCGTGGTGCTGCTGCCGCCAGGGGAGGGGAGGGTGGCTTCAAGGCCCTCGGCGGGCTCGACCAGGAGCGTGCCGTGGATCATGTGCATCCCGCAGTTGAAGCTGTATGAGCCGGCCTGGTCGGGGCTGAGCCGCACCGCGGTACGCGTGTGCGCGGGCAGTCCTGCACCGATCTTGAAGTCCGGGAAGACCACGCGGGAGGTGCACTCCCCGGACTCCTGCCGGTCGAAGACGACCTCCACCGGGGTTCCCTGGCGCACGCGGATGACATTGGGGCTGTAGCCGCCCCGCACCGTCACTTCCACCCGCTGCATGCCGTCCTCGAGCCGGGCGTTACGGGCGCGACGCGGCCCGAAGAAGAACCAGCCCAGCGCAGCGATCAGCACGATGGCGGCGACGATCACGATCACATCGAGAACACCCATGGCACGTTCGCCTTCCTGGATACCTCCCCCGTCCACTGTGCCTCCGGCTACCCCCACCCGGTATGGGCTGCCCGGCCCAACACCGGGGAACATCGGCCTCCTGCGCCCCGCGGCTGCAGGCGAGAAGGTGGCCGTAAGCAACGGACCACCGCAGACGGTCCCTGGTGAACCGGAGAGGTGAGGGCGATGTTCTGGTACGGCCACGGCATCGGCGGCTGGGGCTGGTTCGCGATGGCGGTTGGCATGACCGTGTTCTGGGCAGTGATCATCACCCTTGCCGTGCTGCTGATCCGGGCCTTCGCCCGCCCCGACCCGCCGCAGGGACCCGCTGCCCCCAACCCACCGCAGGGGCCCGCCGCCCCCGCCCCCATGCAGGTCCTGGCCGACCGGTTCGCCCGCGGTGAGATCGACGAGGAGGAGTACCGGCGCCGCCTGGCCACGCTGCGCGGCTCCGACGCCGACCCGCACAGCCCCGAGGACGGCCGCGCCGGGCCACCGCGCTCTCAGCCACAGGCCCGGCACCGGTGACAGGCGGACGAACGGCATGGGAGCGGCATGGGTGCCGATCGTGGTCGGCGTGCTGGTCGTGGCGGCCATGATCTACGACACGGCACGGCTGATCACCACCGGGGAAAGCCGATGCCCACCGCTGTCCCGGGTGCGGGGACACCGCGCGGCGCTGGAGGCCGCCCAGCGATGGGCACCGGCCTGTGGCCGCACGGCCGGATCGACGCGGCCACGTATCAGCACAGGATGAGTGCCGTAGCCCACGGACACCGCACCCCCGTGCAGCACCCACCGGCGAAGAAACGTTAAGGACGCACTCTTATGGAAGCGCCAGTGCCCGCTGGACCGGTGGCGCGTTGCGGATCTCACCCGCCAGGAGCAGGTCGGCTCCGCTTAGGATGACGCCGTGAGCCCGATCAAGCCGACGCCGTCTGCACGGCCCCGTCGCCGGCAGCGGCGGACGCCGGCACTGCTGGTGCTCACCGTGCTGATCGGGCTGCTGGGCATGCACGGCCTGGCTCTTGCCAATCCTGTGCCGGGCGGGCACACCGGGTCCCACACCTCGCACATGGCGCCGGCCGAGACCGGCGGGCCGCATGCATGCCACGACGGCGGCGGCGTGGATGGCCATGGCGCCCACGCCCATCAGATGTGTTCCTCCGGGGCCCTTCCCGGCTCGGCCGCCGTCCCGGCGCTGACCGTTTCGGTGACCGGCGATCCCGTCACGACAGCGCCCCCCATCACCCGGGTGCCCCACGAGCCTGCCGGGGGACGTGGCCCGCCCTCGCTCGCCGAACTCCAACTCCTGCGGATCTAGGCAACTCCCGCGGCGCGCGCCTTTCCCCACCGGCGTGCCGCCGTGCACAGCCATGCCCTGATCCCCTCCACTCCTGGAGTTCCCCAGTCATGACCCTGAGCCGTTCCCTTTCCCGCCGTGCTGCCCTGGCCGCTGTCGCTGCTGCCGCCGCGCTCGTCCTTGCCGCCTGCAGCGGTACCGACCACGCCGGAGGGACCCACCCCACCCCCGCTGCTGCCACCGCCTCCGCATCGGCCTCGACCTCGGCCGGCCAGCACAACCAGGCCGACGTCACCTTCGCGCAGCAGATGATCCCGCACCACCGCCAGGCCGTCGCCATGGCCGAGATGGCTGCGACCCGCGCCTCCTCCGGTGAGGTCAAGTCCCTCGCGGACAAGATCAAGCAGGCGCAGGACCCGGAGATCAACACCATGTCCGGCTGGCTGACGGCCTGGGGCAAGGACGTCCCGCAGGACATGGGCGGCATGGACCACGAGATGCCCGGCATGGACCACGGCGACGCCTCGTCCATGCCCGGCATGATGGGCAGCGATCAGATGGGCGACCTGGACGGCGCCTCCGGCAAGGTCTTCGACACCATGTTCCTGACCATGATGATCGAGCACCACCAGGGCGCGATCGACATGGCCAAGGCCGAGAAGGACCAGGGCGCTTACGCCGCCGCCAAGGCTCTGGCAGGCGACATCGTCACCGCCCAGACCGCGGAGATCACCCAGATGCGCAAGATACTCGACGCCGGCTGACCCGCAGCCACCGCGGGGGGCGGCACGCCCGTGCCGCCCCCCGCTCACGCACGCTTCCCGGCCACCTCAAACGACGGACATCTGGTGATCACGACTTCCCAGCCTCCGCCGTCATCGCCCTTTGGTTGATCCCAGCCAAGAACCAGTAGGCCAAAGCGGACACCCGCCCGCACCAGAAAGGAGACCAGCGTGTACGACCCTTACGAGCTGAGCCCGGGTGTGCCCTCCGTCGAGGTCTTCCGCCGGCTGCGCACCGAGGCCGGCCTCTCGGACAAAGCCCCCGAGGCGGTTGAGCTTGCCCTGCCCAACACCTGGTACGGCGTACTCGTCCACCACGAGGGGCAGCCCATCGGCATGGGCCGCATCATCGGTGACGGCGGCACCGCGTTCCAGATCGTCGACGTATGCGTTCACCCCGAACACCAAGGACGTGGCCTCGGGACTTCCCCGCGCTGGTGGCGACTTCATGGGAACTGGCGACGGCGAGCACGTAGCCGACCCCGCGCGCTTCGAGCGCGGCCCGCAGCTTCGGGTTGCCGCCGTAGACCTCGTCGCCTGCGACCCAGCTCACGCGGTGCCCGACGTCCAGGAACCGACCGATCATGCGGACGGCCAGTTCCGGTTTGGTGGCGAAGACGGTCTGGTCGCCGAGTCCGGCGGCCGGCAGCGATCCGGGTCGATGGTCCACGAGCGCGGTACGTACAGCTCACGGTCCACCGCCGCGTGCCCGCGTCGGCCCGCGTAGACGAGGTAGACCGCGACCTGGGAGTTCTCGATTCTGCCCGCCGTGCTGGTGTACTGACGCTGGACCCCGACGGTGCGGGTGCCCTTCTTCAGGTCTCCGGTTTCGTCGACCACCGGGACTGCGTCGTCGTGCAGGTGCTCCACCACATACTCCCGCACATCATCGCGCAGGGCGTCGGCATCCCATCGGGCCCGGCCGAGCAGGTGCTGCATGCCGTCCGGGGTGTCTTCTCCGGCCCACTCGGCGATGCTCCAACAGTTTTTGCGTAGCAGGTCCGACAGCAGCCCCAGCATCAGATCCCGTACCCGACGCCGGGGTTCAACCCGGGCGAACCGGCCGGCTATCCGGCTCATCAGGCCCTCGAACGCTTCCTGCCAGCGAGCAGGGTTCACGCTGTGACCCGCAGCCGACCCACGAGCAAGATCACGGTCTATGGCTGGAGGTCGCGTTGGTACCAAGTGCCTGACTTGCCGCCGAGATCGGCCGGGGTGGCAGGGCCAACCGAGACGAACCCGGCCTTGGCCAAGACTTTCTGGGACGCGGCGTTGTCGTGGGAGGTGGCCGCTCGCAGTGTGAGCAGGCCGTACATCGCCTCCGCCATCCGGCACAGCTCCCGGACGGTTGCGGTCGCCACGCCGCGGCCGGCGACCCGCTCCGCGACCCGGTAGCCGAGTCTGGCAGTGCCGTCCTCCAAGTCGTACAGGTTGAACCTGCCGAGTACCGAGCCGTCCTCGGCGACGAGCACGTAGAAGGCGCAGATGCCGGCCTCCTGCTCGGCCAGCGAGGCGTTGTACCGGTCGGTGAACTGGTCGAAGAAGTCGTCGCCGCGGTCGGAGATCGAGGCAGCGAAGTAGGCGCGGTTCGCCAGCTCGAAGGCCAGGACCGCCGGGGCGTGGCCAGCATGCAGCGGCTTCAGCTTGGGCATTGCCCGACCTTACCCAGATGGTCCGCTGAGGCCACCTGGTTTTGCATACAGCTCCAAGACCAGGGCACATAACGATCTACGACTGGAGTATTAGGCTCCATTCTGATTCCCCTGCCGAGGGACCCTCAGTCGTTCGATGAGGCCATGAAAGCGCTGTCCGACGGCTGACCCCGCGGCGGCGTGTGCGATGTTCGAGAGGTGCACTTCTGGCAACCACGCGGAGGGTGATCTGGATGAGCGGGTTGTTGGGTTCTATGAGCGGCTGCGCTCGCGGTTCCCGGATCGCCCGCCCTGTGCCGTGGACTCTCCGTGGATGTCGACGCCGTTGGCGGTCGGCATTGACCACGTGGTCATGAGTCTGAGCCTCTCGTCCAGGAGCGACATGGCGCTCAAAGCGATCGAGGAGCTCGCAGCGGAGTTCCGCCTGGTCATCTGGGATCCACAGTCCCAGGACGCTCATCTGCCAGCGCGATGACGCTCCATAATACAAACCGGCCGCAACTCGTACCCAAGAGGTTCAGATGCTCTATCGGAGCCCTGCTGACTTTTGTGCCGAGTACGCCAGAGCGCACAACCGCGACAGAACTGATGGGTTCGGCGCCGTGACCATACTGGAAGAGGTGACCGTCGTCAGCGAGACCCCGGAGGCGGCGCGAATCGAGGCACGCTGGTTCTCATCTGGCCACGACCCGGACTCCGGGTACTACGACGTTTTTGAGCGCACCGCCTTCGTCCTGGTCAAGCAGGATGGCGGGTGGCGCCTGCACTCCGAAGAAGATCTCGGTTACGAGTGACAACTGACCGGCGTCTCCGGCCCTGCACTGCGCACGCCTATGTCACCGCCGTCACCGACCCGCTTGCCGACCGGGCTCCCGGCTTGCTGAAGATCGGCTTGGTTGAGGGCGAACCAGACTCACACGTCCCCATGGGCGTAGCCACCCATCGCCACGTCGCCGCAGCACGCTTCCCAGAACCTGTCGTGTACGGATGCGGACTCGTCGAGAACGGAGATGAGCTCGCGAATCTCGTCCGCCGCTTCCTGTCGCCTCTCCTCTTCGTCCTCCCCGAAAAACGGGAAACGAGCGATCACTGCCGCGACACATTGGTGGAGGGGGGACCTGCTGGGCTCCCCAGTGAGAGACATGACGGCTCGTCAGGACGTGCCGCTGGTTGGTCGAGGCATGTCAGCAGATGAAGGACGGGTTGCGTGTCAGCGCCGTCTTTGGACGGGTGGTTAACGGGCGCCGAGGATGTGAACAGTGCGGCTGAACCGCAACGGCTGGTCAGGGGCTGAGTTCCAGCTCCGGCATCCGCGATAGCCGTATAAAAGCCCCCCAACTCGCGCTTCGCTCATGTCACTTGACCGTCCTCATCGCAGGGCGGGAAGTTCACCTGCGTTCGCGAGCATCTGCGGCCATGAGCAACCTCAGTCGCCGCATCTTCATCCTAGGCGGGCTCACCACCGCGAGCGTCGCAGCGCTCCAACTCGGGGCGATGGCCCAGCCAGCCGCCGCCTCTACCCCCTTCCCCTTCACGCTCGGTGTCGCCTCCGGCGAACCGGACGACAACAGCGTGGTTCTCTGGACGCGTCTGGCTCCCACACCGACCAACGCGGACGGTCAGGGCGGCATGCCCAACGCCGACGTCGCCGTCGACTGGCAGGTGTCGGCCAACCAGAACTTCACCACCCTCATCAGCTCAGGCACGTTCACCGCGCGCTACGCACAAGCCCATGCGGTGCACGTGCTGGCCGGTGGACTCGCTCCCGACTCGGAGTACTACTACCGGTTCCGGGCCCAGGGATTCATCTCCCCGGTGGGCCGGACCCGCACCGCGCCGGCTCCGAACACGGTCGGGCGAGACTTCACGATGGCCTTTGCCTCGTGCTCCCACTACGAGCAGGGCTACTACACCGCCTACCGACGCATGGCCGACGACCGCCCCGACCTGATCCTGCACCTGGGCGACTACATCTACGAGAGTGGCGCCACCGCCGGCGCCGTGCGTCAGCACCTCGGCAGCGAGATCGTGTCGCTGGCCGACTACCGCCGCCGCTACGCGCTCTACCGCAGCGACCCCGACCTGCAGGCCGCGCACGCGATCGCGCCCTGGCTGGTCGTGCCGGACGACCACGAGGTGGAGAACAACTACGCCAACATGGTCCGCGCCGACAGCAGTCCGGTGCTGACGGCGGCCCAGTGGACGGCGCGTCGCACCGCCGCGTACCAGGCCTACTTCGAGAACATGCCGCTGCGGGCCGCCGCGACGCCCTCCGGCAACACCATCCAGCTCTACCGTCGGGTCCGCTGGGGCACCCTCGCCACATTCCACATGCTCGACACCCGCCAGTTCCGCGACGACCAGGCCTGCGGCGACGGGATGAAGGTCTGCGCCGACGCCGATCTACCGGCCCGTTCGATCACCGGCGCGAACCAGGAGGCATGGTTGCTCGACGGACTCGGCCAGCACCTGAGCACCTGGGACCTCATAGGCCAGCAGGTCTTCTTCGCCCGCAACGTCAACTCGGCGGGTGCGATGAACATGGATGCCTGGGACGGGTACCGGGCCAGCCGGGCGCGGATCCAGCAGGGCATCATCGACCGCGGCGTACGCAACCCGGTCGTCCTCACCGGTGACGTGCATACGGCATGGGCCAACGACCTCAAGGCCGACTATGCCAATCCGTCGTCGGCGACGATCGGCTCCGAGCTCGTCTGCACCTCCATCACCAGCACCGGCAACGGAAGCGCCACCACGACGATCCCCAACGGATCGCTCAACCCGCATCTGCGCTTCTACTCCGAACGGCGCGGCTACGTCCGTACGCACATCACGCCGTCGCAGCTCACAGCCGACTTCCGGTCGGTGGCGACGGTGACCGAACACGGCGCGCCGGCGACCACCTCCCGGACCTTTGTCATCCACGACGGAAAGCCGGGGTTGGCCGATGCGTAAGCCCTCCGTACTCGGCGCAGCCGTCGCCGGCCTGGTCGCCGTCCTCGCCATGGTCGCCCCGGCCTCGGCGGCGGGTCCCTCGTCCTGGACGACCGCGAACAGCGACTCCGCCGGTGACCAGGACACCGCCTCGATCGCGGCCAACCGCCTCGGCGACGTCGCGGTGGTGTGGGAGGACGACCGCGACTCGACCAGCCCGGGCGACAACGCGCACAGCGACGTGTGGGTGCGGATGTACCGCAACGGCGTCTCGGCCTACGAGAAGAAGCTCTCGGCCGGCGGGACCACGGGCGTGGCCTGGCGGCATCTCCAACCCGACGTGGGACTCGACGACCGGGGCAACGCCGTCGTCGTGTGGGCGGAGGACCCGGACGGCAACGGGTTCTACAACATCACCTACCGTGTGCTCTCCCCGGCCGGCGCGCTCCTCGGCTCCGGCCAGGCCAACGCGAGCGCCGACGGCCAGCAGATCCATCCGCGCGTCGCGGTCGATCCGGACGGCGCGCCCAACAGCACCACGGCGGTCCCGTTCTCCGTGGTGTGGGAGGACGTCCAGGGCACAGCAGCGGCGACGGTGAAGGCGGCCGGGTTCACCGGGACCACGACCAAGGCCTACGAGGTGACGGTCAACGCGGCCGGCGGCGCGCACCACAACCCGGACGTCGCGACCTCCGCCTCGGGCGACGCCGTCGTCGTCTGGGACGAGGACACCGACAACGACGGCGTCTACCAGATCGGTCTGGTGAAGCTGGCCAAGGCGAACGGGGCGGTCACGCTCAGCCGCCGCAGTGCCAACAGCCTCGGCGACGGGCAGCAGCAGCGCCCGGCCGTAGCTGCCGACTTCAACGGCGACTTCGCCGTGGCGTGGGAATCCGATCACACCGGGACCCGTGGCGTCTGGGCCCGATCGTTCACCGCGACCGGCACCGCCGGCTCGGCCGAGGTCGAGGTCTCCAGCGGAGCCGGAGCGGGCAACCCCACCGTCGGCATCGACGACCAGCGCGACGCCGTGGTCGGCTGGAGCGTCGCCGGCACCGAGCCGGCGGTCTGGGCCCGGGGCCTCAACCCCGACGGCACCTTCACCGGCCGGTTGCCGGCCCAGTCCGTCAGCCAGGTCACGACCGGTCGGCAGGAGCAGCTCTCGCTGGCTTCCTCCCCGTTCGGCACGCTCTCCATGTCGTACACCGATGACAACGACGGCAACACCTTCGACCAGGTCCTGCTGAGTCTGGGGGCGACCAACTCGGACTGGTGACGTCCTTTCGATCCGCGGACGTCCACCGGGCCACCCCGGGTGGGGAGATCCGGCAGTCGGTTCCGGAACCGCGCAAGAACGCGGTCCTGCGGCACCGCTGCCGGATCACCTCCGCGGAGCGGCCCGGAATCGGCTGTGCCTGTCGCGGCCTTCAGGAGTCGCCGCGACCCCATCGCCAAGCGCTCGGTTCCAGGCCTGCTCTCGGCGATCGACCGGAACGTCGAGCTAGAGGTGGGGACCAAGTGGTACGACCACAGACCGACGTTTCGAGGCCTGACCGGTGTCCTGTACGACGTCGAGGGCAAGGAGACGGTCAGCGGCAATCCGGTACTGCTGAAGAACGCGACGGCCGGGACCTGGAAGGTGTACGTCGTCGCCTATGCGAAGAACGGCGAATACGCCTATTCCGGCCCCTTCTCCCGCCTCCGCATCCAGCGAAACTCACGCCTGACGGTGAACGCCTCACCCGAGCCGGTCCGCAAGGGCAAGACCATCACCGTCACGGGCAAGCTGACCCGAGCCAGTTGGTGGGACGATCTGGAGTACCACGGCTACACCGGCCAGCCCGTCAGGCTACAGTTCCGCAAGCGGGGAACGAGCACGTACGCCACGGTCCGGACCGCACACAGCGACTCCCACGGCAACCTCAAGTCCACCGCGAAGGCCGCTGTGGACGGCTACTGGCGCTACTACTTCGCTGGAACGTCGACCACCCCGGCAGTTAGGGCCGCCGGAGACTACGTCGACGTCCGCTGACACCAGGACGCTTGTGAAATCCTGCCTCACTCACCGAGGCATGCGAAGCGCTGAGGAACGTGCTGCGCATCGCTGTGTCCCGCGGTGCGCGGCTGCCGACGTACGACCGTGGCAGCGGCTCGCCCCAGTTCTACAGCGGCTCGGCGGCTACTTGGGCTCTCCCGGTAGCCGGCAAAGTACTGGAGAGGGCGTTTGCCTGACTACGGGAAGACCGTCCTCGTCAGCGGTTTCCACGACGACCGCTACGGATCACCCCCGTCTGCGCGGGGATAGCCGGGTGGAGATCCCGGTGACCTCTACGACCCGCGGACGACCCTTGCCTGCGGGGGAAGGACGCTGCTCGAGCCGCGCCGCGTGGCGTACTGCCGGACCACCCCCACCTGTGCGGGAAGGATTCCGGCGAGCTCTGGAGCCTCCGCATTGCCGACTTCGCGTCCGACCTGACCTCGATACGGATCACCCGCCGCCCCCGGAAACGGGACCAGGCCGTCGACCCGGTGGTGGAGGACGTTCAGCTCTCCGATCCCACCCGCGCGGCCCTGCACGCCTGGCTCACCGCCCGTGAGGCTCTGGGCGCCATGGCCGACTGCACCGTAGACGCGCCGCTGGAGTACTAGCGGCTCGTGGCCGGCGACTTCGCGCCGGCACGCGCCCGCTTACGACCGGAAAGACCCTGGAGAACCAGACCACCGCGCTGGTCTCCGCCCTGCCCGAACACCGAAAATCGCGTCGGCCACCCGACGACATTTCCCCCTCGATGACTCCTCATCGGTCAATCGCTGGTGAGACGTCTGGCCGACCGCCCCTACGGGTGCGTGTCCGTGATCGCGATGACCTCGTCAAGGCGGTCCAGGGCGGCCTGCAGGTCGTCGATCTTGCCCTGGATGCGCTCACGCTCGGCGCGCAGCATGGCTCGCTGCTGGGCGTCGGTGTGCCCGGCGACCCAGCACGGAAGGAGTTCGCTGATCCTTCGGCTGGTCAGGCCGGCGGCGAACATCTGCTGGAAGAAGCGGACCAGGAGGATGGCGTCCTGCCGGTACAGGCGCTGGCCGGACGGGCTGCGCTCCGCGATGAGCAGCCCCTGCTGCTCGTAGTAGCGCACGGCGCGTACCGAGACGCCGGCACCCCGTGCCACCTCGCCGATGCGGATCAACCGCTCGGCCGCGGCCGCTGTAACGGTCATGGTGATTCCTCTCACCCCTGGCCCTGAGGACCAGCACTTGCCTCTGACGTCAACGTCAGGTTCTAGCGTACCGGGCATGGATATCAACAACTCCGTCGCCCTTGTCACCGGAGCCAACCGCGGCCTGGGCCGCGCCTTCGCCCAGCGCCTGCTCGAACGCGGCGCCCGCAAGGTCTACGCGACGGCCCGCCGACCTGAGACCGTGGACCTGCCCGGGGTCGAGGTGCTGGCCCTTGACATCGCCGATCCCGCATCCGTGAGGGCCGCCGCCGAGGCCGCCCCGGACGTATCGCTGCTCATCAACAACGCGGGAATCTCTACGGGGACCGACCTGGTGACCGGTTCGCTGGACGCGGTGCGGCACGAGCTGGAGACCAACATGTTCGGCCACCTGGGAATGATCCGGGAGTTCGCGCCGGCGCTCGCCGGGAACGGCGGGGGCGCGATCGTCAACGTCCTCTCCGCCATGTCGTGGTTCGGGGGCAAGGGCGCCAATGCCTACCACCTGACCAAGGCCGCCGCCTGGGCCATGACCAACGGCGTCCGCCTGGAGCTCGCCGAGCAGGGCACGCTCGTCACAGCGGTACACCTCGGCTTGGCCGACACCGACATGGCCGCGGGCTGGCCCGTGGACAAGATCGCGCCGCCGGACCTGGCCGACGCGGCGCTCGACGGAGTCGAGGCGGGCTCCGCCGAGGTCCTCGCCGACCAGTGGAGTCGGGACGTCAAGTCCCGTCTTCCGCTGACGCCCGAAGAGTTCAACGCCGCAATGGACCGCGCCCTGGCGGCGCTGATGGCGGCCTGAGGGTCCCCTCCGACCGCACGGACCTCGGTCGGCTGCTTCTCGATCGGCCTCTCGAACTCCACCAACTGAACCGTTCCGGGTTCGGCAGTGCTCGGTGCCCGCCTGCTGGAGCGGCGATCCGCAGCCGCTCCGGCAGGACTCGACCTGATCAGCAGTCCGCCCTCCGGGGTCAGTGGGCGAGCAGGGTGTCGAGCCAGTCGAAGGCGCGTTGGTGGAAGAGGGAGATGGCACCCTCGTGGCAGTGCTCGCCGGCGCCTTCGTCCTCGCGGAAGAGGATCAGTTCCTTCTGGCAGGTCAGCTCACCGACGAGGCGCTTGGGCTGGCCCTGGAAGAACTGGTCGTTCTCGGCGTCGAGGACGAGTGTCGGGCAGGTGATGCGGTCGGCGATGCCGGCCATGGTGTAGGCCTCGCTGGCCTTGACGAGCTCGTCGAAACCGGAAACACCCAAGGCCCACCGGCCGTTGCGCACCACCCAGCGTACCTGGGTGTCCCGCGCCATCATCTCCTCGATGCCGCCGGGCGTCGCAGCGGCGCGGGCGGCCAGCGCCTTCACGACTTCGTGGAAGTCGTAGACACCGTCGTGCAGAACGCACGCTGCGATGCGGTGTTCGAAGGCGGCCGCCCTGGCGGCGAGGTAGCCGCCGAGGCTCGTGCCGATCAGTACGAGTTTCTCGGCGTCCAGCTCGGGCACGGTGAGCGCGAAGTCGACGGCCGGGGTGACCACGGCCTCCCAGTCGGGCCGGAAGTGCAGGCCCTGGTCGCGGACGGTGCTGCCCTGGCCGGGGCCGTCGAAGGTGAGGACGTTGTAGCCGCGCCGCAGCGCGCCCGCGGCCAACGCCAGGTAGTTCTCCTCGAGGGTGGAGTCGTACCCGCCGTGGTAGATCAGGGTCGGGCGCGGGGTCCCCGAGTCGTCGGCGAAGAACAGGTAGCCGGGCAGCGCGGTGTCCTCGTGGGGGATAGGCACCGCGCGGGCCGGGGTGCCGAGCAGGCCGGCCGCGTCGGCGAACGTCTGCTGCGAGGCCCTGGCCAGCCGCGCCGACTCGGCGTCGTCGGCGGGGTTCTCCCGGCGGTAGAAGTCAGCGGTCCGGTAGTAGTTGGACGCGCGCAGCAGGGCTTCGCGGGCGCTGACCCGGTGACCGGCGGCCAGCGCGTCCCGGCCGATGCGCTCGACGCGCGCCGCCGTTGCGCCCCACCGGGCCGACCAGGCTTCCTCGTCTCCCTCGGGGATCTTCCGGCACGTGACCAGGACCTCACCCAGGTCGGCGCCGCCGTAGGCGGCATAGCCCGCGGCCCGCAGCGCCTCGAAGGAGAAGGACTCGTCGTCGTAGAGGAACTTCATCTCCGGCTCCCTTCCCTGAGGGAACGGAACGGCACCGTTCCATCTAGCTCCGACCGTAGCACATGGAACGGTGCCGTTCCGTTCGCTATGCTCGTGAGCGTGGCAGTGCAGCAGAAGAAGGGCCGGCCGGTGTCCGGCGGGGCGGTCCTGCGCGAGCGGGTGACCGAGGCGATCACCGAAGCGGCCTTCGGCGAACTCGCCGATGCCGGGTATGCACGGTTGTCGATGGTTGCGGTGGCCCGGCGTGCCGGGGTGGGCAAGGCCGCGCTCTACCGACGCTGGCCCTCGAAGCAGGCAATGATCACAGAGTTGATCCGCAGCAAGGTCACCGAAACGCTCCCCCGCACTCCGGCTACCGGCGACCTGCACACCGACCTGCGCGAACTGCTCGCGGCTTACCGCAGCCAACTGGCCAATCCGCTGCTCGCCCTGATCGGGGCCGAACTGCTCGCCGAATCCCGCCGCGACAGCACCCTGGCGACCATGCTTCACACGGAAGTGGCCGCGCCGCGGCGGCTCGCGGCACGCGCGATCCTGCAAGACGCGATCGACCACGGCGAACTCCCGCCCACGCTGGACATGGAACTCGCCACCGACCTGCTCATCGCGCCTCTCGTCTTCCGCATGGTGCTCATCGACGAGCACAGCGACGACGACTACCTCGAAACACTGACAGCCGCCACCCTCGCAGCCCTGAAGGCGGCCGTCCGCCGGCCCTGACCGTCAGGGCGGCCCGGCGACGGGCGCCAGGCTGTCCCACGTGCGGGGCTGGTGGTGAGCGATCCGCTCACCACCGCAGCGTCTGCACACGGTTCACCGCCGTCATGCCGGGCCCCTCCACGTGGTACGGATCGGACCCGGGCAGCCTCGGAACCGGCCCTCGCACGTCATCGGCGACAAAGGTCTCCAGCTTCCCGGAACCTGCGCGACGACTGCGCGGTGCGGTGCAGAAGCCGGGCGGGCGAGAAGCTGGACGCGTTCAGCAAGCTGGGCGCGCGGCCCCGGTTCTCCTCGCGCCGCTCTGCCTCGAGCCGATGCGAGATGGCGGGGCCCCGATTACTGCATGATCGTGCGTGGCAGGTGCCTCGGGTCGGCCAGGCAGTAGTAGAACTGGAGGACGTGGCCCCGCCCAATCTGGATCTGTGTGGGCTCGTAAGCGAGCGGATACGCGCCCGGGTCCGCCTCGACAAGCTCTCGGAGCTCCACCGCGGTCCAGCTTCCGCCACCGAACCGCGCTCGCCGCCGTCGACCGTCAGCAGCACTCAACCGGGCCGCCGCACTCGCCGCAGCACAGCTCATCGTCGGGTTCCGCCAGGTCCCGGAAGGTGAACTCCGCCGGCCAGCCGCCCGCCTTCCAGCCGCCCGCCTTCCAGCCGCCCGCCTTCCAGCCGCCCGCCTTCCAGCCGGGCGCGACGGGGACAGCTCCCACTGGTACTCCAGGGACGCTCGCTTCGACAGCCGTTCCCACTCTGCGTCTGTCAGATCGCCGCGCCCCATGTCCACATCAACGACCCGGACATCACGTAGTCACATGATCGGCCGGACAGCTCCCAGTACTGCAGGTCAGCTGCTGCAAGAGGCCGCCCTCACCGGTCAACTGGAGGCCGCTCGCGCGGGCCCGATCGACCAGCTGCCCGATCAACTGGTCGTTCAGCAGATCCGCCGACAGCTCGACCGGGCGGACCTCTTCAACCGCCTCGACAGAGGCAGTCACGTCGCTCATCAGGTGTTCTTCCTTGATCGGGAGTTACACCGCTTCTTTACAGTCCCCAGGCGGCGGCTTGGGCAGCCGGGCGGGCAGCGGGCCGAGCCAGGGTGCGAGCCAAGACGCGCTTTCCCGGGTACTCCGCAGGCCTGGTTGCGGCGTGTGAGTTGCGGCCGAACGAAGCACCGGAAGGGGGAAACCCTGAGTTCCTCCACTCGGGCTACCACCATGGAGACGACGTTCATTGGTTGGTTCCCTTGTTGGTATGGCAGACAATCGGCGTCCCACGGCGCTTCTTCTCGATCGACTCCCCTTGGTGACCAGTCTCGTAGGAGCCTCGGTATGGCGTGATGCGGCGAAGGGGTCGGTGCTGCTCCCGGTTGCCCTGGCAAGACTCGTCCTGGGCCTCAGGACGCATCGGGGGCTACTCATCCTGCGCGGGGGCTGCGGTGTGGTACTTGGACTGTTCGGCGCGGCGGTGGCGTTGTTGGCCGGCCAGGCAACGGGAAACGGGCTGTTATACCCCCTCATCGATGACCATGATTACCAGCACTCGTGGGGTGGACCCACGCTAGTGGGGGCCTGGGCAGCGCATGCAGCTCTCGCGATTCCGGTGGTGCTGGTCGCGCTCGGTGCACTGCGCGGTGTCACGGTTGCCGACCGGGCGCTTGACCGGGGTGCCTCCGGTGAACGAGTTCCGTGGTGGCCGGTCCTGCTGGCCGGGGTACTGGGGGTACTGACGGTACTGCTGGTCACAGCCTGGCTTCACCAGCTATAGAGTCGTCTCATTTGGTGAGTCTGCGATAGAAGATGAGGGTGCAGGCGATGCTGGTGTAGGCCAGGAAGTCAGCGATGCCGTCCCAGGCGTGCGGATGGCTCGATGCCCTTGCGGGCGATGCGGTGGGCGATGCCTCGTTGCCGTAACCATCGTCGCAGGTGAGCGTAGTCGTAGGCGTTGTCCGGTCAGCGCCTGGCTGTCATGTTGTTCGCTCCTGAGATCCCGATAGCGATGACTCGCTTCGCTGCCCATTAGGATTCGGGCCTGTCAGGTCCCTCCTTTCAGGGCCCGCATGTTCACCGAGTCGATCGCGCACCGGCTCCAGTCCAGCTCGCCGCGTGTGCCGAGCTCGTCGAGCATCAGGCGGTGCAGTTTCGCCCACACCCGGGCCTTGGTCCATTCCGTGAACCGGCGATACGCAGTCGCTCCCGACGGCCCGAACGACGGCGCCGGCAACTGCTGCCACGTGCAGCCCGACGTCGCCACGAACACGATGGCCGCCAGCACTTCCCGATCCCCGTGCCGTCGCCGGCCACCGCCTTGCGGCCTGGTCGGTGCAGGCGGTACCACCCGTTGCAACAAGGCCCACAACTCATCCGGCACCAGCCGCTCAACGATCCCCACGCTCGCAGACTACCGAGCCGATTGAGATGCCTTCTTTGGCCCGCCTGGAGTTCCGCCTCGGGGTGGCACTCCTCGCACGGCGAGACGATGTCCACCTCCAGCGCCGCAAGCGCCTCCTGCCGGGTGAGTGTCCCCCCGGAAGCCTGCGAGCAACGCGCCCGGTGCAGGATGCCGTGCCCGCCACCCTCCAACGGCACGTGCGCGAGCTTCCACCCCGCCGCCAGCTACCGTCCGGCTGGCTCTGCCGACACCCGGCCCGGCACGCGGATGGCCTCCGGGGACCACCTGTACCGCCGCCAGTAGTGCACCGGCCACCCGTCGTCCTCGAGGAAACAGACCCTCATCAGCAGCGTGACGCGCCCGTCGGCGTGCTTGAACTTCACGAACACGGTCGCCTGATGCCGCTGGCCGCCGACTCGCACCTCCACCCGAGGCCGCCGGTCCGACGGGTAGGCCTCGACGTCCGCCCCGGGCACGCCCGTCGGCAGGTCCCCGTGGTGGACGCGCACTACATCGCTGTCGTATGCGGATCACGGCCCCGCCGGAGCACGAGGAGTTTCCCGCCCCGAGGGTTTCGGAGACGTCTGCGAGGTAAGGCGACCAGCCGGAGCCGCTCGTTTCGCCCCCCGTTCGGGCGGTTCCCCGAGAGGCTCCCCCCTCTCGGCGGTCACGCCTTGCAAGCCGGGGCCTGCTCCACTCAGGCCCCGGCCGGCGAGGAGGTTACATGGACGAGATGACCCGCATGCACCGCCCTGGCGAGAAAGTCCCCGCCAGCGGCATCTACGAATGCACCTGCGGTCAGGGCCACCGCTTCACCATCACGAGCACAAACGTGCAGGGCCACACCTTCCCGCCGGTACCGGAAAACTGCTCCGGAGTCGGCTGGAACCTGCTGATGCCCGCCCGCGCGGAGCGCAGCCCATAAGACAGCCGATGCGCCCGTCTGGCCGTGCGGGGCCAATGCAAGCGGTCAAGGCGGGCCTCAGACGCGGTCCCGTCAAACGCTGACCCGCCTGCCGCGGCAGGACCGCCACCCTTAGGAACGACCATGCGCATCAACAGCATCACCGCCCGCCGGGTCGCAGCCGCCGCCCTCGCGGCGCCTATCCTCGCGCTCGTCGGGGTCGGCACGGCCGCTGCCGCGCCACAGCAGACCGCCACCGCCACCCACCAGTCCGTCGTCGACCACGGCGGCTGCTGGGGTTACGGCTGCGGCTACGGCGGATATGGATACGGCGGCTATGGCTACGGACCCGGATTCGGGTACGGACCTGGCTATGGCTATGGATACGGACCCGGCTACGGCAACGGCGTCATAGTGATTCTCGGGTAACCGCACGGCTGGAACCTCATGATCCCCGCCCGCGCGGAGCGTAGCCCGTAGACCCCCAAGCAGCCCGCCCGGTTACGTGGTGAGTGCCGGGCGGGCGCCCCACGCGGCCCCGCCGGCGCGTCCTTCCCAACCCTCGGCGGGGCCGCCCTACTGCCCGGGGCCCTCGGCCGACGCCACGCGCCCGCGCCCCGCCAACTTCACGCCCTCGCCCCAAAGCCGCATCTGCTTTGCTGCGCGCCATCGTGGCGGGGCTCACTCACGCGTTCCCGGACCGTACGGTCTCTAACGCCCCCGGCACTGACCGGCCAGATGAGCATGCGGACGGGCGGTTCACCGGCGTGTCCTCGGGTACCCGATGGTCCTGCCGTGAGGGACAACCGCGAGGAAGTGATCGATCATGCGGGCGACCGTGTGGCACGGCAAGCACGACGTACGGGTCGAG
>NZ_JBEXSX010000077.1:0-39630 GCF_040613835.1 Streptomyces sp. NPDC006207 | reverse complement strand
GAGGGGCCGGCGCGGTTTCGGGGGCGGCCGGCGACACCCGTGACGGCGGCCGCCGGTGCTCGTACCGGTCGAGGCGGGGGTCATCCCGAGGTCAGACGCCTGGCCGCCTCGGCGATGTGCGTGCGGGAGATGCCGGCGGCGTCCAGGAGTTCCTCCGCGGTGCCGGAGCCGGGCAGGTCACGGACGGCCAGGTGGGCGAAGGCCGGGCCCTGGCGCTGCGCGGCGAGGGCGGACAGGACGGCCTCGCCCAGGCCGCCCTCGGGGTGGTGGTCCTCGGCGACGACGAGGGCGCCGGTGTCGCGGGCGGCGCGCGCGAGGGCGTCGGCGTCCACGGGCTTGACCGAGTACAGGTCGATCACGCGGGCCGTGATGCCGTCGGCGGCCAGCGCGTCGGCCGCGGCGAGGCACTCGTGCAGGGTGACCCCGGCGCCGACGAGGGTGACCCGGTCGTCGCCGGACTGGCGCAGGGTCTTGGAACCGCCCACGGGGAAGGTCTCGTCGGGCCGGTACAGGACGGGATAGGCCCCGCGGGTGGTGCGCAGGTAGGAGATGCCGTCGAGGTCGGCCTGGGCCGCCGTCAGCGCCGCGGCCGAGGTGGCGTCACTGGGGTAGAGCACGGTGGAACCGTGGACCGCGCGCATCATCGACAGGTCCTCCACGCCCATCTGGGAGGGGCCGTCGGCGCCGATCTCCACGCCGCAGTGACTGCCGGAAAGGGCCATCGAGATCTGCGAGATGGCCGCCATGCGGATGAAGTCGTGGGCCCGGGTGAGGAAGGCCGCGAAGGTCGCCGCGTACGGGCGGTAGCCGCGCACGGCCATGCCGACGGCCGAGGCGATCATCTGCTGCTCGGCGATGTACGTCTCGAAGTACCGGTCGGGGTAGGCCTTGCCGAAGTCCTCCGCGTGCGTGGAGTTGCCGACCTCGGCATCCAGGACGACGACGTCGGGGCGGGCGCCGACGGCGACGAGCGCCTTGCCGAAGGCGACCCGGGTGGCGACCTCGTCCCCGAGCTGGAAGCGCGGCAGTTCCATGGGCGTCGTCGCGGCCATCGGCGGGCGCGGCGCGGCCTCGGGCGGCCGCGGGCCGCGTACCGTCAGGTGACGCACGCCCCCGAGTTCCTCGATGGCGTGCTCGGCGAGGTCCGGCGGCAGGGGCTTGCCGTGCCAGCCCTCGATGTCGGCGACCTCGGGGACGCCCTGGCCCTTGACGGTCCTGGCGACGATGACGGTGGGCGCCTGCCCGTCCGCCGCGGTGGCCAGCGCCCGGTCGACGGCCTGGAGGTCGTGCCCGTCGACGACGAGGGCGCGGCAGCCGAAGGCCTCGACGCGACGGGCGTACGCCTCGGTGTCCCACTGCAGTTCGGTGGGGCCGCGCTGGCCGAGCCGGTTGACGTCGACGATGGCGACGAAGTTGGGCAGCAGCCGCTGACCCGCCTTGTCCAGGGCCTCCCAGACCGAGCCCTCGGCCATCTCGCTGTCGCCGCACAACACCCACACCCGGTACGGCTCGTGCTCCAGGTCGCGGCCCGCCGTGGCGATGCCCACGCCGTAGGCGATGCCCTGGCCCAGCGATCCGGTCGCCACGTCCACCCAGGGCAGGACGGGGGTGGGGTGGCCCTGGAGGCGGGCTCCGAAAGTGCGGTAGGTCGTCATGAGTTCGTGCTCGTCGACGGCGCCCGCGGCGTGGAACATCGCGTACAGCAGGGGAGAGGCGTGTCCCTTGGAGAAGATGAGGTGGTCGTTGGCCGGGTTCTCGGGCTGCTGCCAGTCGTACCGCAGGTGACGTGACATCAGCACGGCCATCAGGTCGGCGGCGGACAGGCTGGACGTCGGGTGGCCCGAGCCGGCCGCGGTGCTGGCCCGCACCGAGTCCACCCGGAGCTGCTGGGCGAGTTCGAAGACCTGTTCCAGGTCGCTGTCGGGCCCGATCGGGCGGGCGGCGGCTTTCTGGTCCGTCATGACGGATTCCCTACTTCGCGCGGAGGACTCTGCGTACCTGATGTCTGCTACCCCGCCCGGGCGCGGAAGTGTGCTCCCCCCCACGGGTTCCGGCGGCACGCAGCCCGTGGCCGGCGCCCCCCCAGCCGGTCTCAGCGCAGGAGCCCACGGCGCGAACGCCGCCATTTCACAACGACGTACACCAGGTCGAGCACGAGCACGACGATGCCGATGACCAGCAGGTACAGCAGACCTTCGGCGACCACGCCGATGAGTCCGAGGACCACGGCCACCAGAAGCAGGAACAGGAAGAGCGCCATGGCCGGGACACCTCCTTGGCGCGGCGGGGTGAGGCGTTCAGCGGCGGGCGAGTTTGCGTTCGCCGCCGGCGCCCGGGTGGTAGGCCATGTCGTAGTACTGGAAGATCTCCCCTTCCTGCTCTGCGGGCAGGACGTCGTCCGTCCCGATGGACGGACCCTTCTTCACCAGCCCCTTGGGCTGGGCGACCTTGACGTAGCCGGGCCCCACGACCGCCTCGTCGAGGGGGACGAAGACCAGTCGCTGCCGCGTGGGCAGACCGGTGCGCACCGTGGCCACCGCCGGCTCGTCGGTGGCGGTGTCGACGTAGATCGCCTCCAGCGCGCCGATCTTGTGCCCCTTGGGGTCGACGACGTCGCGGTCGCGCCACTCGCGGATATCGGCTGAATGGATCATGTGCTGCTCCTCGGTGGAGCGCCGATTCGGCACCGTGCCCCGGCGCGGACGCACCGGGATCGCCCTTACGGGTCGTCGCTTGTGACAGCGCACCGGCCCTTTTCCTCATGCTACGTCCGGAATCCGGATCCGGCCGGGCTCCGTTTACCGCGGTCCCGCGTGGCAACGCGACACATGGGGGACGTTGACCGGCCACCGGCCCCGGAGGCTGTGATGGATGTCGTGGAAGAGGGCCCCTACCGTTTCCGCATCGCTCCGCGCGCGCTGATGCGCGTACCCGGCGTCGTGTTCGCCTCGCGCGACCTGATCGGCCATGCCGAGAAGGCCCTGGAGCAGGTCGTCAACGTGGCGACGCTGCCGGGCATCGTCGGCGCCTCCTACGCCATGCCCGACGTCCACTGGGGCTACGGCTTCCCCATCGGAGGCGTGGCCGCCACCGACGTCGACGACGGCGGCGTGGTCTCCCCGGGCGGGGTGGGCTTCGACATCTCCTGCGGCGTGCGCCTGCTGGCGGCCGACTGCGACCGGCGGACGGTCGGACCCGCCCTGCCCGCGATCATGGACGGACTGGGCCAGGACACACCCCGCGGCGCCGTCACCGGAGCCGTCTGGCACCTGGGCAGCGACCGCCGGCTGGAACGCGTGCTGACGGGTGGGTCCCGCTACGCCGTGGAGGAGGGCCACGGCGAGGACGGCGACCTGCGGCGGTGCGAGGACGAGGGCACCGTGGCCGACGCCGACCCCGGACAGGTGAGCGCACGCGCCAGGGAACGCGGCCTCGGGCAGGTCGGCAGCCTCGGCTCGGGCAACCACTTCCTCGAGGTGCAGGAGGTCGCCGAGGTGTACGACGCAGCGGTCGCCGCCGCCTTCGGCCTCGCGCTCGGCCAGGTCTGTGTGATGATCCACTGCGGTTCCCGGGGACTGGGGCACCAGATCTGCTCCGACCACGTGCGGGCCATGGACCGGACCATGCGGCGGTACGGCATCGAGGTCCCCGACCGGCAGCTCGCCTGCGTCCCCGTGGACTCGCCCGAGGGCCGCGCCTACCTCGGCGCGATGGCGGCCGCGGCCAACTACGCCCGGGCCAACCGCCAACTCCTCGGCGAGCTGTCCCGCCGCGTCTTCCGCCGCGAGGCGGGGGTCCGTCTGACCCTCGTCTACGACGTCTCCCACAACCTGGCGAAGATCGAGGAGCACGACGTGGAGGGCAGGCGGTGCACCCTCTGCGTCCACCGCAAGGGCGCCACCCGGGCGCTCCCGCCCGGTCACCCGGACCTTCCCGCCGACCTGCGCGGCGCCGGCCAGCCGGTGCTCATCCCCGGCACCATGGGCACCTGCTCGTACGTCCTCACCGGCGTTCCCCGTGGCGACGCCTTCCACTCGACCTGCCACGGGGCGGGCCGGGAGAAGAGCCGGCACCAGGCCGCGCGGGGCGTCAGCGGCAGGGAGCTGCGGGCCCGGCTGGAGGCCCGCGGGATCGCGGTCCGCGCCTCGTCCTGGCGCGGCCTCGCCGAGGAGACGCCCGAGGCGTACAAGGACGTCTCGGCGGTGGTGGAGGCGAGCGAGGGCGCCGGGCTGTGCCGCAAGGTCGTCCGCCTGGTGCCCCTGGGCGTGGTGAAGGGGTAGGCCCGCCGCGGACCGCCGCCATTCGGACGTCCGTCGCCCTCTTTCAGACGTCGACCGTCGCCGCGCAGGTCCATCCGTACGGGCCGGGCGCCAGGTGGAGTTCGTTGAGCGAGACCGCCTTCGGCACCGCACCGGTGACCTCGACCGACCCCACGTCGGCCATCGCCATACGTACGTCCAGCCCGTCGGCGTCCGACTCCGCCTCGACGTCGACGGGCACCTCCCCGTGCACCTCGAGCCGGAAGATGACCTCGTCCAGCAGGTCCGCCAGCAGGTCGTCGTCGGCGGCGTCGGCGACCGGTATCCGCCGCACGCACACCGGCCGCACCCCGGCGGTGTCCGCGAAGCACTCGACCAGGCCCAGCACCGCCTCGACAAGGCACTGCTCCCTGGTGGGCCCCCACGCCTCGATCCGCACATCGGCGGTGTGCGGCACCGCACGGTGTCCGCCCGCCTCCGGTCCGCCACCGTACGCCTCGTCCACCATGAGGATCGCCTGCCCGGTCCACGCGACCTCAAGACCCCGGCGGCCCGGCTTCAGCGCTTGACGGCCCGCAGGACCACGAACTTCGGGTTCGACGCGACGACCTCGCAGTTCCCGAAGAGCCGCCGCAGGCGCACGTGGTAGCCCAGATGCCGGTTCCCGATGACCAGCAGCTCGCCGCCGGGCCGCAGCGCGGACCGGGCGGTGACGAACATGCGGTGGGCGGTCGCGGCGGTGACCGCCTGGTGGGAGTGGAACGGCGGGTTGTTGAGGACGAGGTCGGCGCCGTCGGGGCGGACGGCGGCCACGGCGTCGGCGGCGTCCCCGACCAGGAACCGGGCCTTGCCCCCGGGGCCCACGTTGTCGTGGAAGGTCTCCTCGGCGGAGGCGACGGCCTGGTGCGACTCGTCCACGAACAGCACGTCGCTGTCGGGATTCGCCAGCGCCACCGCGGTCCCGACCACGCCGTTGCCGCAGCCCAGGTCGACCACACGGTCCGGGCCCTTGCGGTCCGGCAGGTGCTCGAGCAGGAAACGCGTGCCGATGTCGAGGTGGTCGGCGCAGAACACGCCCGCGTGGTTGGTGACGGTGCGGCCGGACAGCGGTCCGATGCCGTCGGGCAGCGGGTACCGCAGAGGCCACGGGTTCGCCCGGGGGGCCGCCGCCGGATCGGGGGTGCTGAAGATCAGCCGCGCCTTGCGCACCGCCAGCGAGGTGCGGGTCGGCCCGATGATCCGCTCGAAGAGACGCAGCGTGGACGTGTGGATCTCGGTGACCATGCCCGCGCCCAGGACGACGGTGCCGGGGTGCAGTGCCGGGGCCAGCCGGTGCAGCTGGTCCTCCAGCAGCGCGAGGCTCTTGGGCACCCGGACGAGCAGCACGTCGATGCGCGCCGGAGGCTCGTCGCGGGTCGTCAGCATCCGCACCTCGGCGTCCGGCGCGTTGCGCCGCAGGTTCGCCCGCGTGGCCTGCTGCCCGAGATGGGAGTCCGTGATCTGCGTGGGGCGGTGCGCCGCCAGCGCCGTCGCCAGTGCCCCCCAGCGGTCCCCCAGGACGACGGTCGTGCCCGTCAGGTCCGTCCCGTTCTCCGCGAGGTGCCGCACCAGGTAGTCGTCCGCGGCGTCCCACGCCCGCAGCGTCTCCCGCGGCTCCGCGGGGAATCGGGTCAGTTCGAGTGCGCCCCACGGCGTGCTGAAGAGGTTCATCGCCCCCTCAGGGTACGGGCTGCCCGGGCCGCCCCCGGCTACCGGCTCCCGGGGTCGCCGCTCGTACGAAGCGGTCCGCGCCGGCGACCGGGCCCACTCCGTCGGTGGGTGCGTGTGGTCGCGGCGCACCCACCGACGGGTTGACGTCAGCCCTGGGCGGCGTTCTGGATCATCTCGGCGAACGTGGTGACGTCCTTGGCCGGAGGCGCCTTGATGGCGGAGGTCTGGCCGTAGCCGGAGTACGCGATGGTCAGCTTGGCCGGGCCCTTCGCGGTCTTACCGGACTCCACGGTCTTGACCGCGAGGTCGTCGGCGCTGATCCACGCCTCGATCTTGACGGTGTTCTTGAGGCCGGTGGAGTGCAGTTCCTCGATGTAGGCGTCGCGCTCGTCCTTTGTGATGAGCTCCAGGACGGAGGTGTCGGCGGCGAGCTTCTTGATGTCCACGGTGCCCGTGTAGTGGGTCGCCTCGGCGCCGGCCACCTGCTCCTCGCCGGCCGCGGCGAGGTCCGCCGCGGTGGACAGCGCGGCAAGGGCCGCGGCGGGGCCGTGCGGCAGGTCCTTGGCCGGGTTGTCCTCCGCGGAGGAGCCGTCGAGCTTCAGCCACTTCTTGCCGCCCGCGGCCTCGGCCATCTCCCCCTCGACCGGGAGGAACACGCTGCCGTCCGCCATCGTCATGTGCACCTTGCCGTCCGGACCGGCCATGTCCTTCATGTCGGCGTCGGAACCGGCGTCCATGCTCAGCTCGGCCCCCTCGGAGCCCTTCTTCCAGCTCAGCGTGCCCTCGGCCTTGGTGTTGCCGTCCGCAGGGTCGACGGAGTCGACGGCGACCTTCGCGGATGCCTGCTTCTCCACCGCCTTGGTGGCGTTCCGCACGGCTTCGACGGGGGAGACCTTCTTCTCCACCGGCTTGGCGGAGCCCTGCGTCGACGCGGACTTCGGCGCCTCCTTCGTGGCGTCACCACAGGCCGCGAGACCGAGCGCGAGCGTGCCGGTCGCAGCGGTGATCGCCACAAGACGACGGATGTGCATGAAAAGTTCCCCTTCGAGCGGTAAAGATTTGTACAACGATCAATGGCCTTGGACCCTACAGCAATCGACGAACACACAAACGAGCGGGGGCTCCGCTCGAACGGAGCGCCATGTACGCCTGACTCGCCCACCGATGCCGTCGTGACGGCGGCGGACGAGTCGCTGATCGGCGGGGGAGGCGGCGACGACGGAGAGGCCGACATCCTCGCCTCCTCCTACCGGCGTTGCCCGCAGGGCGCGGACGAGCTGGGGGCCACGAGCATCGCGTTCCCCTCGATCGCCACCGGCGTCCACGACCAGCCATCGGAGGAAGCGGCGCGGATCGCCGCCTCAGCCCTCCGGACGTCGCAGAGCCCGGTCCGGCAGATCAGGCTCGTGGCCTGCGGCCGGGCCGCGCTCGGTCCGCAGCCGGGGACCCGCCACGGCGGGTGCGTCAGCCGAGCTCCGGCAGGACCTCGGCGGCCAGGCGATCGGCGTGCTCGGCCTGCGCGAACAGGGGCGTGAACAGGATGAGCTCCGCACCGGCGGCGACGACCTCACGCAGCGCCCGGACGCACTCCGCGGGCGTCCCCGCGATCGCGGCGGCCTCGATCTCGGGTGACTTGCGCATGTACAGCGCCGCCAGTTCGGCGTCGATCCGGGCGCGGGCGCGCCGGGAGTCGTCGTCCACCGCGATGTAGACGCGCTTGGCGATCCCGAAGCCGTCCGCCGTCCTGCCACTCTCGGCCAGCGCCTGCCGCACGATCGCGACCTGCTCGGCGAACTTCTCCGTCCGGACCTGACCCGCGCCGAAGAAGCCGGTGAAGAGCCCCGGACTCATCACGGCGCGGCGCAGCGCGGTGCGCCCGCTGCCGCCGAACCACACCAGGGGAAAGGGCTTCTGGAACGGTTTCGGCTCCATCGCCGCGTCGCTCAACCGCCAGAATTCCCCCGAGAAGTCGACCCGGCCGACGAGGCCGACGTACTGCGCGACGCGGGCGAGGCCTACGCCGCCAAGCTGCGCGAGGCGGGCGTGGACGTCACCGCGGTGCCGGTGCTCGGCATGGTCCACGACTTCCTCATGCTCGACAGCCTCTGGGACTCCAAGGCGACCGTCGTCGCCCGCACGCTGGCCGTCGAGGCCCTGCAGCGGGCGCTGCACCCCTGAACCGCGTCAGGCGATCGTGATCCCGTAGCGTCGCACGGCGCCACCCGGCCCGGCCTCCTCGACGCCCTCGAGCACCCCGCCGTTGCGCTCGATCGTCCTGGCGGAGGCGGTGTTCGCCGCCTCGCAGACGATCAGCTCCCGGTCCAGTCCGAGCCCGCGCGCCTCGTGGAGCATCCGGCCGAGGGCCCAGGTGGCCAGGCCACGGCGGCGCGAGGAGGGCCGGATGCCGTAGCCGATGTGACCGAACCGCAGCACGAAGTCGCCGGGCCCCTGCCGCAGGGCGATGCCCCCGTGGACCCGGTCGCCCTCGACGATCCACCGGTACCAGCAGCCGCGGCCCGCCTCCACCGCCTCCGGCCCCGACTGCCCGGCCAGCGTCGTCACCCAGGCCGCGAACCCGTCCGGCGAGCCGACCTCGTCGGACGGCTCCAGGCCGAAGCCGTCCTCGTGCGGGCCGGGACCCCATTCGTCCCGCGCCTCGAGCCAGGCGGAATGCAGACGGGTGGTGGGCGCGATCAGCTCGGGCATACGGCGACGATACCGGTGCGTCACGGTGCGCCCGAGAAATCGGGTGTGTGTACGGGCGGGCGCTGCTAATTTCGCTGACGTGCCGAAGCTCAATCAGATCATCGCCGTGGAAAAGGGCGTCAAGTCCAAGTCCCTCCAGGAATTGACCCAGGCCCATCACGACGTCCAGAAGCCCGCGTTGCTCGCCGGGATCTCGCGGACGTACCAGCCGAAGGACGAGGAGGGCGAGCAACTGCCCCCGGAGTCCACCCGGGTCCAGGTGAAGGCGGAGGACGTCCTGCACGAGGTCGGGGACACCCTGACGCGGCTCTTCGACGTGACGGCGACCAAGGACTGGGCCAACCGGACCGCGGCCGCCGACGTGGTGGTGGACGGGAGGGTGCTGCTCGCACAGGTCCCCGTCCCGTACCTGCTCTTCCTGGAGAAGCAGCTCACCGACCTGCACACGTTCGTGCGCAAGCTGCCGGTCCTGGACGCGTCCGAGTCGTGGAACCCCGACCCGTCGACGGACTGCTGGAAGACCGACCCGGTGCGGACGATCCGCACGAAGAAGGTCCCGCGCAACCACGTGAAGGCCGAGGCCACGGAGAAGCACCCGGCCCAGGTCGAGGTGTACTACGAGGACGTGCCCGTGGGGTACTGGACGACCGTGAAGTTCTCCGGCGCGCTGCCGGCGCGGCGCGTGAACGAACTGCTCGCCAGGGTCGAGAAGCTGCAGCAGGCCGTGAAGTTCGCCCGCGAGGAGGCCAACGGTGCGGACGTCACCGACCAGCGCGTGGGGGAGGCGGTCTTCGGCTACCTGTTCGGGTAGCCCCATCAACGCCCCTCGTGAGAGCGGGGGGTGCGCCGAGAGCGCAAGCTGAAACTGATGTTGAAGCTGACCAGGGGTATCAGTGGGGGTTCGAATCCCTCCCCCGGCACACCGGGCCGGGGTGGCCCAACCGGTAGAGGCAGCCCCGTCAATCTCAGACTCTCGCTCCAGTCTCAGCATTCGCCGCCGAACGCCGGATCGACCGAGCGCGGACGATCATCGACGGATGGGGGTTCAACTCCCCTCTGCGCCTCTTCCGTGGCGCGGTAGTTCAAAGGTAGAACACGTCGATCTCAGAATGATCCGCGACTCTTAAACGCCGCCGGCGTGCGCAATTGGGTGGCATCTCAGGAGCCCGGGCAGCTGGATATGCTCCCGGGCTCCGTCACGCCTCACTCCAGCGGGCCGGAGCCGGGGCCGGCCGTAATTCGCTTGACCTTGCCGAGGGGCGACGCTGCACTGTGGCGGGTCACCACGACGCGTGGTGCCGGTATCCCGGGGAGGCAGCGGCAGCGATGGAGATCCGTTCCACGACCGAGCAGGACCTCGACGTCTTCGTCGACACGCTCCATGCCGCGTTCGGGCGCTTCCCGGAAACCCCGGCCGACGGCCGCGGGGTCTGGTGGTCGGCGCTCGAAATGGACCGCAACCTGCTCGCCACGACGGCGGACGGACGGCCGATCGGCACCGCCGGTGCGTACTCCTTCGAGCTCACCCTGCCAGGTGAGGTCCTCGTCCCGGCCGCCGGCGTCACCGCCGTCGGCGTCGTGCCCTCGCACCGGCGTCAGGGCGTGCTCACCGCGATGATGCGGCATCAGCTCACCGGGCTGCGGGCCCGCGGGGAGTTCCTCTCCGTGCTGCTGGCCTCCGAGGCCCTGATCTACCGCAGGTTCGGCTACGGACCGGCGACCTACACGGGGCGACTGACGGTGCCGCGCCACCAGGCCGCCCTCGCCGTCCCCCGGGCGCGCGGAACGGCCGGCGCCCCGGTGGCCGGCCCGGACACCGGCTCGGTCGAGGTGCTGCGGCGTGCCGAGTGCGGGGAGATCCTGGAAGCGGTCTACGACCGGTACCGCCGCGCACAGCCCGGCGCGCTGTCCCGGCCGCACCGCTGGTGGGCCCTGGGGGCGGGGCAGCCCCCGGTCTCCCCGGCACCGCGCTACGTCGCTGTCCACCGCGACGCCGACGGCGTGCCCGACGGGTACGCCAGCTACTCCCTCGGCGAGCCCGACACCTTGACGGTCGACGAGACCATCGCCACCGACGACGCCGCCTTCACGGCCCTGGCCCGGTTCGTGCTCGGGCACGACCTGGTGGCTCAGGTCGTGTTCAAGCACGTCCCGCCCGAGCATCCGCTGCGCTGGCAGTTCGCGGATTTCCGCGCCGGACAGGCGGGCAACCACACCGACTGGCTCTGGGTGCGGCTGCTGGACGTCCCGCGTGCACTGACCTCGCGCGGCTGGTCCACGGACGGCGAGCTCGTCCTCGACGTCGACGACCCGTTCCTGGGCGAGCACGACCGCTACCTGCTGACCGTCCGGGACAACAAGGCCGAGTGCGTCCCGACGGAGCGGGAACCCGACCTGTCCCTGGACGTGAGCGACCTGGGCTCGGTCTACCTCGGCGGCACCACTCCGAGCACGCTCGTGCGTGCCGGACACGTCCGGGCCCACCGCCCGGACGCGGCGACCCTCGCCGACGCCCTCTTCCGCGCGGAGCGCTCCCCGCACTGCCTGCACTGGTTCTGACCGCGTGCGCCTTCGGCGATCGCGCGGGTGACACCTCGCGGCTGCACGCCGGAGCCTTCGGGCCCGGCGTACAGCCGCGGCGTTGTCAGCCCCCGCGGGTACCGCCCGACCGTTCACGAGAGGGCTCGTGACCGCACCGGATCGGGGGCGTCGGGCTGGGACGGGGTGGGGTACCTGCGGGCGGGTGACCAGGGAGACGAGGGGGAGAGCGGTGCCGGGCGTGGGGGGCTTGTGGAACCGTGGTGCGCGACAACGTTGTCATTTGAGCTGGGCATGACTATACCGGCTGAGAAGGCAACGATGTCAAGGGAGTTGACGTGCACCCGAGGGGGTCTTCCCGCGCACCCGTGGGGCACGCTACTGTCCCCGCGGCTTGTGTGACCCGTGGCGCGCGACCCGTCCGAGAGAAGAAGGGCCGCGTCATGCGTTTGCGTACGACGTCCGTTCTGCTGGCCGCCGTCCTGGCGGTCGGCGGTGCCACTCCCGCCCTCGCGGCGCCCGCCGCGCCGCCACCCGATCTCGTACAGGACCCCACCGCCTACGTCGACCCCCTGATCGGCACCAAGAACGGCGGCAACGTCTTCCCCGGCGCCGTCGTCCCCCTCGGCATGCTGTCCTGGAGCCCCGAGACCACCCGCGGTGACGCCACCCGCACCACGGCGCCCGGTGGTTACCACTACGACGCGACCCGCATCCGGGGCTTCAGCCTCACCCACATGTCGGGCACCGGCTGCGCGGGCGGCAGCGGCGACATCCCGTTCCTCCCGTACGCCGGAGAGGTCACCACCTCGCCCGCGGCGGACACCAAGGACGCGGTGTACGCCGCGGACTTCAAGCACGCCGACGAGACCGCCGAGCCGGGCCGCTACAAGGTGGGCCTGTCCTCCGGCGTGACGGCGGACATGACGGCCACCGCGCGCACCGGCTCCGGCCGCTTCACCTTCCCCGCGGACAAGCCCGCCTCGATGCTGATCCGCACCGCCAACTCCGAGGTCGGGTCCACGGACTCCACCGTGATCATCGACCCGCAGGCCCGTACCGTCTCCGGCTCGGTCACCTCCGGGAACTTCTGCGGCTACCTCGACCCGGAGGGCCGGCGCTCCTACTACACCCTCTACTTCACCGCCCGCTTCGACCGTTCCTTCAAGGCGACCGGCACCTGGCAGGACGACAAGGTGACCCCCGGCTCCACCACCGCCTCGGGCGGCACGGGAGGCTTCTCCCACGGCGGGACGCCGGTCGCGGGCAAGGGCGCCGGCGGCTGGGTGGAGTTCGCGCCCGGCAGCGGACCGGTGAACGTCAAGGTCGGCATCTCGTACGTGAGCCAGGCAGGCGCCGAGGCCAACCTCGCCGCCGAGAACCCGCGGCACCGCTCCTTCGACTCGGTACGGGACGCGGCCGGTCGCGCCTGGCGCGACCGGCTGGGCGCGATCAAGGTGGGCGGTGGCACGGACGCCGAGCGCAGCACCTTCTACACCGCCCTCTACCACGCGCTGATCCACCCCAACGTCATCAGCGACACCGACCGCAGATACCGCGGCAGCGACGGCGAGGTCCACACGGTGGCCCGCGGCCACCAGGCGCAGTACGGCACCTTCTCCGGCTGGGACGTCTACCGCTCGCAGGTGCAGCTACTCACCCTGCTGAGCCCGCGCACCGGCTCGGACATCGCCCAGTCCCTGTACGAGCTCGCCGAGCAGAACGGCGGCGTCTGGGACCGCTGGCTGCACGGCGCCTCCGGCACGCACGTCATGAACGGCGACCCGTCACCGGCCGCCCTCGCCGGGATCCGGGCCTTCGGCGGCACGGACTTCGACCTGCGCGGGGCGCTCGACTCCCTGGTGAAGGCCGCGACCGTGCCGACGGAGCGCGACCTGTCGCCGGTGGGCAAGCCGATCCTCTCCGTGGGTCAGCGCCCGTCCCTAGACAAGTACCTGAAGCTGCACTACATGCCGTCCGTCTCCAACGCCTGGGGCGGCGCCGCCGAGACGCTGGAGATGTCGGGCGCCGACTTCGCCCTCTCGCAGCTCGCCTCGGCCGCCGGCCGGAAGCACACCGCCGCCGACTTCGCCCGGCGCTCCCAGTGGTGGCAGAACAACTTCAACCTCGCCGCCGACCCGAGCGGCGGTTACATCGCCAACCGCGCGGCCGACGGCAGCTGGGTCACCGGGTTCACCCCGGCCACCGGCAACGGCTTCGTCGAGGGCACGGCCGCCCAGTACACCTGGATGGTGCAGCACGACCCGGCCGGGCTGTTCGCGGCGATGGGCGGCCGCGGCGAGGCCCTCGACCGGCTGGACGCGTTCTTCCACACGGCGGACGGCAAGTGGGCCTTCACCGGCAGCGGCGGCGAGAAGTCGGAGATGGACAACGAGCCGTCGATCAACGTGCCGTACCTCTACGCCTACGCCGGCGCGCCCTACAAGACGCAGGAGACCGTGCGGGCCGCGATGGGCGCCCTGTGGTCCACGCAGCCGGGCGGCATCCCCGGCAACGACGACCTCGGCGCGATGTCGTCCTGGTACGTCTTCTCCGCGCTCGGCATGTACCCGCAGGTGCCCTCCCGCGCCGAACTCGTCCTGGGCTCCCCGCTGTTCCCGCGGATCGAGATCGACCGCCCGGCCGGGAACGACATCTCCATCCGCGCGGCGGGCGCGGCGGCCGACGCGCCGTACGTCCGGTCGCTGAAGGTCAACGGACGTGCCAGTGACCGGCCGTGGCTGCCCGCCTCCTTCGTCGAGGACGGAGGCAGGCTCGACTACACCTTGTCGCGTACCGCGGACCGCACCTGGGGAGCGGACGCGGCCGACGCACCGCCCTCGTTCCGGGAGGGTGAGCAGCCGCACCAGGTCGGCGTCGGCCCGACCACGGCGACGATCGCCCCGGGCGGCGGCACCAAGGTCGGCATCCGCGCCCTGTCGTTGCGCGGCGGCGCCGCACCGAAGGTGCGCTTCCGCGTCGAGGTGCCCGACGGCGTCACGGCGTCGCCCGCGGAGGGGGAGTTCACGGACGGCTCCCAGGAGATCACCCTGTCCACCGCCGGCGACGTCAAGCAGGGCTTCTACGACGCCAAGGTGGCGGTGAGCTACGGGGACACCTCGTACGAGCAGCCGGTGTCCCTGACGGTGGCCGCTCCCGGTTCCCTCATCGCGGCGTACAACAGCACGGGCGTCTCGGACGACGCCGGTGACCACGACGAGGCGGACTACGACGGCGGCGGCTGGAGCTACTCCCGTCAGGCGCTCGCTGCGGCCGGCCTCACCGGCGGGACGCAGGGCACGGTCACCGGAGGCCTCGCGTTCACCTGGCCGGATTCCCCCGCCGGCCGCCCCGACAACGCCTCGGCGACCGGCCAGACCATCGAACTGGACACGCCCGCCTCGCGGTTGTCGTTCGTCGGCAGCGCCGTCAACGGCGACCAGCAGACGACGGCGACGGTCACCTACACCGACGGCAGCACCGGTGCCGTCGACCTGTCCTTCACCGACTGGACCGTGGGAGGTGGCGGAGGCAGCGTCAAGTTCGGCAACGAGGTCGTCGCCAAGACCGCCTACCGCAACGTCGCGGGCGCGGACAAGGACCCGGTGGCCACGTACGTCTTCGCCACCAAGCCCTTCCCGGCACCGGACGGCAAGACCATCACGAGCGTGAAGCTCCCGGAGAACACGGACCTCCACGTCTTCACCCTCGCGGTGGACTGACGCGGGAGCACCCCCAGGGGCGGGCGCGGAGCCGACTCCGCGCCCGCCCTTCGTGCTGCCCGGAACGGCGCCCGCATCGCCGATATCAACATCACATAAAGTGGCGCACGTCATAGAGAGAATTCCACCCGACTCGGAACCCTTTTCCCGGAATTCCGTCCCGCAATGCGTATTGCCAATTCTTTGTGCGCGTATTGCCTCATATGGACGCGGGTGGCAGGAGGATATTTCCCGAGCCGTCCCACCGCGACGCTCCATTGTTTCCCCGCTCCGATACGGCGACATCCGGGTGGCGCTGCCGAACCCGGGTCACGCCCCCGTAGGAGCCGGTGCGGCCCTGGTCACAGGGCGTGCCACGCGAAGGAGAAAGCACGTTGGGCCGTTACCTACTGCGCCGCCTCGGCAACTACGCAATCCTGGTGTTCATCGCGGCCAGCGCGACGTACTTTCTCGCATCCTTCACCCTCCACCCCGACATCAACTACCTGTCGAAGAATCCCCGGCCGCCCCTGCACTCGATCTACGCGATCCTGCACGCCTACAACCTCGACCCGCACACGCCCGTGTACCTCCGGTATTGGCGCTGGCTGACCGGGATCGTGCTGCACGGCGATTTCGGCAGGACCTACGACGGCGCATCGGTCAACACCGAGCTGGGCCGCCGCGTCCTGGTCAGCACCGAGCTCCTCTTCGTCGCGACCGTCCTGGGGGCCGTCGGCGGCGTCGCGGTCGGCGCCTGGAACGCACTGCGGCAGTACCGGCCCTCCGACCGGGTGTCGACGATCGTCTCCTACGTCCTGCTGGCCACCCCGGTCGTGGTGATCGCGGTCGGACTGCGGACCCTGGACACCGCGGGCGACGGGCCGCTGGTGCAGTACATCGGGATGTACGACCCGAAGGTGCACGGCACCCTCCCGGTCGTCCTCAACAACCTCGAACACCTCGTGCTGCCGACCCTGACACTGCTGCTCGCCCAGATCCCGTTCTTCAGCCGCTACCAGCGCAGCACGATGCTCGACGTCCTGGGCAGCGACTTCCTGCGGACGGCCCGCGCCAAGGGGCTCCGGCGGCGTCAGGCGGTCCTGCGGCACGGACTGCGCACCGCGGTCATCCCCGTGATGCCGCTGGTGGTCTACAACGTCGTGCTGCTGTTCACCGGCGCCACCTTCACCGAGGAGATCTACGGGTGGCACGGCATGGGGGAGTGGCTGGTCGACTCCATCACCAGCAACGACGTCAACGCGGTCGCCGCCGTGGCGATCTTCACCGCCGGCATCGTCCTGATCGCGGGACTGCTCTCCGACCTCGTCTACGCGGCGCTCGACCCTCGGGTCCGCACCTGAGACGGCCCACGTCGACCGACTCGAGGAGATCCCCTCATGACCACCCCCGCAACCGCCGCCGGGACCGCGGCGCCACACCGGACCAGGAGCCGCGGCGCGCTCGTCCTCGCCCGCTTCGCCCGCAACCGGCTGGCCCTGGTGGGCATCGCCCTGGTGATCGCCCTGGTGCTCCTGGCGTACGCCGTACCGCCGTTCCTGCACTGGACGTACCACGACAACGACTTCGCCAGCCTGGACACCGGACCCGGGGCCGCGCACTGGTTCGGCACGACCCACTCGGGCCAGGACCTGTTCGCGCTCACCTTGAGGGGCCTGCAGAAGTCACTGGTCGTCGGACTCGTCGGAGGGCCGCTCACGACGCTGATCGCCGCGGTGGTGGGCGCCTCGGCCGGCTACTTCGGCGGCTGGACCGACCGCGTCCTGATGTGGTTCCTCGACCTGATGCTGGTGATCCCGGCGTTCCTGCTACTCGCCGTCCTGTCACCGGCGTTCCAGCACGGGACCTGGCTGTTCTTCGTGGTCCTGCTCGCGGCGTTCGGCTGGATGATCACCGGGCGGGTGGTGCGGAGCATGACCCGGACCCTGCGGGAGCGGGAGTACGTCCTCGCCGCGCGCTACATGGGCGTCCACCCGCTGGTCATCATCTTCCGGCACATCCTCCCCAACGCGGCGTCGATCCTCATCATCGACGCGACCGTCCAGGTGGGCGCGATCGTGCTCGGCGAGACCTCGCTGTCCTACTTCGGGTTCGGCATCCAGGCGCCCGACGTGTCCCTCGGCACCCTCATCGCCGCCGGAACGCCGGACGCCAACACCTCCCCGTGGCTGTTCTTCTTCCCCGCCGCCTTCCTCGTCCTGATCGGCCTCTCCGTCGCGTTCATCGGCGACGGACTGCGGGACGCCTTCGACCCGACGGCACGGGGAGCGAAGTCCCGGGGGCGCGCCCGGCCGGGCACGCCCACCTCCCGGCACGCGAAGGCCGGGCAGGTCCCGCCCAGCAAGCCCTCAGCCGCGGTCATCACCGCCGCACCCACCGAGGAAGGAGTCACCCCTTGAACCCTCCCCATGCTGAAGCAGGGGGAATCCTGGCTCAGGAAGCCCCGCAGGTCAGCACCCCGCAAGGTCTTACTCCCTCAACACCAGCCGGGATGGAACCTGCCCGGTTGTGTACGGCAAAGCCGAGGTGGCTCGTGCTTGGTTCTCGCAACGCGCCGTCGCGCTGGCATGGTTCTCGCTCAGCACGACACACACACCACCCGCCGGTCTTTCGTCCTGGGGGCGAAACCCCTTTCCCTGCCCTGCTCCGCAGGGGTCCGATCCCTCCCCGATCTGAAGGCCGGGGCATCCGCGGAGGAACCTGGTGACCGTCCCCACCGCCGCCCCCGGCGTCCCCACCCCGCGGCCGGCCTCCGGCGACCCGGTCCTGACCGTGCGCGACCTGCGGGTGTCCTTCCCCGGCGAGGCCGGACGGGTGCAGGCGGTCCGCGGGGTGGACTTCACGCTCCGCGCCGGTGAGACCCTGGCCGTCGTCGGCGAGTCCGGCTCCGGCAAGTCCGTCACCGCCACCGCCGTGCTCGGCCTGCTCCCGGACGACGCGGAGGTCACCGGCTCCGTACGGCTCAACGACCGCGAGCTGCTCGGTCTGCCGGACCGTCAGATGTCAGCCATCCGCGGCCGTGACATCGGCATGGTCTTCCAGGACCCGCTCTCGGCGCTCACCCCCGTCTTCTCCATCGGCACCCAGCTGGTGGAAGCCCTGCGGATCCACCAGGACCTCACCGCCGCCCAGGCCCGCGAACGGGCCCTGGAACTGCTGGACCTGGTGGGCATCCCCGACCCGAGGCGGCGCGTCGACGCCTTCCCGCACGAGTTCTCCGGCGGCATGCGCCAGCGGGCGATGATCGCCATGGCCATCGCCAACGACCCCGAGGTGATCATCGCCGACGAGCCCACCACGGCGCTCGACGTCACCATCCAGGCGCAGGTGCTGGAGGTCCTGGGCAAGGCCCAGGAGGTCACCGGAGCCGCGATCCTCCTGATCACCCACGACCTCGGCGTGGTGGCCGGCATGGCCGACCGGGTGGTCGTCATGTACGCCGGCAAGCCGGTGGAGACCGGGACCGCCGACCAGCTGTTCGCCACCCCCCGCATGCCCTACACCATCGGCCTGCTCGGCTCGGTGCCGCGGCTCGACACCGGGGACCGGACGGCCCTCACCCCCATCGAGGGCACGCCGCCGTCGATGGTGGACCTCCCGGCCGGCTGCC
This sequence comes from Streptomyces sp. NPDC006207, assembly GCF_040613835.1. Lineage (NCBI taxonomy): Bacteria > Bacillati > Actinomycetota > Actinomycetes > Kitasatosporales > Streptomycetaceae > Streptomyces > Streptomyces sp. NPDC006207. The sequence goes on along the minus strand of NZ_JBEXSX010000077.1, from coordinate 21,085 downwards.
CCTTCGCGGAGCGCTGCCCGGTGGCCGTGGACCGCTGCCGTACCGAGGAGCCCGGCCTGCGCGCCGTCGCGACCGGAGCCGGTCACGCCACGGCGTGCCATCGCGCACACGAGATCGACACGCCCGGCGGGATCCCCTCCCCGGGCATGTTCCCCACCCCCGCCTCACCGCGGCGGCCCGGCGGACCCCCGCGCGCGGCACGGCCCGAGGTGCTCCGGGTCACCCACCTCACCAAGCACTTCCCGCTCCTCAAGGGCGCGGTGTTCAAGCACCGGGTGGGCACGGTGCGCGCCGTCGACGGCGTGGACTTCGACATCCGCCAGGGCGAGACCCTCGCGCTGGTGGGCGAGTCGGGCTGCGGCAAGACCACCACCATGCTGCAGATCCTCGACCTCGCCGGGCAGCGCGGCGGCACCGTGGCCGTCCTCGGCAGGGACGTCGGGCAACTGGACGGGAAGGCGCGGCGGGAGCTGCGCCGGGACCTCCAGGTGGTGTTCCAGGACCCGATGGCGTCACTGGACTCCCGCATGCCGATCGGCGACATCCTGGCCGAGCCGCTGCGCACCCACGGCTGGGACCGGGAACGCATCGCCGCGCGCGTCCCCGAACTGCTCCGCCTCGTCGGGCTGCTGCCCGAGCACGCCGAGCGCTATCCCGCGGAGTTCTCCGGAGGACAGCGGCAGCGGATCGGCATCGCCCGGGCGCTGGCCCTGGACCCCAAGCTGGTCGTGCTGGACGAGCCGGTCTCCGCGCTGGACGTCTCGGTCCAGGCCGGGGTGATCAACCTCCTCGACGAGCTGCAGGCAGAACTCGGCCTGAGCTATCTGTTCATCGCGCACGACCTGTCGGTCATCCGGCACATCGCCGACCGCGTCGCCGTCATGTACCTCGGCCGCATCGTCGAGGCCGGCGACGTCGAGGACGTCTTCGCCCGACCGGCCCACCCCTACACCCAGGCACTGCTGTCGGCCGTGCCGCTGCCCGACCCCCGCAAGGAGCGGCAGCGCCGGCGGATCATCCTCCAGGGCGACCTGCCCAGCCCCGCGGACACCCCCTCGGGATGCCGGTTCCGCACCCGCTGCCCCAAGTACCTGCAGCTCGCACCGGCCGAGGCCAGACGCTGCGACACCGAGGACCCCGCCGCAGGGGCCCTGGGCGAGGACCACACCGCCGCCTGCCACCACGCGGCCGCCCTGGAGGTCCTGTGACGCGCCCCCGGCCTGTGACGCGCCGGCCTGTGACGCACCCCCGGCCGTCCCGCCCGGCGGACACCCGACCCACGGAACCCACAAGGAGAGTCAGTTGAACCGAAAGTCCGTAAAGCTGGCCACGGCAGTCGTGGTGTCCGCGGGTCTCCTCGCCGGCGCCACCGCGTGCGGAAGCGGCAACGGCGGCGCGAGCTCGTCGGCGCCCAAGGCCCCGCCCAAGGCGGCCCTCAACCAGATCAACCCCGCCGACCCCGCGGGACTCCGGCAGGGCGGCACCCTCAACTTCCCCGTCGACGAGTACCCCACCCAGTGGAACAGCCTCAACGCGGCCTCGCAGAACACCGTCGCCGTGACCACGACGATGGCCCCCCTGCTGCCGTCGCTCTTCCACAGCACCCCCGACAACAAGCGGACCCCCAACCCGAACTACCTCAGCAAGGTGAGCACCGCCGTCAAGCACGGCAGGCAGGTCACCACCTACGCGCTCAACCCCAGGGCCCGGTGGTCCGACGGCACACCCATCACCTGGAAGGACTTCCGCGCGGACTGGCAGGCGCAGAACGGGAAGAACCCCAAGTACACCCCCGTCAGCACCTCCGGCTACGAGCAGATCTCCTCGGTCGCCGAGGGAAGCGACGCGCGGCACGTCGTCGTCACCTACGCCACACCCTTCTCCGAATGGCAGACGCTGTTCTCGCCGCTGTACCCGGCATCGCAGATCGACACCCCGCAGAAGTTCGACGCCGGCTACAAGAACCGGATCCCGGTCACCGCGGGCCCGTTCAAGGTCAGCAGGATGGACCCGACGACCAAGGTCGTCTCCGAGGTCCGGGACCCCCACTGGTGGGGCCCGAAGCCGGTGCTGGACGGCATCAACTTCCGCACCCTGGACGCCGCGTCGACACCCGGGGCCTTCGCCTCCGGCGAGATCGACGTCGAGGACATCGGGCCCGACGTGGCCGCCTACAAGCAGGCGCAGAAGGTGCCGCACACCTCCATCCGCGTGGCGGGCGCCCCGAACCTGCGGCAGATGGTGGTCAACGGCGCGAGCCCGCTGCTGAAGGACGTCCGTGTCCGCCGGGCCCTGTTCATGGCACTGGACCGCCAGGCCATCGGCAAGGCCGACCTCAACGGCCTGCCGTTCCCTGCCCAGCCCCTCGACAACCACTTCCTCGTCAACAACGACGTCGCCTACAAGGACAACGCCGGCTCCCTCGGCCGCTTCGACCCCGCCGCGGCGGGGCGGCAACTGGACGCGGCGGGCTGGAAACCGCACGGCGACGTCCGTGAGAAGGACGGCAGGCCGCTGGAGCTGACGCTGACCATCCCGTCGGGCACGCCCATCGCCGCCAACGAGGCACAGCTGTTCACGGCGATGCTCAAGAACGTGGGCATCAAGCTCGACACCAAGGTCAAGCCGAGCGACGACTTCTTCAACGACGTCAGCGCCGGGAAGTTCGACCTCACGCTGTTCAGCGGCATCGGCTCCGTGCCGTTCTTCCCGCTGACCAACGGTGCGGCGTCCTTCGTCTCCCCCGAGCACGGCAACGTCGGCCAGAACTACTCGCGCATCGGCACCGCCGGGATCGACGCCGACATGCACAAGGCGGGCACCGAGGTCGGCCACTCCGCCTACCTCGCCGACCTCGACGCGGCCGACGCCGCGCTGTGGAAGCTGGCCGCGAACCTGCCGCTCTACCAGCGGCCGCAGATCGTCGCGACCAAGTCCGACGTGGCCAACTACGGCGCCTTCGGTTTCCAGGACACCGACTGGACCCGGATCGGCTTCACCAAGTAACCCCACTGGACCGCGGCGCGGGAGGACGACCCCCTCCTCAACGCCTCCCGCGTCGCGTCGGCCCCGACCCGAGCCGACACCCCAGGAAGGGCCCTTGTCCCCGGTGCACCGGGGACAAGGGCCCTTCGTCCGTACCGCCGTCGGCTACTTGACGCCGAAGGCGCGGATCAGGGTCTGGCTGACGCTGTTCCCCTTCGCGTCCCGCGCCGTCGTGCGCAGGCTCGCGAAGCGGGCCCGGGACGGCGCGTCGAGCTGCGCCTTCCAGCCGCCGCCCGACTGCCGCAGCGTCGTCTTGCGCCAGGTGGCGCCGTCGTCGTACGACACCTCGAGGGTCACCGTGCGGATCGCCCCGGCGCCCGCCGCGCCCTTCAGGTGCGAGGCGGTGACCGTCAGCGCGGTGCGCCGCTTGGCCTTGCCGGACAGGTCGGTGGCCACCGCGTAGTCGAGCTGCACCAGCGGCAGGGGCGTGATGGCCGAGTAGTCCGTCGTGCTCGAGGTGAAGCCCCACTCGGTGCGGGTGCGGGTCGAGTACGGACGGTCCGGCACGTTCCGCTCGCCCTCCACCACGATCCGGTAGGGCTGCGGGTCCGGTGAGAGCCCCTCGACGGTCACGATCCGCTCGTTGTAGTCCTCACCGAGCAGCTGGTCGCCTTGGTACAGCGAGAACTTCGAGGTGTTGCCGTCCACCCAGGCGACGCCCGAGTGACCGCCCGAGTCGCCCCAGGCCGGCAGCACGGACGTGCTGATGATGTCGCCCACCCGGTAGGGGGCCGTCCAGCTGATGCCGTCGTTGAGCACCCGCGGGTGCTGGATCGCCGAGAACCAGGTCTCGGTGTTCGTGCTGCGCGCCTTGTAGGTGCGCATCACGCCCCGCTGGCCGAGGTCGCGCATCGCGGCGGAGGAGATCCAGCGGGCGTCGTCGCCCGCCGAGACCCAGGACGTGAGGGTGCCCTGGGCCGCGACCCGCGTCGCCTGGATGAGCGTGGGCCGGTTGAAGATGAGCGACACGTCCTCGCGGTACGCCACGGCCTCGGCCTGCGTGCTGTTGCGGAACGACTCGTCGATACGGGCCAGGTCCCCGGGACGGGGACGGTAGGACGGGTCCTTCGGGACCGCTCCGTCGTGGTGACGGATCAGGTCGTACGCGTAGCGCGGGTACGGGTGCGAGACCACCTTCAGCGTCGCCGTGCCGGGCTTGCGGAGCCGGCTCAGCAGCCGTGCGCTGTCGTCGGTGCCGAGCGAGGCCACCGGCAGGGGGGCGGCGTCGGGCAGGTCGGCCCAGGGGTCGAACTTGCCGTAGCCGTCGTTCAGGATCAGCAACTGCCGCGCGCCGGCCCTCGCCGCAGCGGCGGCCTGGTCCGGGGCGGACACCGTGTCGCTGCGACGGACGACCGCCACCTGGCCGCGCAGCTTGAGCCTGCGGAACGCCGCGGCCGAGCCGTCACCGGCCCAGACCGCGCGGTAGGTGCCCGTGCCGTCCCGCAGCTTGGGGGACATGCTCTGGATGGTGACGTCGTCGTAGGTCTGCGAGCCGGAGGAGAACGTCAGCGGCGGCTGGATCTGCCGCCAGCGGGTCGCGAAGTGGTACGAGCCCTTCGTCACCTTCGGCGTCGGCGTCACCCAGAGGCTGTCGTAGCGCCAGTACTCGGGCATGTAGCTGTCCAGGAAGGGGAACAGGTCGCCGTTGGTGCGGTACTGGTCCACCCGCATGAACTCGTTGGCGGTCGGCTGCGGCGTGACGGCGGCCGCCTTGCGCAGGCTCGCGGCGTCGAACCGCACGGTGCGGTCGGTGTCGAGGTCGATCTGAGGCGCCGAGAACATCGCGAAGCCCAGCGTGTGCGTACCGTCGATGCCGGGCACGTCCGCGTTCAGCCACGCGGAGTAGGTGCTCGGGGACAGGCGCAGGTCGATGCGGCCCGAGGCGTCGACGGCGAACGCCTTGGGGGCGGAGTTGCGCTCCACGTCCTTGAGGATGAGGGTGCCGGGAAGGGCCTTGCCGTGCCGGTCCTTGGCGGTGACCGTCAGGTTGACCCGGCGGCCTTCCTTGTTCACCCCGACCGTGGTGCGGGCCAGGGCCGTGCCGTCGGCGCCGGTGGCGACGAGTCGGGTGGAGTAGGCGCCGTTGTCCTCGGCCGCGTCGAGGTGGGTGATCACGCCGACGGAGGCAGTGCCGTGCGCGGGCACGGTCAGCCGCGGTTCGGTCAGCGTGAACAGGCCCTCGGGCAACTGGCCCGGGTTCAGGGACAGGTCCACGGTGACCGGTGCGGCACCGGAGTTGGTGTAGGTGACGTCCTTGCGGACCGTCTGACCCGGCGTGTACGGGTAGTGCGTCTGCGCGTACGCGTCGCCGGAGGCGACCAGGGTGGCCTTCACGGCGGCGGCGACGTCCACGCGCCCGCTGCCCGCCTCGAAGGGGCTGAAGCGTTCGATGGTGCTCGCGGTGGTGCTGATCAGGGCGGCCTTGAGCTGCTGCCCCGTCCAGTCCGGGTGCTGGGCGGCCAGCAGGGCCGCGGCGCCGGCCACGTGCGGCGTCGCCATGGAGGTGCCGCTCATCGTCTGGTACGCGCCCTCCCCCTCAGGGGCGTACTGCGAGCGCGCGGCCAGCACGTTCACCCCCGGGCCGGTCAGGTCGGGCTTGACGGCGTTGTCGCCCACGCGAGGGCCGCGGCTGGAGAAGGATGCCAGCTGGTCCACGCCCTTGCCGGGGCCGTTGACCGCGCCCACCGTCAGCGCGGCGTCGGCGGCACCGGGGGCGCTCACGGTGTACGGCGCGGGGCCGGAGTTGCCCGCCGCGATGACGAACAGCGCCCCGGTCTCCTCGCTGAGCCGGTTCACGGCCTCGCTCAGCGGGTCGGTGCCGTCGGTGGCGTCGCCGCCCAGGCTCATGCTGACGACCTTGGCGTGCTGGTCGCGGGCTGCCCATTCCATGCCGGCCAGGATCCAGGAGTCCTGGCCGCTGCCGAAGTCGTCCAGGACCTTGCCGATGTGCAGGGACGCGCCCGGGGCGACGCCCTTCTCGGTGCCACCGGAGGCGGCGCCGGTCCCGGCGACGGTCGAGGCGACGTGGGTGCCGTGACCGTGCCGGTCGGTGACGTCCGCGCCGGGCACGAAGCTCTCCGTCGCGGCTATGCGGCCGGCGAAGTCCGGGTGCGCGGCGTCGATGCCGGTGTCCAGGACGGCGACGTCCACGCCCTGCCCGGTGTCCCCGCCGGCCCAGACCTCCGGGGCGCCGATCTGCGCCGTGGTGTCCGACAGCGTGGCCTTGACCTTGCCGTCCAGCCACACCTTGGCGATGCCGCCGGCGAGCCGTCCGCCCTCCGCCGTCCTCGCGGCCGCGGTGGCCTTCGCGTCGGCACCGGTCAGGGAGGACCAGAAGTCCGCGGCCCGCTCGTGCTCGGCGGAGATCGCCGCGCCCTGGATGCTGCTGAGGGTCAGCGTCCTGCGCGCGCCCTCCGGGGTCTTGGCGCTGCGGGAGCGGGCGGCGGCGTCGGTGTACGTGACGATGAGCGGCAGCCGGTCGCTGCGCGCGTCGTCGTAGCCGTCCTTCAGCAGCGCGGTGACGTTGAAGAGCCCCTCGTCCAGGGCTCCTGACGCGATGTAGGGGACCGCGGCGTCGGGATACACGTAGGTGTCGGTGCCCACCGACATCACGTGGGCGCCGCCGGTCCTGCCGTTCGGGTCGGTGACCGAGGTGACGGCCTGGGCCCGGCCGTCCCCGGTGACGGTGACCTTGTCGCCGGTGATCAGCGTGACGGTGCGCACGGCTGCGGAAGCGGCACCGGTCGCGGCGGGGGAGGGGGACGTCGCCGAGGGGTCGGCCGATGCGGCCGGACCCGTGGCCGTCAGCACCACCAGGGCGGCGACGGCGGCTGTCAGCCCGCGTCTGCGGGACGGAGGCATGCGCAAGGGAACCTCATGGACTCGATGGGGTGGGGTGGAACGCAGTCAGCCATCCGTTCGCATCGCTGTAAAGGCGGCCCTTTGGCACTTCTGTGCCATGTCACCAAGTGGACACGGCGCAAAGCGGCGCAATGATCGGCAAGCGAGACACACTGCACGGTGTGAGCGGCCGCCGCACAGCGGCACATCCATCACACGCTGCTGACATGACGTCAGTTCGCTCGCGTGCACGAAGGTCAGAGGTGGAGAAGGATGACGGAAGGCGCCGCACCCTTGGAGCTGGTCGGACTCGACGCGGGGGCCGAGGCCGTCTACCGCGAACTGCTCGCACACGGTGGCGGTACGGCCGACGACGTCACCGCGACGTTCGGGCTGGGTACCGGAGCGGCGGTGGCCCTGCTGGAACGCCTGCACCACTCCGGGCTGCTCAGCCGCCGCTCCTCGGGGGAGTACCTGACCGTGGATCCGCGTCACGCGCTGCGGACACTGGTGGAGTCACGCGAACGCCAACTGGCCGCCGTACGCGACGCCACCGGGCCGCTCGGCGCGCTGTTCGACGAGGCCAGGCGGTCCAGCGCCGGCGAACCCGCCACACGGACGATCAGCGGCCCGGAGGAAGTCGGGGACTGCTACTACCGTTTGCACCAGGCCGCCAAGTACGAGATGTGCGGCCTGGCCCGACCTCCCTTCCTGTTCGTTCCGAACGGTCCGCTCGACGAGGCCGCCGTACGGCGCGGCGTACGGGTGCGGGTCGTCTACGCGGCCGCCAGCTTCGACGAGGACGGCGGGGGGCAGGAGCTGGGCAGCCTGGTCTCACGCGGCGAGGAGGCCAGGGTCGTGTCCTCGCTGCCCGTCAAGCTGACCATGGCGGACCGCTCGGCGGCCATGGTGTCGTTGAGCCTGGGCCCCGACAGCACCGACACGCTCTACACCGAGGCGCCCCCCTTGCTCGAAGCCCTGACCGAGCTCTTCGAGCACTACTGGGCCGGTGCCGCCTCACTGAGCGGGCCGAGCTCGCAGCCACCACCGCCACCGGAGCCCTCCACTCCCGGCGAGCAGGTGCGCAATCCCACCGACGAGGAGCGGAACCTGCTCGCACTCTTCGCCGCCGGGGTCAAGGACGACGCCATCGCCCGCCAGTTCGGGATCTCGACGCGGACACTGCGCCGGCGCATCCAGGACCTCTACACGGAACTGGGCACCACCAACCGGTTCGGCGCCGGCGTCGCGGCGGCCCGGCGCAACTGGGTGTGAGCGCGGAGTTGCGCCGACGTGCCGCGGAGGGACGATGGGAGGAGGGCGCGGCGGTGTGCCGTGCCGTCCGAGGTGGTCCAGGTGTCCGAGGCGCGAACGGTCGACTACGGCGTCACCAGGTTCGACGTCCCCCTGCCCGGGACGTTCGAGGAGGCCGTGCGGCGCTACGAGTCCCTGGTGCCGCAGTACCGGGCCGATGAGATCCGGGACCTCGTCCGGTCCGGCGGCTCCTGGGAGAGCGCCCTCGCGCTGGCCGAGGGGAACGCGCCCCACGGATTCATGATCTTCTGGAGGGACTCCGGAACGGCGCTCATGGGCATCGCCGGGGACACGACGCCGTTCGTGATGTACCTGATGGGCAACTACGCCATCGCCGAGCGGATGTTCCGCCACGATCCCTCCGCCATGATGCACGCGCCGCTGCGCACCGAGATCTACCGGAGCGACGACGACGTACCGCGATTCGTGATCGACAAGCCGAGTTCCCACTTCGGCAGTTACGGCAGCGAGGAGATCGCCCAAGTGGGCCTGGAACTGGACCACAAGGTCGCCCACCTGCTGACACTGATGGAGGCGCCGGTGCCCGCCGGGCTCGGCTGACCCGACGATGACGGATCTGCGCTACGGCACCTTCGTGTGCGACGGGTTGCGCCGCGCCCAGGGTCCCCGGTTGCCCGACGGGAGCCCGATCTTCTCCTCGCCGCTGACCTCGACGTTGGTCCTCGGCGACGCGGAAGCGGTCCTCGTCGACCCGCCGTTCACCCGTGAGCAGGTGCACGGTGTCGGGGACTGGATCGAACGCTCCGGCAGACGGCTGACGTACGTCTACGCCACCCACGGTCACGGCGACCACTGGTTCGGCACCGATCTGCTGCTGCGACGCTTCCCCGGGGCGGTTCCGTACGCCACCGAGGGCACCATCGAGCTGATGCGCTGGCAGGCCACCGAGGGCCGCCGGACCAGGTGGGACGTGGACTTCCCCGGGCTCATCCCGGACAGCCCCGTGGTCTACGGGGTGGTCCCGGCCGACGGGTTCACGCTGGAGGGGCACCCGCTGCGCGTGGTGGAGACCGGCCACACCGACACCGACGACACGACCGTCCTGCACATCCCGTCGATCGGCCTGGTCGTGGCCGGTGACGTGGCCTACAACGGGGTCCACCAGTACCTGCGGGAAAGCGCCGGCGGCGGCATCGACAAGTGGCTCGCCGCGATCGGCACCGTGCTCGCGCTGCACCCGCGCGCGGTCGTGGCCGGCCACAAGAACAAGGCGCTGCCCGACGACCCCGTGATCCTGCGGCAGACCCGCGACTACCTGCTCGACGCCCAGCGCCTGCTGGCGGAGGAACCCCGCCCCCGCACGTTCTACGACCTGATGCTGCAGCTCCACCCGGACCGCCTCAACCCGGGCCCGGTCTGGTACAGCGCCCTCGCCCTCCTGCCCTGACGCCGCCGCCCGGACCGTCATCCGGAACCGGAACGGCAGCGGGGGCGTCGTGCCCAGGGACGACCCACTCGATCATGAAGCATCGTGAAGGAGCCCGGGCATGACGGTTGTGGCCACGCGTTACCTGTACCTCGTCCGGCACGGGGAGGCCGTGCCGGACGAGAGCGGTCTGTCGGACGACGGGCGCCGCCAGGCCGCCCTGCTCGGCCGCCGGCTGGCGGACCACCCGATATCCGTGGTCCATCACGGCCCCCTGCCCAGGGCCGCGCAGACCGCCGCCCTGATCGGGGAGCACCTGGACGGTGCCGTCCTGCGCGTCTCGGAGACCGCCGGAGACTACGTCCCGTACTTCCCGGGGCGGGACGAACTGCCCCCGGACAGCGCCGACCACCTCCTGCGCTTCCTCGACGGCGCCAAGGCGCAGGAGCGCGCGCTCGGTCCGTCGCTGGCCCTGCGCGCGCTCGAGCAGTTCACCGGTCCCGTGGAGGGCGATCAGGAGCGTCACGAACTGGTCGTCACCCACAACTTCCTGGTCGGCTGGCTGGTGAGGCACGCCATGGACGCCCCGCCGTGGCGGTGGCTCGGGGTCAACCAGGGCAACGCGGCCCTGACCGTCATCCGCTATGCGCCGGGGCGGCCCGTCTCGGTCCTGGTCCAGAACGACACCCGCCACCTCCCTGCGGAGCTGCGCTGGACCGGCTTTCCGCCCGAGCTGCGGATGTGAGGGCGCGGACCGGCCGCGTCAGCTGATGGCCCCGTTGGCCGGGTCGACGTGGACCTCGTGGTCGGAGCCTTCCTTGTGGAACTCCACCTCCCAGGTACGGGTGTCGTCGTCGAGGGACACGGAGGTGACCGTGCCGCGCCGGGCGTCCCCGGCCGCCTTCGCCGCTTCCAGGAGGTTGGTGCGGGAACCACGGAGGGCGTCCCGGGCCTCGTCGGCGTCCTGCCGGTCCTGCTCCTGCCGGGCGGTGACGACCTCGCCGTTCGCGGCGTCGATCGTCACCTCGTGCCAGGTGCCGTCCCCGGCCAGCGTCTCGACCTCCCATTCCGTGCGGCCGCGGTCGTCGTCCAGTTCGGCGGACACCACGGTGCCGGGGGCCTGTGCCCGCGCCGTGGCGACGGCGTCGGTGAGGCTCACCGTGCGGGAGCCGCTGGTCCGTTCCTCGCCGTCGGTGCCGCGGTCGTCGTCGCGGGGACCGTCGCCATCGGTGGCGTGGCCGCCGCGGTCGTCGGTGACCACGGCGGACGCCGGCTGCCGGTCGTCGTCGTCCGCCAGTGCGGTCGCCGCGACGCCCCCCGTACCGGCCAGGACGGCGACGGCGGCCGCGGTGGCGATCAGCATCTTGCGCCTCATGATGGTGTGTCCTTCCGTAGCGGTCCGGTGACCACCACGATCGCTCCCCGTACCTGAAGCGGCGCTGAAGGATCCTGAAGGAATCCTCAGGATCGTTTTGGCAGGCTGTACCCATGCGCCTGCTGATCGTGGAGGACGAGCGGAGCCTCGCCGCTTCGCTGGCCAAGGGGCTGACCGCCGAGGGCTTCGGCGTGGACGTGGTCCACGACGGCGACGAAGCGCTGCACCAGGCCGGGCAGCGGACCTACGACCTGATCCTGCTGGACATCATGCTGCCCGGCATGAACGGCTACCGCGTCTGTGCCGCCTTGCGGGCCGCCGGAGACGACACGCCGATCCTGATGCTGACCGCCAAGGACGGGGTGTACGACGAGGCGGAGGGCCTGGACACCGGGGCCGACGACTACCTGACGAAGCCCTTCGCCTACGTCGTGCTCCTGGCCCGCGTTCGCGCGCTGCTGCGACGGCGTTCCCACGGAGGCTCACCGGTGGTCACCATCGGTGGGCTGACCGTCGAGCCCGCCCGCCGCCGGGTCACCCGCGACGGGACCGAGGTCCCGCTCACCGCGCGGGAGTTCGCGGTGCTGGAGCACCTGGTGCTGAACGCCGGCGAGGTGGTCACCAAGGCCGACATCATCGAGCACGTGTGGGACTTCGCTTACAGCGGCGACCCCAACATCGTCGAGGTCTACGTCAGCGCCCTGCGGCGCAAGCTCGGGGCCGCCACCATCCGCACCGTCCGCGGCGCTGGATACGTGATGGAGGCCGGATGAGGTCCGTCCGCGCCCGCACGGCCCTGTCCGCCACCGCGGTGGTGGGCGTCGCCCTGGTCCTGGCGGGCCTCGGGCTCGTCCTCGCGCTCCGGGCCAACCTCACCGGTCAGGCCGGCCTGCGGGCCGAGATCGCCGCGCGTGAGGTGACGGCCCAGATCGCCGCCGGGACCTCGTACGGCCGCCTCGACCTGCCGGACGGCGACGAGTACCCGGTCCGGGTCGCCGACGCCCGCGGCGGTCTCCTCGCGGCCGGAGAGGACGTGCAGCGGATCACCGGAGCGCCGGTACCGGACACGGACGGCGACACCGAGTCCGAGGCCGAGCACGGCACCGGGACCGCCACCGTGGACGGCACGCAGGCGTCGTACCGGTTCGCCGTCCTCTCGGGGGAACGCGACGGTGAGCGCTACACCGTCACCGCGGGGGCCTCCCTCGCCGCCGAACAGGACGCGGTCCGTACGGCGGTGGTCTTCCTGCTGGCCGGACTGCCCGTCATGCTCGCCGTGGTCTGGACGGTGACCTGGCTCGCCGCACGCAACGCGCTGCGCCCGGTCGACGCCATCCGCGCCGAGATGGAGGCCATCACCTCCAGCACCGACCTCTCCCGCAGGGTTCCCGTCTCCCCGGCCCGGGACGAGGTGGCCCGGCTCGCCCGCGCCACCAATGACACGCTCACGGCCCTGGAATCCGCCGTCGAACGGCAACGGCGGTTCGTCGCCGACGCCTCCCACGAACTGCGCAGCCCGATCGCGGCGCTGCGCACCGAACTGGAGGTGGCGAGCGCCCATCCGGCCCTGCTGGACCTGGACAGCGCGGTGAACGACGTGGCCAGGCTCCAGACGCTCGCCTCCGACCTCCTCCTGCTCGCCCGATTCGACGCGGGGGAGGAGATGCCCATGGAGCCGGTCGCCCTGGACGAGTTGGCCCGCGAGAGGGCCGCCCTGCGCTCCGGCCGGGTGCCCGTGACCGTCGACGCGACGGACGCCGTGACGGTACGCGGTGACCGCCGGGGGCTCGAACGCGTCCTGGACAACCTCCTGGACAACGCCCAGCGTCACGCCGGCGACTGGGTCGCGGTGCGTGTCACCCGCGACGGACGGGGGGCCCTGCTGGAGGTGACCGACGACGGTCCGGGCATCCCGGCGGCCGACCGTGAACGCGTCTTCGACCGCTTCATCCGGCTGGACGAGTCCCGTGCCCGCGACGCGGGAGGTGCCGGGCTCGGTCTGGCCATCGTCCGCGACATCGTCCACCGCCACGGCGGGCAGGCCGATGCCGGTGAGGCACCCCAGGGCGGTGCGCTGCTGCGCGTGCGGCTCCCGGCGGGGTGACCGCAGGTCCTGTGCCGATCCGCGACCGGCGCTTTTCGTCCCCCGGATCCGGGGCACGCTCTGGGAGTTGCCGGGTGCGGCGGCCTCAGGGACGCCGTCGCGTGGGGCGGAGGTGTTCATGGCCGAGGTGGCGGCGCCGCTGTGGGACGTGGGGAACGGGCAGGGGCTGCGGCAACCGGCGGAGCTCGGGCCGGCCCTGCTGCTCTCCAGCCTGATCGGCTGGGAGCGGGCGGCGCAACAGAAGAGCGCGGGGCTGCGCACCCACACGCTGGTCGGTGTCGCCAGCGCGTTGATGATGGAGGTCTCCCAGCACGGCTTCACCAATGTGCTCGGGCTGGACAACGTCTCCTTCGACCCGTCCGGTGTGGCCGCCCAGATCGTCTCGGGGATCGGGTTCATCGGCGGCGGCCTGATCTTCGTGCGCAGGGACGCGGTGCGCGGTCTGACCACGGCGGCCACCGTGTGGCTCACTTGTGCGATCGGCATGGCCTGCGGGGGCGGGCTGCCGATCCTGGCGCTGGCCGTCACGGCCCTGCACTTCCTGGTGGTACGGGGTTACCCCCGGCTGGTCCCGCGCCTGCTGCCCGGGGCGACGGCGACGGTCTCCGAGCTGCGCCTGACCTACCGCACGGGCACCGCCCTGCTGCCCCGGCTGATGGAGACCTGCACGCGGCTCGGGTTCCGCATCCGGGAGGTGAGGGTGGAGAGGCTGCCGGGCCGGACCGATGCCGCCGCCCGGGTCCTGCTCGAGGTCGAGGGTACGGCCGACCCCGGCCGGCTGGCTTCGGAGCTCTTCCGGTACGACGGCGTCCTCGAGGTCGGGATGACCCCGTCCGACGAGGAGTGACACCCTGCCGCCGGAGGCCGTCCGCCGCCCTGAATAAAAAATGGATGTGCATTCATTATGATGGAGCCATGCAGAGCACACCCAGCCGCACCGCGCAGCACGTCGCGCTCTTCCGGGCGCTGGAGTCGGTGCGCCCGGGGCCGCGCCTGTTCATCGACCCGTACGCCGCCTCGTGCCTCGGTCCCGGCTACCGCCTGGCCGTGACGATCGCCCGTTGTCCGGGCGTGGCGCGGTTCCTTGAGCGGTGGATCGACCGGCGCTGGCCCGCAGGTCCGCGCGCCTCGGCCGTGGTCCGCACCCGGCTGATCGACGACCTGGTCGTGGACGCCCTGGAACACGGCGCCCGGCAACTCGTCCTGCTGGGCGCCGGCTACGACAGCCGGGCCTTCCGCCTGGACGCGGCGCACGACGCCACCGTCCTGGAGGTCGACCACCCGGCGACGCAGGCGGCCAAGCGGGGGCTGGCCGCCACCTGGTCCGCCCGGGCGGGCCGGCCGGGCGACGGCATCCGCTTCGTTCCCGTGGACCTGATGCACCAGGACCTCGGCGACGCCCTGCGCGAGGCGGGACTGACCGGCGACCGGGCGGTGGTGGTGTGGGAGGGCGTGACGAACTACCTCGACGCGCCGTCGGTGCACGCCACGCTGACGGCGCTCTCCACGACGCTGGCGCCCGGGAGCCGGATCGTCCTCACCTACATGGACCGAAGGGCCCTGGACGGCACCGGTGACTTCGACGGCGTCACAGCGTGGGCGGACGCGGTGCGTACGGCCGGGGAACCCTTCACCTTCGGCTTCCTCCCGGACGAGCTCCGGGCGTACCTGGCCGAGCGGGGACTGGAGCTCACCTCGGACCGGTCGGCGAGGGAGGCAGCCGCGCAGTACCTGGAGCCCCTGGGGCGGCACGAGCCGGCCGCGCCCTTCTACCGGATCGCCCAGGCCGAGGTGTTGTGATGCCCAAGGTCAGTGAGGAGCACCTGCGGGCGCGGCGCGCGCAGATCCTCGACGCCGCCGCCCGCTGCTTCGCCCGTACGGGCTTCCACCGCACCACCATCCAGGACATCGCGGCCGAGTCCGGATTCAGCGCCGGCCTGGTCTACCGCTACTTCGCCGACAAGGACGACATGGTCGCGGCCATCGCGGACCGGTGGCACGACGACCAGGCCCGCCGACTGCACCTGGACGACCCCGCCGGGCACACCGCCGACGCCTTCCGGGAGGTCGCCGGAGGCTACCTGGAACTCCTGCGCTCACTCGCGGGCTCCGACGAGCGGCAGCGCGTGCAACTCGGCGTCCAGATCTGGGCCGAGGCCCTGCGGGCACCCCGGGTGCACGCGGTGGCACGCGAGGGTGTGGACCGTCCCCGCGCCGTCATCACCGACCTCGTCCGGGCGGCCCAGGAGCGCGGCGAGCTGGACGCCGCGTGGCCTGCCGACGGCCTGGCCCGGGTGTTCGTCGCGATCTACCAGGGGCTGGCGCTGCAGACCGCCTGGGATCCCGGACTGGACCACGCCGCCTACGCCGCGGCGGTCGAGCGCCTCATCGGCGCGCTGGTGCTCCGGCCTGATCCTCCGTCGCCCTGAAGCACGCGCACCTCAGTCCAGCACGAGCGACGACAACTGCGGCGAGTACGTGGCGTGCAGCACGAGCGCGGCGCTGCCCACGACGGCCGCGTCCGCGCCGAGGGGGGAGGCTGCGACCTGGACGACGCGGATGTGCCGGGCCAGGGGTCGTGAGGCCAGCGCGGAGGCGACGGCGTCGACGTAGCGGGACTCCACGTGCTGGATGCCGTGACCGCCGAGGATGATGAGGTCCACGTCGATGAAGTTGGCGATGGTCACGGCGACCGTGGCCACGTGACGCGCGGCCTCGTCGATGACCGCGGCCGCGATCGGGTCGCCGGTTCCGGCCGCGCGCTGGACCGCGGCGTGGTCGACGGAGGCCGGGTCCCGGTCGTACGCGGGGGACAGCACACTGCCGCCCGGCTTGTCGGTGAGGCGGCGGTGCGTCTCGGCCACGATCGCGGACGGGTTGGCCAGTCCCTCCAGGCAGCCCCGGTTGCCGCAGTAGCACTCCGGCCCGTCCGACAGCACCGTCGAGTGGCCGAACTCGCCGGCGTTGAGCGAACCGCCACGGTAGACCTGGTGGTTGAGGACCAGACCACCGCCGATGCCGGTGCCGAAGAACAGGTAGGCGAAGTTCGCCACGCCCCGGCCCGCGCCGGACCAGCGCTCGCCGACCGCGGCGGCCGTGGCGTCGTTGTCGAGCGTCACCGGAAGGCCGGTCGCGTCACTGAGCATCTGCTGCAGCGGGACCCGCGTCCAGTGCGCGAGCTGGGGCGGGGCGACGATCATGCCGCTGCGCTGGTCGATCGGCCCAGGGGTGGCGAGGCCCAGCCCCAGGACGTTGGCGCGCGGCACGTCCGCCTCGGCGAGCACCTCGGCGACCAGGTCGGCCATGGCGGCCACCACGTGCGTCGGATCGGTACCGGGAGGCGTGGGGTGCCGTCTGACGACCAGTGGCCGGCCGAGCAGGTCGACCACGGAGCAGGTGAGTTCGACCGGGTCGAAGACGAGGCCGACCGCGTTGCCGGCGTCCGCGTTGACCCGCAGGGTGGTGCGGGGCTTGCCGCCGCCCGCGCCACGACTGGCCCCGTCCTCCCGCACGATGCCCTCGTCCAGCAGACGGCGCACGATCCCCGAGACGGTCTGCGGGGTCAGTCCCGTCTTCTGGGCGATCTCGACCCGGCTGATCCCGTCGGCGAGTTGGATCTGGTCCAGGACCACCGCCCGGTTGTACCGCCCGACTTTGGGGAGGTTTGTTCCTGCTTGCCGCACACGCGTTCCTCTCTTACCGCAATGACGATACCGCTCAAGGGCGTTGACTTAGTAAAACAAATGGATTTAAAGTCCGGTGCCCAAGCCGCAACAGGTCCGGCATGGAGGCACGGCGCAGTGTCATCGGAGGCAAGTTGATGTCCACGAAATGTCGCATCCCAGGGGAGGCGGGCCCGCGTGATCGCCGCGGCGTCCGCAGCGTGGAGCTCCGCGCATGAGCCGCGCCCCGATGCTGCTGGAGATGCGGTCCATCACCAAGACGTTCCCCGGCGTGACGGCGCTCGCGGACGTCAACCTGGTGGTGAAGGAGGGGGAGATCCACGCGATCTGCGGCGAGAACGGCGCAGGCAAGTCCACCCTCATGAAGGTGCTGAGCGGGGTCCACCCGCACGGCAGTTACACCGGCGAGATCGTCTACCGCGGCGACACCGTGAGGTTCCACGACATCCGGGCCAGCGAGCAGGCCGGCATCGTCATCATCCACCAGGAACTGGCGCTGGTCCCTGGCATGTCGATCACGGAGAACATCTTCCTCGGCAACGAGCCGCGCAAACGCGGCTCGATCGACTGGAGGGCCGCACAGCACCGCGCGGTGGAGCTGATGGAGCGGGTCGGCCTCAAGGAGGACCCGGACACGCTCGTCAAGGACATCGGCGTCGGCAAGCAGCAACTCGTCGAGATCGCCAAGGCGTTCGCCAAGGACGTGAAGCTGCTCATCCTCGACGAGCCGACCGCGGCCCTGAACGAGACCGACTCGCAGCACCTGCTCGACCTACTGCGCGGCTTCCGGGACCGTGGCATCACCTCCATCATGATCTCCCACAAGCTGAACGAGATCGAGGCGGTCGCCGACACCATCACCATCCTGCGCGACGGCCGGACGATCGAGAGCCTCGACGTCGAGGCCGACGGCGTGAACGAGGACCGCATCGTGCGCGGCATGGTCGGCCGCGAACTCGACAGCCGGTTCCCCGACCACACGCCCGACATCGGCGAGGTGTTCTTCGAGGTCCGCGACTGGACCGTGCGGCATCCCGCGTCCGACGAACGGCTCGTGTGCAAGGGGTCCAGCTTCACGGTGCGGCGCGGTGAGATCGTCGGGTTCGCAGGCCTCATGGGCGCCGGGCGCACCGAACTCGCGATGAGCCTGTTCGGCCGCTCCTACGGCACGTTCCTGTCGGGACGGGTCTTCAAGGACGGCAAGGAGATCCACCTCAAGACGGTGCCGGAGGCCATCCGGCACGGCCTCGCCTACGTCAGCGAGGACCGCAAGTCGGTCGGCCTCAACCTGCTGGACGACATCAAGACCTCGATGGTGGCCGCCAAGCTGTCGAAGATCTCCCGCCACCAGGTCATCGACCCGGTGAGCGAGCACCGGATCGCCGAGGAGTACCGGCAGAACCTGAGGATCAAGACCCCCAGCGTGGACGAGGAGGTCGTGAAGCTCTCCGGCGGCAACCAGCAGAAGGTCGTCCTCGCCAAGTGGATGTTCACCGACCCCGACCTGCTCATCCTCGACGAGCCCACCCGCGGGATCGACGTGGGCGCCAAGTACGAGATCTACGGGATCATCCAGCGGCTGGTCGGCCAGGGCAAGGGCGTCGTCGTCATCTCCTCGGAGCTGCCCGAGCTCATCGGACTCTGCGACCGCATCTACACCGTGTTCGAAGGCGCCATCACCGGTGAGGTGACACGCCGCGACGCGAACCCGGAACTCCTCATGAAACAGATGACCTCTATGAAGAAGACACCGAGCCCATGAGCCGCATCACAGACCTGCAGAAGAACCTCTTCGGAGGCTCGACCTCCAACGCCCGCCAGTTCGGCATGATCGCCACGCTCGTCGCGATCGTGCTCCTGTTCCAGATCTGGACGCGAGGGCTGACCCTGACCTCCGGCAACCTCATCGCCGTGGTCAGCCAGTACTCCTACATCCTGATCCTGGCCATCGGCATGCTGATGGTGATCGTCGCCGGGCACATCGACCTCTCGGTCGGCTCGGTGGCGGCGTTCACCGGGATTGTGGTCGCCAAGACGATGCAGGAGCACTCGCTCCCCTGGCCCCTGGGCATCGTGCTCGGCCTGCTCGTCGGCGCGGCGATCGGTGCCTGGCAGGGCTTCTGGGTCGCCTACGTGGGGGTGCCGGCGTTCATCGTCACCCTGGCGGGCATGCTCCTGTTCCGTGGCGGCAACCAGTACATCGGCAACGCCGACACCGTGCCGGTCCCCACCGGATTCCGTGACATCGGCGCAGGCTTCCTGCCCGAAGTGGGCCCGGACACCGGCTACAACAACCTGACCCTCCTCCTCGGTCTGGTCGCCTGCGCGGGCGTGGCCTGGCGCGAGTGGCGGGCCCGGCAGACCCGGCGCGCCATGCACGCCGACGCCGCGCCGCTGTGGGTCACGGGGATCCGTCTGGTCGTGATGGTGGGCGTCATCGTCTTCGCGACGCTGCGCTTCGCCGGCGGCCGCGTCGGCACCAGCTTCCCGATCTCCGGGATCATCCTGATCGCCCTGGTGCTCGCGTACTCGTACTACACCCGCAACACCATCGGAGGCCGGCACATCTACGCCGTCGGAGGCAACTCCCGCGCGGCCGAACTGTCCGGCGTGAAGCTCCGGCGCGTCAACTTCCTCGTCATGATGAACATGTCCGTGCTGGCCGCGCTCGCCGGCATGATCTTCGTGGCACGGTCCGCGGCCTCCGGCCCGCAGGACGGTCTGAGCTGGGAACTCGACGCCATCGCGGCCGTGTTCATCGGCGGCGCCGCCGTCTCCGGCGGCCTCGGCACCATCAGCGGCTCCATCGTCGGCGGTCTCGTCATGGCGCTGCTCAACAACGGTCTCCAACTGGAGGGCGTCGGCTCGGACATGGTCCAGATCATCAAGGGCCTGGTCCTCCTCCTCGCCGTCGCCTTCGACGTCTACAGCAAGAGCCAGGGTCGCTTCTCGATCATCGGCACCCTGATGCGTCCGTTCCGCCAGAACGAGACGTCCACACCGGTCGACCCGCCGAACCCGGCCTCCGACCCCGACAAGGCTCCGGTCGCAGGATGACCGACCGGCAGTAACCCAGGGTGCCGCATCAGGGCGGCGCTCGATTCTCCCCGCATCACCAGGAAAGGGCACAACCCACATGCGCAGAACCATCACCAGAGCCGTCGCCGTGATCGGCGCCGCCGCGCTGCTCGCCCTGGGCACGGCGTGCTCCAACGAACGCGAGGGCTCCACCGGCAAGGACACCAGCGACGCCAAGGGCGGCTTCGCGAAGGACGCCCTGGTCGGGGTCGCGCTGCCCGCGAAGACCTCGGAGAACTGGGTTCTCGCCGGTGACCTGTTCACCAACGGCCTGAAGGACGCCGGCTTCAAGGCGGACGTGCAGTACGCGGGCGCCTCGACCACCGTTGCGGACCAGCAGGCTCAGATCTCCTCCATGGTCACCAAGGGCGCGAAGGTCATCGTCATCGGTGCGACCGACGCCTCGCAGCTGTCCACCCAGGTGGCGCAGGCCAAGCAGGCCGGTGCGACGATCATCGCCTACGACCGCCTCATCACCAACACCCCGGACGTCGACTACTACATCGCGTTCGACAACTTCAAGGTCGGCCAGCTGCAGGGCCAGGCGCTGCTGGACGGCATGAAGGCGAAGAAGGCGAAGGGCCCCTACACGATCGAGCTGTTCTCCGGTTCGCCTGACGACAACAACTCGAAGGTGTTCTTCGACGGCGCGATGGAGGTGCTGAAGCCCGCCATCGACAAGGGCGACATCGTTGTCGGTTCCGGTCAGACCGACATCAAGCAGACCGCGACGCAGGGCTGGAAGGCGGAGAACGCCCAGAGCCGCATGGACTCGCTGCTGAACTCCACCTACAACGGCAAGAAGACGCTCGACGGCGTGCTCTCCCCGAACGACACCCTCGCCCGGGCGATCATCACCTCGGTGAAGGGCGCCGGCAAGCCGGTCCCGGTCGTCACCGGCCAGGACTCCGAGGTCGAGTCGGTGAAGTCGATCATGGCGGGTGAGCAGTACTCCACCATCAACAAGGACACCCGCAAGCTCGTCGCCGAGACCATCAAGATGGTCCAGGCCCTGCAGACGGGCGGCAAGCCGACGATCAACGACACCAAGTCGTACAACAACGGCAGCAAGGTCGTCCCGTCGTACCTGCTCCCGCCGGTCATCGTGACGAAGGAGAACGCGGCCGAGGCCTACGCCAACGACCCGAAGCTCTCCCCGCTCACGAAGTAGTTCACGAAGCGGTCGCGCACGACCACTGCCGCGGGGGGCCCCGCGCGCGGGCGGGGGCCCCCCGCCCCCCCCCGTGCGCGCCCCCGCC
>NZ_JBEXSX010000076.1:0-41482 GCF_040613835.1 Streptomyces sp. NPDC006207 | reverse complement strand
ACGACCCCAAGCCCTTCGTCTGGACGAAAACCGCAGACGAAATCTTCGAACGCCTCGCCGGATATCTGAACCGAATCAACGACTCAGGACACTAGCCTCGATCTTGCGTGACGGCCCGTCGGATTCTCTGGCAGGCCGTTTCGTCTTGTTGGGCGGGTGGTGGGCAGGCCGGTGGCCCGGCTGTCGCGTCGGGTGGGCGCGGTTTCCACTGTTCCGGGTGGGTGAGGGGATTCGTCGGGATGGGACGTTATTACTGGTCAGCCGGGTTTCGGTAGGGCTTGCAGGCGGTCGAACGCGGCGGTGATCAGGTGAGTCCAGGGCCAGTGCCGGGCGAGGCGGAGGTAGTGGCGGCGGCCGGTCGTGGCGAGCTGGCCGGCGGCGGAGAACAGCCGTAGCCGGAGCCGCTTGGGTTCCCAGCGGCGAGCTTCGCCGGTCAGAGCGAGCATCGGCATCCAGGCCAGCAAGTCCAGGGCAAGCTGCACGATCTCCAGCCAGATCCGGTTCTGCGCGGCGCGGTGGAGGGGGAGGTTGCGCAGGCCGGTGTCGCGGGCGGCGCGGATGCGGTCCTCGGCCCGGGCCCGCTGGCGGTGCCGCAACTCCAGCTGTGCGATCGGCTCGCCGACGGTGTTGGTGGCGAAGCAGGTCAGGCGCATTCCGTCGGCGTCGCTGAAGCGCAACTGCGCGCCCGGGTGCGGCCGTTCCTTGCGAACGATCAGTCTCATGCCTTGCGGCCAGCCCTTGAGGACATCCCCGGCGAGCTCAGCGACCCAGGCGCCGTCGCGGACCTCGCCGCCGGGCTCGACGGCCGGGGTCCAAGCCGAGGCCGGAACCAGGAGTACGGCCTGGTGGATCGCGTCGGTGATGGTCATGCCGACCGAGTAGGACAGCCAGCGTCCGCGGGCGGCAATCCAGTTCACGAACTCGTGGGTGCCGCCGCCGGAGTCGGTGCGGATCAGGGTCCGGCGTCCGCGCCGATACCTTGACGGGAGCTGGGCCAGCGCGAGCCGGGCTGCGGTGATGTGGTCGGCGGCGGTGTTGCTGCCCGCGTTCCCCGGTCGCAGCAGGCCGGCCACCGGCTCTCCGGAGCCGGTGGCGCCGTGGTCGACGAACGCGAACAGCGGGTGGTGGCCGAAGGTCTTCTTCCAGGTCGCGGCCGCGTCCTCCTTCTCGGAGTGCGCCAGGACCAGGACACCGTTGATGTCCACGGTTACCTCACCACCCGCGTCCGGGGCCTGGTGCCCGGCAAGCTTCCAGACCCGTTCGCGGGCATCGGAGCGGGCCCGGCGTATCGCCGTCAGGCCGCGCGGACCGGCTGCGGCCAGGGTGTCAATGAGCCGGGAGACGGTGGGATCGGAGGCCACAGGCCCGAACACGGCCGGCTCTGCGCGCAGTACCGCGATGTCGGCCAGGCAGTCACCGCCCAGCGCGGTCGCCAGGGCCAAGTCGAGCAGGATCTTGCCCGGATCGTGCACCGTTCTGGGCTTGCGCCACGGCGCGAGGGCCGAGGACAGCGCCGCAGCCAGCCCCGTCCGGCGGGCCGTCTCGACCAGCAACACCCCGCCAGCCTGCGCAACCACCCCTCGGCCGCCACCCGACACCAGCACACGTGGGTACGACCCGATACGCTTACTCACCTGAGAAGTGCCTCCGACGGACGCAGGAACGAGGGCCTAGACAATCCTCATTCTCGCTGGTCAGAGGCACTTTTCGTATAGGTGATCACCTATCGGACAGCCCACCTCATGGAGCTCGAGGTCAGCAGAGGGGAATAGGCGGATGACGTCGCCAGGCACTCAAGAAGCCACCACACGGGCCAGGCCGGTGTGGGTGCTCACCCCGCTGGAGAGCGTCGGGCCGTTGCGATTCGGCATGAGTATGGATGAGGCAGCGATGGCGCTGCCCAAGACCTCTGAGCTACGTCGGTTCCAAGCCGAGCCCTATTTTCCAGAGGTCGTGGGTATCCAGCTGGGGCTCAGCCCGGCGGAACCTACCGTCTACGAGTACTTCGACGGCTCTGGCCGACTGTTCTGCATCGCGATTGATGCCGTTCGCGGGCCGCAGGTGACACTGGACGGGGTGGAGCTGGTCGGTGGCAGCCCGGCTGAGCTGGAGGAATGGCTGTTCGATCTCCCCGACTCGATGGGCGGCGTGTCCTATGGGCCGCGCGGAAATCCCGGGATCAACGACCTGGGGCTGGTCCTGCGAGTGCAGGACTCCGCAAACGGACTGCTGACCCGACTGGTGTTGGTCGGCCGAGACTGGGCCGACCGCTGCACTGACGACTGGGAAGGTGCGATCCCCGAATGCGAATGGGTGGGCCATGTGTGGCCCCACCCGTCGTTCCCAGAAATGCGTGTCTGGCCTCCAGCCGGATACACGCCGACCTGGGCAGGACGTTGGTCGCCGCCGTTCTAACGGCTCGACTCACTCGCGCGGCTGTGCAAGTCCGGGCGTCACGCCGGCTACTCACCTGAGAAGTGCCTCCGGCTGGTGCGGGAAGCAGAACCTTGACGATCCTCATTCTCGCTGGTCAGACGCACTCTTCAGATAGCTGATCGCCTACCGGACAGCCCGCCTAGTGAAAGCGCGAGGCTAGCCGGGAGTGGGGCCGGTGATGCGCAGTCAGAGAACGTGGTTCATAGGAGGTGTAGCCGTAGGTCGTCCGTGGTGCCGCCGCCAGCGTCGTCCGGACAAACTCGCAGGTCGCGTGTGCGGGAAACCGCAGGCAAGCGGCGGGGACTGGAAACGGAGCATCAGCCACCGCGCCAGTCCCCTATCCCTAGTGAGTCTGGGCCATGGGGGTGCCGAGGCCGGTGCGACGGCGCCTGACGGTCGCGGCGACGGCTGCCGCGACCAGGCCCGCGGCGCTTGTCACTGTACCCACCCACATCCATAGACGATCGGGGGTGGGGACACTGGCGCGGTCCACCGCCATGCCGACGACGGCAGAGCGGGTGATGGTCCCGTTGTACTCAGAGAGGTGGGCGCGTGAGTCGGCCGCGGCTGCCCGGTGGTCGCCGAGGAGGAAGAGCCGACCCGCGGGGACGGTGACGTCCACAGGAGGACCGAAAGCGGGATCGCCTTTGGAGATGTACGGCTCCTGCAGGGTTTTGCTGTTGACGCTCACCTTCCCGGTCTCGTCGATGACGACATGGTCGCCGCCGACGCCTGTCACCCGTTGCATGAAGACTTCGTCGGCGCCCCAGTCCCGGGCGGAGAACACAACCACGTCACCGCGCCGGGCCTCCGAACCGTCGATGCGCCTCACCGTGACGTCGCTCCCCACGGGATACGTCGGTTCCATCGCACGGTTCTGCAGGTGCAACGTCCGGTAATCCCCGCTCCCACCTTCGGTCGCCAGGATGCTGGCCAACGCCAGCGCCGCGCCGGCCACCGCGATCCCCAGCGCCACCGCCAACGGCACGCGACTGCCCCTATGGCCCGCCGCAGGACTGGTTGGCCACATATACGGTGCGGGTGCCGGTTGCTGTGATTCATACGGCGGCTTCCATACGTCGTCCATCGGAGTCAGTTCCCTCGCCTTTGTCATCGGCTGTTCAGGCAGGCTCGAAGAACGGCTCGGGCATGGCCTGTGCCATGGGCCCGGAATCGGCCGGTGCCGCGGAGGGGGGCCAGAACCCGCGTTCGGTCAGGATCCGGTACAGCAGCTCCGTGGCGGTCATCTCGTAACGGTTCCACTCCCAGGTGTCCACCTGCATGGTGAGAACCGGCCATGCGTTCACCGCGCCGTCCGTGACCTGCCAGAAGAACCAATCGCCCGAACGCGAGGATCCCCATGGGATCAGGCCCCCCGTCGTGCCGGGCTCATGGATCCTGTAGGGCGCGAACGGGCCGTCCGAACTGTTGTCGCTCTCCAGCAGATAGCGCCATTCCCCAACCAGATCCTGCACGCGGGTCTCGTCGACGCACAGCACCGACATCTCCCGTGAGAACTCGCCGGCACCGAAGGCCTGACACAACAGTTTGCAATCGCTCGGCAGTTCAGTCCCCAGCGCTGCTTCGATCTCCGCCCAGGGCTGTGCGATGTCCCGCGCGTCCCAACCTGTGACACGGAGAAGGGAATCCACCCACATGACAAAACCTCGCCTACTTACCTACGTATATATCGGCCGGTTGGGAGCCCGGTCCCACTCCACCGCCTGCTGCCGCCGTCCGGCCGGCCGGCGGTCCGGCTTCCACCGACGCGCCGAGCGGGCCCGCGCCTGAATTGCCTGCCGATCGAGGAGCAGCGGCATCTACCCGTCCTACAACGGCAGCCAATCGGGCCACCCCACGGGCATACCGCCCGGTTGGCACATGCTCTCCGGATGCCCGGGCGAGACGTACCACAGCGCCAACACGGGCCAGAGGAGCACCGCTGTAGCGACAACCGTAAGCACCAGAGGCAGCAGCAGGCCCTGGCGGCCGGTTACCTTGCGCATCACAGCCCACAGCACGGTCGACGCGGTCGCCATGGCGGTGGCCGTGGCCACCAGCAAGAGAAGCTGGAATGCGCCATTGGCGTCGATATCGCAGTTCGACCAGGTACTGAACAGAAAGAGCGATGTCACATACCCGGACCCCAGGAATACCGCCCATCCGATCAGCCAGGCACCCGCGCCGTACCGCACTCCCTTACTCGAGGAAGAAGGTCGCACTTCCCTTGCCTTCACAGAATTTACCCCACGTCGGAAAAGGTGCACCGCAAGGGCGGCCAGCCAGTGGCCGAGCCGCCCCCACGGCAATCGATGTTACGTCGGACTGATGGAGCGTGGCAGCGCTAGTAGAGCGTTCCGCCCGGAATGTGGTATCCGAGCTGTTGTGGGGGGGCCAAGGAGTACATCTTATCCGTCCCTTGCAGACCCTTGAACATCGTCAGAAGTTCGGAGTGGAACTGATCCTGTGTGAGATCGGCTCCGTATTTGTTCCACAGGTCGATGCCCATGCGCACGGTTGCCTTGTCGCCCTCGTCGGACCTCCCTACGTACGGTATGTGCTCGGCTCCCGGAATATTCTTGCCACCCGGAAGACTGGGCGCTGCAGCAAATTCCAGCAGGTCGTGATCGAGACCGGCAGCGGCACCCACATAGCCGTAGTGCACATTCGACCAGACGTCGTGGTAGACCTCGGCGTCCATTCCGGTGATCTTTCCGGTGTAGCAGCACACGCCTCCCTCCTCCTGAAGAGCAAAGTTGTTCAAGAGGAAGTTTTTGTGGTCCCATGGGCCATTCTCGTGCACCTGTTCGAACCATTTCGAAACCGCCATGTCGGGATCACAGTCGATTTCATATTGAACTGGATTCCAGGTGTCGCAGGCATTGTTGTAGCCCTCGATCTCCTTGAATGCCTCGGACTCCAGATTCCCCTTCATCTCACTGAACATGAAGTCTTCGACGGCCTGATAGGACTTCGCTGGACTCTGACGTTCCTCCGCCTTGATCATCGGAGTTTCACGGTAAACGCCGCCACACATTCCCGTGATATCGCAGCTTGTATGCCCGTCGATCTCGACACCACTGATGGGGTTGCCGCCCGCGAAGGCGTAGCGGTTGCCCGTCATCGGGTCGGAGCCGAGACGCATGTCGGTGAGGGCCCCGTTGTACATGTCCCGGGTGGTGAAGCGGTTGAGGCCGGGGTTGTAGTCGCGGAATCCCATGTCGTAGGTGCCGGACTGGGCGTCCCACCGCTTGGCGTTGAATCGGTAAGGGTTGTACGCCTCCTTGCCGGGATCCGCGGCCTCGGGCTTGTCGATGCCGGTGAACTCCGAGTCGTCGTCCTTGCCGTAGGCGGTGTAGCCATAGGTTGCCTTGGTGTCGCCGGTGGTGTCGGTCAACGTCTCGACGTCCGAGTGGCCGTTGTAGCCGTAGTAGCCGTCCTCCGTTGTCCCGTTCGTGTTGTGCTTGATTTGCGACAGGCGCTCGCCGAACGGGCTGTACTGGTACGACTTCGTCAGAGCGCCGGCGACCTTCTCGTCCAGTACCTCGCCGGACAGGCCGAGATATTCGAAGTCGGTCGTCTTGCCCTCTGCCGTCTTGGACACGGTGCGGTCCAGCGGGTCGAAGACGTATGTCGTCGACTTCAGCACGCCGGCGGAGTCGGCCTTCTGGGATTCGACAACGTGGTCGAAGCCGTCGTAGACGCTCCGCTCGATGACCTTCCCGGCGGCGGTGACGGTCTCCTGGCGGCCGAAGGGGTCGTAGGTGTAGTTCGCCGTCGAGCTGCCGCTGGTGGCGGTCAGCAGACGGTTGCGGTCGTAGTTGAACGTGCTGGTCGTGCCCTTGACGGCCTGGCTGATGACGTTGGCGTTGTCGTCGTGGACGTAGGTTTCCGTCCCCGCACCGTTGCCGGTCTTGACCGACTTGGACAGCCGATCGGCCGGGTCGTAGGTGTAGTCGGTGGTGGAGTCGAGGTACGCCGCGTGGTTGTCGGCGTTCATCTTCCGGGCCGCGTCCTGCGCCTTGTTCCCGTTGGGGTCGTAGGTGTAGGTGTGTGAGGTGACGAGGGTGCCGTTTGCCTTCTTCTCCGATGTCGTCCTGAGGGCGCCGTCCAGGAAGTACGCGTAGTCGACTGTGTTGCCGTTGGCCTTGGTCTCCTGCAGCTTCAGGCTGCGGTCGGTGTAGGTGTACGAGGTGACCTTCGGTGATGTATCGGAGGCCGACTTGCCCACCGAGATCGTCTTGACCAGTTCACGCAGGTCGTAGGTGTACTTGGAGAACTGGTCGGGGTGGGTGATGGTTTCCGGCTGGCCGTTGGCGTCGTAGGCGTAGGTGGTGGCCTTCTTCTCCTGACCGGCCAGCGCCTCCGTGACCTTCTGGACCTGGTTCAGGCCGGTGTAGGCGACCGTGTACGCGTCGATCTTCGCGCCGGACGAGGTGTCGTCGATCGACGTCAGGTTGCCGTTGGCGTCATAGCCGTACGCGAAGTTCGTCTTCTCGGTGTCGGCCGGATCGCCACTGGTGTCGCGCACCAGCTTCACGCCGTCCGCGACCACGATCCCAGCGCTGTTCTGGTCCAGTTTCAGCTGGGCGTCCTCGTCACGCTTCAGCGCGTACGAGCCCAGTTGGACCCAGCTGCCGGTGTTGGCGTTCTGGTCCTTCGTCACCGCCGGCTCGGTGGTGGTGCCGTGGGTGAGGGTGTACTTTGCCGTCGTTGCTGCGCCGGTCACCTGCGGGTACTTGACGTACGCGGTGTAGGTGCCGTCCCTGGGGATGTTCAGGGTCCAGGTGAAGCTGTCCGTGCCCGTACCGGCGGTGTGAGTCCGGTAGTTGTAGCCCTGCTGCCCGGCGGTGTTGCCGGTTGCCCAGGTGCCGGTGGCGGTGGTGTTCTGGGTGTCGGAGTTGTCGGTCAGCACCACGCTCTTGCCCACCGGGACGCCGTCGTCCGACTTCGACTTGAGCTTGCCGTCGGGGTAGTACGTCCACGTCATGGTGCGGTCCGAGGAACCGCCCGCGGAGGTCAGCGTGCGCGCGGTCTGCTTGCCGAGCGCGTCGTAGTCGTAGGTGGTGGCGATGTCCCAGGGATCGGTGGACTTCCTCGTCCAGCCGTTGTCGAAGTAGGAGTAGACGGTGTCGTTGCGGACCGTTTCGCCGTCCGAGGGCGGCAGCGAGGTCTTGATGACGCGCCCGACGGCGTCGTAGGTGCTCTCGGTGTAGACGTCCGCCTTGTTGTAGCGGGTGTCCGCCGGGTCGTAGGGCTGGTACTGGCGCTTGGGGCGGTTCAGTTCGTCGTACTCGGTGCGGGAGGCGAAGTCCTCCGTGTTGGAGGTCTCCGTGCCGCGCGGGGTGATCACCTTGGTGGTGTTGCCGACCTGGTCGTACTCGTACTTCGTCGACCGGTAGGTGATCGTCGAGGTACCGTCGTGCGGCACCTTGACCTCGGTCTGCTTGCCCCGCTCGTCATAGGTGACGGTGGTGGTGTTGTTCTCGGCGTCCGTGGTCGAGACGACGAGGGAGTCCTTGTCGTAGCCTCGCTTCGTGATCTTGCCGGCCGCGTCCGTGACCTGCGTGACCCGGTGGTTGAAGTCGTAGTCGGTCTTGGTGGTGTAGTCGTCCGGGTCGGCGGTGGCGTTCTTCTTCGGGTCCACCACCTTGGTGACGTTGCCAACGTTGTCGTAGCTGTAGGAGATCTTGTCGCCGGCGGCGTTGACCACGTCCGTCAGCTGGTAGATCTCGTCGTAGGTGCTGGTCGTGACGAAGTCGTCCGGGTTCGTCGTCGTCAGCGTGCCCTTGGGCTCTGTCGACGTCTTCAGGTTGCCGACCTTGTCGTAGGTGTAGACCGACGTCCGGTCGGGTGAGGTGGGCGTGTCTTTCGGCGCGGTCGCCGATGTGATCTGGTCGGTGTCGTCGTACACCGCGGTGGAGATCGCGCCGTTGGGTGCGGTGGACGTGGTCACATTGTCGTTGGCGTCGTACACCGGCTCGGGCGTGGTGATGAGAACACCCGCCGCCTGGTCCTTGGGCACCGTGCTGACCTTCGGACGCCCGAACGTGTCGTAGGTCTGCGTGGTCGTCTTGCCCAGTGCGTCGGTGACCGACGTGACCTGGCCCCGCTCGTCGTAGACGAAGTTCGTCGACTTCTGCAGCGCGTCCGTGATCGTCTTCGGGTAGCCGGTCGGATCGAAGGCGCTGTTGACCGTGGCGTGGTTGTTGGCGTCGGTCGCCTTGGTCAGCTGGCCGTAGGAGTCGTACTCGTAGGATGTGGTGTAGTCGCCGGCCGTCGCCGTGGAGACGCCCTTGGGGTCGGTGACGGTTTTCAGGTTGCCGAAGGTGTCGTAGCCGAACTGCCAGGTGCGGCCCTCGGGTGACTTCTTCTGGAAGAGGTCGGCGATGTAGCCGTTCAGGCCGGTGGTGTAGGTGAAGGTCGCCGGGGCGGAGCCGTTCCTGTTGACCTCGGCGTCCTTCTGCTCCAGCGGATAGCCCGTCTTCTGGTCATAGACGTACGTCGTGACCGCGCCGTTGGCCTCCTCGAGACGGGTCACGTTGTTGTCGGCGTCCCAGTTCAGCTTTGTGTCCTGGGACTTGGCGTTCGTGATCTGCGTCGCGCGGCCGAAGCCGTCCGTGACGTACGTGGTGGCGTGGTCCTCGGCGTCCGTGACCTTCGTCTGGATCGTCGAACCGGAGCTGCCGTCAGGGTCGGTGTACTCGAACACCGTGTCTTCGCCGAGCCGGTCCTTGATCGTCTTGGCTCGCCAGTGGAACTTCGGGTCGTCCCCGGTCTGCGGGTAGTAGTAGTCCAGCGAGGTCGCGTGCCCACGCGGGTCGGTGACCTTGACCAGCTTGACGTTCTTGTTGCCCTGCGTCTGGTCGTAGGTGAACGTGAAGACCTTCGGCTGCGACGAACCGGCGCCGTCGGTCACCTCGCCCAGAAGACCCTTGTCGCTGTAGACGAAGGAGACCGTGCGGCCGGAGATGTCGGACATCGACTTGACGTGGTCGATGATCTCCGGCTCCGTCAGGTTGGACCCTGTCTTCTTCGTACCGGTGGCGTCGAAGTACGAGTAGCTCTGGCCCTTCGCGTAGTAGTCGATCGTCAGGGTCTTGCGGCCCACCGGGTCGGTGACGTATCGCAGCAGCTTCGCCCGCTTGTTGCCGGAGGTCAGCTTCTCGTAGGTGTACGTCTGCGTGTTGCCGTTCTTGTCGACGATCGACGTGATGTATCCGTCGCAGTCGTACCAGAACTGGGTTCGGTCCGGACGGGTCATCTTCCAGGCCCGAAGGGCCCCGCCCTTGCCGGGGTTGCAGTCGGCGCCCACCACTGGCTCCAGCAGGTAGTGAACGCCCGCCGGGGCCTTCCACGTGCTGGTTGCCGCGTCCCAGCGGAAGATGTGCGAGGTTCCGTCACCGTCCGGCAGCGTCACCTCCGTGGGGTTCGGGTTCGGATGGAAGTCGAGCGCAGCACCCAGCCGCAGCGGAGCGGCAGCCTGGCCCGACCAGCCCTGACCCAGCCCGGTGTCGGAGGTGTCCAGCGAGTTGTAGTTGAGCCGGGCGAACGTCGAAAGACCGCGGCCCGGGTTGCTGAAGACGTTGTACGACCAGACGTTGTTGCCGGCGTTCACGTTGTTCATCACCGTCGAACCGGCGCCAGTGTTCTTGCCCGTGTAGGAGTAGAACTTCTCCATGCCGAGCTGGTCCGAAGTCGGGTCCTCGACGGCCACCCGCTGCGGTAGACCGGCGATGCCCGCCGACTGCGAGAGCCACTGGCCTGTCTTCTTGTTGTAGACGTCCCAGGTCAGGTCGTACTCGGTGCGCTTGCTGCCCTCGTCCGAATTGATTGGCGCCTTCACCTGGGCAGTGACCGATTTCGTTTCACCGACCGAGAGGGAACCCTCCTCCATACCGCCGGGGATGTCCGACTGGATCTGGTTGCCGCCGTTGGTGACGTCGGTGCCGTCGGGCAGGGACCATCGGTAGGACAGCACATAGTCCGAGATGTTCCAGCGGGCGCCGGTGGTGTTGGAGACGTTCACCGTCGTGGTGATGGTGTCACCGGGGACCATCCGGGCCGGCGTCTGCGGGGCGGAGTACGTCGCATTGGTGTCGAGGTAGGTCAGCACCAGTTGCGGCCGCAGCTGTGCCTCCGATGCCTCCGAGGACAGGAACATCGTCTGCTCCTGCGGCCCGGTGGTCGTCTCGTTGTTCAGCTTGAGCAGGACGCCCTTGTTGGTCGTCGAGTCGTTCAGCCAGCTCTGCGCGAGTGACGTGATGTACCACTCGTGCCAGCCGGACTCATTCCTCGTATCGTAGGCCTGCTGACCCTGCAAGGCGCCGAAATCGCCACCTGCCGTCGTCCAGTTGGTGGTGGCGTTGGCCTTCGTCCACGTTGCGGTGGCCTCGTCGAAGTCCTTGTTCAGACCGTGGATGTTGAAAGCCGCGCCGGTAGTGGCACTGGTCGTACTGGCGCTCCAGAGCCTCACCTCCGCGTTGAACACCCGAGCGCTCGACGGCAGGGCGGGCATCGGGAACTTCAGCAGGGCACGGGTGACGCCGAGCGTCGGCGAGTTGTTTCCGATGGCGAGCCACTTCTGTGCGGCCCCGTTGTTGCTGACCGTGTCGTGCGCGGTGGTCGATTCAGTCGCGGACAGTGTGGTGTCCGTGGTGCCGGCCTGAACGATCTTGACGGTCCGGTTGGGCATGGGCGCCTCGACGCGCTGGGTCGGAGCGCTAATCAGCTGCCCGTCCTGGGTCTTCACCGCGACCATGTAGTAGTACGTCTTGAGTGGGTCCTCTGGGTTCGGACTGCTGGGCTCCGCAGAGGTGTCGATGTAGGCCGTGGACGCCTTGGCGACCGGCGTGACGAGCGTCGCCGCCGAGGGGGTGAAGTCCGGTGTCGTGCCGCGGTGCACCTGGTATTCGACGATGTCGTCACCGGTGGCCGTGGACGGGTCGACGTACGCTGACCAGGACAGTTCCGCACCCGTGTCGTGGATCGTAGTCGGTGCGGCGAGCGTGACGCCGGGACGGCCGTAGACGATCGTCAACTTGGGATCGACCGTGGGCTCGTCGGGCTGCCACTGGACATATCCGTTGAAGAGCTCGGACGAGAGATAGCTAGGCCCGCCCTTCCCCAGCACGGACTCGTCCGCCGCCTTCAGGACGAAGCCGTTGTTGACGTAGGTGCCATTGACCCAGGCCTGGACGGTGTCGGTGACCGAGAAGGTGTGCCGGGTGCTGTTCAGGGCGTTCGCACCCTTGGTCACCGTCGCGGCCTTGGTGAACCGGACGGCGTCGGCCATCGTGCGCTTGGTGGAGTCGCCGGTGTCCCCGAGAACGACCTTGCCCGCCGTGCCGGCGGCGAAAGAGTGCGCACCGAGGGTCGTCCACACGCCGGAGGTGCCCGTGGTCTGATTGACCGTGTACGGCGCGGTGCCGCCGTTGTACGTCACCGTGTACGGGGCCGCGGTGGTCGCGTCGGCGACGCCGGCGTAGTGCACGTCGACCGCGTACGTGCCCGCCTCGGGCAGCTTGGGCTGCCAGGTGTACGACTCCCCGGTGGCGGTGTTCTTGTTGTACACGTAGTCGTTGCCGACGTTGATGCTCGTGGTCGTGACCCGTGGCCATTCCCCGACCGCCGCGGTGGTCCCGGCGTCGCCGTCGTCCACGGTGACCGAGGTACCCGACAACTCACCGGTGATGCCGTTGGCCGTGCTCCACGTGGCTTTCGTCTCGTCCCACGCCGCAGTGGCCCGGTGCGCCTCGATGATCACAGGGTAGGCGTTGGTGGTGTGGGTCTTGTCGTAGTACAGGCTGAGCTGCGCGTCGTCGATCTTGGTGTTCGCCGGTATCGAACCGAGCGGGAACTGGACCAGCGACCGGATGATGCCGAAGGCGTTGGTACCGACGTTGAGCGGATAGCGCGTACCCGCACCGTCGTTGTCGTTGTAGTTGAAGGTGGGTGCCTGGGAGGCGATCATGGTGTCCTGCATGCCGGGCACCTTGGTGGCGATGACGACCGTGGGGTCGATCGCCACGGGATACTGCCGCTCCGGGGCGGCCAGCCACTTGGCGTCGGGCACAAGCGTGAGCTGCCAGCTTTTGCCCGTCTTGACGAGCTGCTGACGGACCGCGCTGCTGTGCGCCTTCTCGGCGTCCGTCATGAAGGGTGCCGGGATGGTGAGCACGGGGTTCCTGGAGAACTCCCCGTACAACTCGATCGCACCACCCTTGACGAGCTTGGGGGTGAGCCCTTCGGTGGTAACCCGGAAGGTGAACTTCGGAGCGGC
The DNA here is from genome assembly GCF_040613835.1 of Streptomyces sp. NPDC006207. Taxonomy (NCBI): domain Bacteria; kingdom Bacillati; phylum Actinomycetota; class Actinomycetes; order Kitasatosporales; family Streptomycetaceae; genus Streptomyces; species Streptomyces sp. NPDC006207. The sequence continues at coordinate 28,764 of NZ_JBEXSX010000076.1, read as the reverse complement.
AGTCGGCCGCTCGGTGAGGACGATGTCCTCCTTTACCTCGCCCGGCCGTACGTTGTAGACGAGGTCGGCGGCACCTATGGCGTCCGGGTAGCTGACCGTCGCGCCCTTGGCCTGCGGCTTCAGCGTTCCGGTGCCCGTGGGGCTCACCAGGCCGAAGGTGACGGCCTCGCCGGTCTCCGCCTCGAACCGCATCAGGTGGCGAGGATCCGATCCGAAGTAACTGCGCGCCGTGTTTGCCGTGTTGGCGAAGTCGAAGCCCTTACGGCCGGTCTCCGTGACCGTGGTGTCGATCGGCTTCCAGTCCTTGCCGGCGCGGTACGCCGTCGCGCGGGCCGAGATCTCGGCCTCGATGCGGCCGTCGGAGAGTTGCCAGTAGCGCGTGTTGGCCGTGCGCTTGCCGGTGAGCTCCTTGACCCGCTTGGCCTTGGGTGCCTTCTTGCCCCTGGCGAGGTGCTGGCGTTGCGGAACATCGGTCGATGCGGAGTGGCCGGGCTGGCCGTTGCTCTCGTCGTCTGAGAACCAGCCCGTGATAGTGTCAATGAATCCGGAATGGTCGCCCCCAGACCCCTGCGGCGTAGCGGCGAATGCTGGCACCTGCAACAGCGGGCTGCACAGCGCCCCCGCCACCGCGACGGCCAGCAACCGTCTGAATTTCGATTTCACGAAAAAACTCCCTAATGTCATTCGCCACGCCCGGCTGAACGCAGCGAAACGAGCTGTCCCATACCGAGCGAGACAGCTCGCAGCACCCGACCACGGACCACAACTGGCCTGGTTCGCAGGCAGTTTGATGATCATCGGACCGAGCGGGCGCGATCTTCCAGGGGTTACCAGGCCCATGTCAAGCGTTCAACTAAAGGGTGACATCACGTCATATTTGCGCTACCACCACCGAATCTCCACCGTGCTGGAATGCGACAGCATTGCCCCGAATTATCAGCGCGATGGATTTACCGTCCGCCGATCCGGTATAACCAGCCGACTTTTCAGTGGAATCTTGGGAGCGAAACCATGGCCTCGACCGGGCAAGCGGAAGCGGAACCCATAGAAGCGGAGGACGGGCCCGTCGGAGAACCTCCCGAAGCACACACGGCCGAACCAGCACGCCGGGTGTCCCGGTCACTTCTCCTCGGCGGGGTCATGCTGCTCGCCATCTCGGCGGCGGTCATTGCCCTGACTGTCCACTCCGGCAAGGAGGAAACGCAGGAAGCGCCGATCTCGACATACGACGTCGTCTACACCGTCACCGGCACAGCGAACGTGAGCCTTTCGGTCAGCAAGGGCGGAGGGACATCCCTACACGCAGGCGAGCTCACCCCCACCAACTTGCCCTGGAGCAAGCACATCTCCATGCCTGCGGACGGAACGGCCCCGACCGTGGAGATCCTCCTCGGCGAGAAGGGCGGCCACGCTGAGTGCGCCTTGAGCATCCACGGCCGACTGGCATCCCGCTCTGTGGCGGATGGCGCCTTCGGCCGCGCCACCTGCAGTGCAGCTGCTCCGACTACAGCACCTCCAACCTCCCCTGGCTCCTGAAAAGCCGCGGTCTTAGTCGCCGTACCGCCTGGCACTGACTGCCCAGGCAAACCACGCGCCGGCCACGCCTAGGAGGGGGTGGCCGGCGCGGTGACGGCAGTATGTTGGGGTATACGCGGGAGGCTTCGCGTTCTCCGCGCTCGGTCAGTTCCAGGTTGGGTCGGCAACGAACTTGTCCGCCTCCGCCTCGCCCTCCCTCTGCGGAGGCCGAGCGCGGTTCGGGATCACCTATGACTTCAACCCTGTCGTTACAAAATCCTGGCGTCTTATGTACCGTCAGGCTAAAGTGGTCGGTAGACGTTACATCTTTAAGTGGCGTGTGTAGCCTGCTTGCCGCTTTGTGTTCTTGGAGTTCTCGGGTGTCTTCCTCGCGTTCGTCTCATGTCGCCGGTCAGGCGGCTTCTGGCACTCCCGCTCCGGAGGGTCCCGCCAACAGCGACGCGCCTGCAGCCTCGACCGATGCGGCTCCCCGGTGGGCGGGGACCTGGCCTATGAGTTTTCCGACGCCTGCCGCCCCGTCCGCACCAGCCATGGCGGCCACCGGGAAAGCCAGCCGCCGACACGGCGAGGACCCTGAACCCGGAGTATTCGACGCCCCGTTGGCCGCGCCGGGAACAACCTCTTCTGCCTCTGCTCTGGAAGCGCCAGGCGCTCCGGCGACGCTGCACGAGGCGCGCAGCGCGCTCCCGCAGCTGATCCGCGCCGCTACCGAGGGAAGGCCCACGTCACTGACGCGCGGCCCGCACCATGCAGTGCTCACCACCCCAGCCGAGGCAACCGGACTGGGCTGGGACCTCACCCAAGCCGCAGCGCTCGGAATCACGGACGCCCGCAAGAGGCTCGGCGACTTGATTCAGCGCGCCGCCGAGGGCCACCCTCAGGTCCTGCGCCGCCACAACACCCCCGTTGCCGTACTGCTCCCCGCAGCCGCGAACGTCACGGCGGTCCCGGACTCCACCGCGCTGCCGAAAAGCCAGCAGCCCGCCTGGGAAGCCGCGTCGGCCACACCGACCGCCTCGGCTCCGACGGTTCCGTCGACCACCCACACCATCGGCGATGTTCCACAGGTGGTGACGCGCAACGCCGAGCCGGTCGCCGTGGTGGCGGAGGCTGCCGCCACCACCCCGCCCCCCGCCGTCAGTCACCGAGATCGGCAGAGTCCGGGCCGGGCGGTGGTCGCGCCGGACGTGCTGGCCGTGCCTGCCCGCGAGGGGGTGTCGTTCGGACTGCCGTCGCTGGCGGTGGCCGGGCAGGCGCTCACGCCGGGACGGCTCGCCGTGGTCGCCGCCCGTCAGGGTGCCGGGGGGAGCCTGTTGGCGATCGCCGCTGCCCGGGCCACCGCGCTGGGTGAGGGGGGCACGGTGCTGTATGCGGCGTCGGGTCTTTCTCGCCGGGACGTGGCGCTGCGCCTGGTGGCTGCCGAGGCGGGGGTGGACTATCAGCGGCTGCGGGCCGGGACGCTGCCTGCGGATCAACTGGCCGCTGCGCAGGCGGTGTCCGCGCGGCTGGGGCACCCCCTGTACATCGATGACACGGCGGGGATGCGGGCGGAGGAGATCGCCGAGACCGCGGGCGACCTGGAGGACCTCGCGCTGGTGGTGGTCGACCGGTTGCAGGCCAGGCCGGCCGCGCATCTGCCGCTGTCGGGCCAGGCGCTGCCGCAGGCAGCGCGGGTGCTGGCGGAGCTTGCGGCCCGTCTGGCGGTGCCGGTCCTGGCCGTGGTGGACACCGACGACCCCCAGACGGTGACCGCCCTCGACGCCGACGTCACGCTCACCTTGACCCTGCCCGACGCGCACGGCGCGGCCGACGTCGTGGTCGCCGAGCGGGACTTCGGGCCGCTGACGTCGGTGCGGCTGCGCGCGGAGCTGTCCCGTGCCCGCTTCACCGAAGCCGACCCAACCCTGTCCCCGGTCGAGCCGGCCGACCCTGTCCCCACTCGTGTTACCGATGTTCCCAGTGCTGTCCCTGCCGCTGTGCCGGTTGAGGAAAGGATCGTTGCCCCGACGGCCGCATCCGCCGACGCTCCTACCGGCGGGCAGGGGCACGCTCCGATGCCGCGAACGGCGGCCGGGGCGGGCCGGGTGCGGCGTGGGGAGAGCGCGCCGTGCGAGGACTGCGGTGCCCCGACGCCGTACCGGATCGATGGCCGTGCGGCGCACATGCCCGGGTTCTGCCGCTCGCAAGACCAGTCGGCCCCCGCTCCTCAGGTTCCGGAGCCTGCCGCCGTGGCACCAGCAGTGGTGCCCGTACCTGCCGGCGCCGGACAGCCGCACGACGTGTCGGAGTCCGCCCCCGGCCCGGGGGCGGCTGCCGTGGCGCAGCGGGTGGGGGAGTGGCCCGCGGGCACCAAGCGCTCCCGGCCGGTTGCCGCCGACGAGTCGCCCGTGGAGGAGGTACCCGGCGAGGTCGCGGAGCAGGACTTGCAGGCGGAGGTCAACGAGCGGGACCCGAAGGACACCTCGTGGGGTCCGTTTGTTGTGCTGGACGGTGGCGGGACCGCGTATCTGGCCGACGGTGGCACGCTGCGCTGCCCCGCGACGAGTGTGCGGGAGCTTGCGGAGTGGGTGACCCGGCAGCCGGTGGGCACGCCCAGGCTGCACCAGTTCGGCCGGGACAGCGATCCGCTGGTGGTGCTGATGCCTCAGGCGGCCGAGAGGCTCGGGCTGCCGCCGAGCGACGATGCCGAGACCCGCGCCCTGCCCGCCGGTCATCCGGTGCTGGCAGATCTGGCGGCTGGCGGCTGGGTGGTCCCGCGCCGCGGGGACAAGAAGCTTCCCTGGTTCAGCGCGTGGGCCAGGGTGTACCAGCCGCAGGCCAAGGGGCGGCGCTCGGTGCTAATTGCCATCACCCCCTGGGGTGCGCTGAGCCCCTCGTACGGGTGGCCGCTGCCCGTCAAGGACGGGCGTCCGGCGTTCGCCGTCGCGGAGGTGGTGAAGTTCCTGTCTGCCTACAGCCGCCGGGTTGCCACGCCGCTGAGCTCGACCGCGGTGACCGGGCAGGAGCTGATGACTGCGCTGCGGCCTCGTACGCGGCCCTGGCGGGACGAGACGTCGGGGAAGGTGCGCCCGGCGTGGGTGCCCGACGCGCTGCACCTGCCGGTCGACCCGGCCCCGTGCGAGGCCCCTCCCCGGCACCCGCTGACCGTCGGCCGTGACCACACCGATCCGGCGCAGACCCTGTTGGAGGAGGCGCTGCAGTGGTGGCGGATGCCCACCGATGCCGAACGCGGCCTGCCGTACATTGTGTCCCTGGACATCAACATTGCCTTCGGTGCGGCTGCCAACAAGCTGCAGGTGGGCACCTGTGCGCCCTACCACCTGCAGCGGGTGCCGTTCGACAAGAAGCTGCCCGGCAGCTGGCTGTACGACCTGTCCGGCGTGCCGGTCCCCGACGGCATGCCGAGCCCGTTCACCCCCACCGGTGAGCACCCGAGCGGGCCTGCCTGGTACGAGACCCACACCATCGCCTACGCCGTCGAACTGGGCTTCCGGCCGCCGCCGGCGGCCGAGGCGTGGGTGCGCCCGAACGAGCAGCAGGCGAAGCGGCTCGGGCTGGCCCCGCACCCGGCGCCGGTCCTGGACGAGATCCAGCGCCGCCAGCTGCCCAAGGAGCCGCCGCCGGCGTTCGGGAACGCCCCGTACCTGACGCCCTGGTACAACCACCTGCGGGATGCCTACATGGACACCTACGAGGCGCTCGGCATCGGCGAGGGCCTCGCGCCGCAGGAGTTCCTGACGGCGATGGAGCAGCTGAACGACCCCGCCTTCCGCGAGGAGAACGCGACCGAGCTGCAGGTGCTCTCCGCGATCAAGACGACGTTCAAGGGCGCCATCGGCAAGCTCCGCGAGCGCGACCACCGCACCGGCCGCCGTACCGAGGGCAGCCGCTGGCCGGCACTGAACCGGCCGACCTGGCGGCCCGACATCCGGGCCGCGATCATTGCCCGGTCCCGGGTGAACATGCACCGCAAGATCGCCGCCACCCAGGCGGCGACCGGCGCGGTGCCGCTGGCGATCCGCACCGACTGCCTGCTGTACGCCTCAAAGTCCACGGACATGCTGTGGCTGACCGGCCACAGGTCCGGGTTCCAAGTCGGCTGCAACCCCGGCAAGGTCAAGGTCGAGCCGTTCTACTACGACGGCGCCTTCCACAGCCACCAGACCATGGACTGGTATCTGCGCTGGGCCGAGCAAGGCCGCAACCCCGCGAACGAGATGAAGGACAAGACCATGCCGCGTGACAGCGCCGCGGCCCTGGACGGAGGCGAGTGATCCCGGTGAATCCCGTCCACGAGGCCAGCGTCATCGCCGCCCTGAACACCCTCCGCGCCAAAGTCCACGACGACCTGCGAGAGCGCGCTCGCCGGACCCTGCCGGCCCGCCTGGCCGCCCCCCAGGCCCAGGTCGCCTACGTGCACCAGCGCCTGGGAGGCGTCACCCGCGCCACCGCCGACGCCCTGGGGGTGCACCCGGAGACAGTGCGCCGCTGGCTGCGCGGCCTGCGCAAGCACCCCCCGGCCGCGTTCGCCGCCCGCCTGGAAGAGACGGTGCGCGGCCTGTACCGGCCCCGCGTGACCGGCAAGCAGATCGACGCCCACATCACCACCACCGGCCTGCACGCTGACGTCCGCGCCCAGTTCGCTTTCTTCGGGGTGAGCGGCAGCCGCACCGACGACCCGCGCGAGCGGTGGCTGAACGAGGACCTCACCACGGCGACCACCGCGGCCCTACTGGCCGCTCGCACCGCCGCCGACGAAACCCGCGCCCGGGACCTGCTCGGCGCCGGCGTTGCCGAGGCCTACTTCCAGCTCGCCACCGGCATGGACACCGACATGACCGACCTGGCCTTCGTGAAGTTCGAGCTATGACCCGCCCGCCCGCGCCATCCCGCCTGCCGCGCCGGACCCGTCTGCGCCGACCCGCCGGGCGCCCGGACACCCGTGAGGACCCCCGCCCGTGATGAAGCCGGACCCCACCCGCGCGCTTCGGAAGATCCCGGCCAAGTACCAGAAGGCCGCCATCAGCGCCGGGCTGCACGCGGTCTGCTACGGCGGCCGCGCCACCATCGTCTCCGCCTGCGGCACCGGCAAGACCCTCATGGCCTGCCGCATCTGCGAAGACCTCGCCAAATCCGGCCACGCCCGGCGCCGCCTGGTCCTGGTGCCCACCCTCGACCTGCTCGTGCAGACCGTCGACGCCTACCAAGCGGACAGCGCCCGCATGGGCGACATCTACGCGGTGTGCAGCCCCGTGGCAGCGCTCACCGAACGCGGCATCGACCACACCACCGACGCCAGCGTGCTCGCCGACTGGCTGAACGACAGCTCCCACTACACCGTCTTCGCCACCTACGCCTCCCTGGTCGAGGCCGACGCCCAGATGGGCGCAGTCATCACCGCCCACAAGACCGACGCCATCCCCACCTGGGATCTGATCATCTGCGACGAGGCCCACCGCACCTCCGGCAGCCTCGGCAAGGCCTGGGCCGCCGTCCACGACGACGCCCGCATCCCCGCCCGGCGTCGCCTGTACTTCACCGCCACCCCCCGCATCTGGACCACCGACCCCACCTACGCCGAAGGCCTCGACGTCGCCGGGACCACCGGCCCCTACCTCGCGGCCTCCATGGACGACGAGGAAACCTTCGGCCCCACCGTCTTCCGCATGATGCTCAGCGAGGCCATCGCGCTCGGCCTGGCCAGGGACTACCGCGTGGTCATGACCGCCGTCGACCACCCCACCCTCCAAGGCGCCCTGCGCCGCACCCGCGCCGCCACCGCCACCGACGTCCTGGCCCAGCTCAGCCTCGCCACCGCCGTCCTGAAGACCTGCGCGGTCCACGACCTGAAGAAGCTGATCACCTTCCACAAGGAGATCAAAGACTCCGAGGCCTTCATCACCCGCCTCATCCAGACCGCCGACGCCCTCACCGGCGAGACCGCCGAGGCAGCCGATGGCAGCGGCCCGCGCCCGCTGCGTCCGGACAGCCTGTGGGCCCGCGCCATCCACCAACGCACCCCCGACCGGCACCAGCTGCTGGACGAATTCGGCGCCGACCTGGTCCAAGCCGCCCTCAAGGTCCTGGCCAACTCCAGGCTCCTGGGGGAGGGATACAACGCGCCGACCGTGGACGGGTTGGTCTTCGCGTCCCCCAAGGGTTCCGTCACCGACGTCGTGCAGGCCCTCGGCCGCGCGGTGCGCCTGCACCCGACCAGCACCGACAAGGCCACGCTGATCGTGCCGATCTACCTCGCCCCCGGCGAGGACCCCACCGACCTGATGCAAACGGATGCCTACAGGCCGCTGTACGAGATCCTCCTGGCGCTGCGGTCCCACGACCTGCGTATCGCCGACCGGCTGCCCACCACCGAACTGAAAGCCACCCCCGGCCAGGACGAGCCCGAAACCGAGCCCGGCGAGGCCACCTACCCCGGGGGCGGGGCGGCCGGCACCGGCGAGGCCGCCGAGGAAAAGGTGGCCGCGCCGCTGCCCACACAGCCTGCCGGGGAGCCGCCGTTCGGCCCGCAGGTGCCCGAGCTGCCAGAGGTCGTCGGCACCGACGGGCAGCAGATCACCCCCCGCGAGCTCGCCCAGGTGCTGCACCTGCGCGTCCTGCACCCGCCGGCCGTCACCGAGAACTGGCGGGACATGGCGATCGTGGCCATGAACTTCTTCCACACCAACGGCCACCTCGCGGTCACCCCCGCGCAGGCCAAGGCGCTGAACAGCGACCCGCACCGGGTCAGCCTGGACGCCTGGCTGTCCAGTCAACGCACCGCCTACCGCCGCGGCGAACTCCACCACTGGCAGATCACAGCGCTGGAGCACTGGGGCATGCAGTGGGACCCCCGCAAGGACAACGACGAGGTCCTCATCACCCACGCCGAGACCTACGCCCGCGAACACGGCGGCCTCAACGTCGCCAAGTCCTACGTCACCGCCGACGGCTTCCCGTTCGGCGAGCGCATGTCCAACCATCGCAACCGGCTGGGCAATAACAACCCCAACCAGTGGGTCGTCGCCGAGCTGAACCGTATCGACCCGCACTGGGCCCCGGCCTGGGACTACGGCTGGCAGCGCTACTGCCAGCAGGCCCGCCTGCGCCTCAGCAAGGGCGAGCCCCTGACCCAGTCCGGCGACGGCCGTGCCTACCGCGCCTGGCTCCGCGACCCCGGCACCCACCTCAAGCCCGGCCAGCTCGAGCAGCTGCAGGAACTCGGGCTCGCCACGGTCGCCTGAGGCGGCCCGACGCGGCCCCGTCGGCGCCGTGCCCGGCTGACGCCTCCTCACGCCGGGACCTGCAAGGATGCGGCCGTGAGCTACGACCTGGCCGTGTGGGAAGGCGAGCGCCCGCTCGATGACGCCGAAGCGGGCGCGATCTACGACGAGCTCTACGGGCGCTATCTGGATTCCGAGGACGCGGTCGTACCACCGTCGCCACGCATCGACGCCTACGTCGAGGCGCTCGTCGAGCGATACCCCGACGACGTGCCGCGAAGCCCGTGGGCGTCACCACCGGTCATCGACGAGGCCTCGGGCCCGATCGTGTACCTGCTCATGACCTACAGCAGGGCCGAGGAGGTGTCCGCGTACGCCGCCGCGCTGGCTCGCGACCACGGGCTGATCTGCTTCGATCCCCAAGAAGAGGCCCTACGGCGCTGAACCGCTTGGCAGTGGCCGGCCCTGCGGAGGAAGCCTGCCCCGCGGGGCCCCGGCCGGAAGACCGCGGCCGTCCCGCAGCAGGGTGATCACGCCAACACGCGCCTGGTCCGGCGCAACGCGACGAGCCTGCTGTCGGCCCCCGGTGGCAGGCTGACGGGATGGACGAGCTGATGCCGCGCCGGGTCTACGGCACCGACACCGACGACCCGCACCCAGGACCGCGCCCCGGGCACATCTACCGGGAACTGTACGGCGGCCCGCTGGACGGACTGCTGCTGGACATCACCGGCTGGACCGAGACCGAACGAGCTGCCGGTGCCCCGCTGCGCACCGACATCGGCCGGTTCGGGCTGGGCGGGCGCGGTGTGTACGGGCCGCGGTCGGCCGACCCGGCCCGCTGGGACTGGCAGGGCGACGCTCGCTGACCCGGGCGGCCCCTTGCGGTACCGACAGCGCCCGACGGTAGGCCCGTTTCGGCCCATCGCCCGACGCATGACAGGCCTCAGTCCCGTCGAAGCGGGGGCCGCTCCCGGCCAGGCGTGGCACCCTGCTGCGCATGCACGACAGCGATCGCGGTGCCGCTCCAGCGGCTGTGCCCGGCCCGGGGGAGTACCTGCACGGTCTCGCCGCCTACCGGGGGGCGCGCCGGACGCTGCTGGCGATGCTCGGCGTGGAGCAGTCGAACCGGGATCCTTTGTCGGAGTTTGCGGAGCGCTTCGTGGCCGCTTTATGGGGCGGGCGGCTCGCGGTGTCTCGTGTCCAGGCGGACTACGACATCGAGTCCCCGGACGGGGAGAAGGTCCAGGTCAAGTACCTCGCCAATGCGTCCGTTCCCTGGGTGAACGAGCACCTGGTGCACAGCATCCCCGGGGTGGACTGGTACGTCCTGGTGCTGTTCGAGGCCTTTGAGGTGGCTGGTGTGGTCGGCTTCCCGCCCGATCTCACGGCGATCTGCGCAGCCTTGGGTAAACAGCATCCGCACCAGGAGCGCCACCTGCAGTTCACCCGCCGCAACTGGCTGACCATCCGGGACCATGCCGAGGCCTACCGGGCGCTCGGCATGCGCATCTGGCTGCCTCCCTTCACCTGAGCGCTGGCCGCCGATCCTGGTGGCCGCCGACAACGTCGGGGAGAGCCCTGCACGCTGGTGGTACGCCTGCTGCGGTTACGCTCCCGGCATGACCAGCGAGCAGGGGGCCGGCCCGATACGGCGCAGACCGTGGGACGTGGCTGCGGAGACAGCCTGGGGCATGCTCTTGTGTCTCGTTCCCCTGGGACTCTTGGCGCTGGTCGCTTGGCCTCTTGGCTGGCTGCCGGACAGCCTCAGCCCGGTGTGCACCGCGGTTGTCGTGGGAGGAGGTCGGCCCGTCGCCGACCTGTACCGGGCCCAGCCTCCGGGCCGGCGCTCTGGCGTTGTCGCGATCCTCTTCACCATGGTGGCGCTGGCAGCGGCAGGCAGCGCGGCAGCGTCGTGGATCTCGCCCAGCGCCGAAGACCTCGGGTTCAACCTGGGCGCGCTCATGGGTCTGCCCCTCGGGGCGGCTGTGTTCGTGTGGAGGATCAACCGGAGCAGTCGAGCGGTGAGTAGCCCATCAGAGGAGGGTGTGGCTGCATGACAGCGACCGACAGCACCCTTTCCGCCGCTCAGGGATAGACGCGGACGGGGTCCAGGCACCGGTGGAGCTCAGGGGACGGTGCCGGCCCCGGGCGGCCCACATCGGGTTGTTGAGCACGGCGGCCACTCGCTGCGTGTCGTTGCGGCCGTACTGACTCATCTGCGAGCCCTGGCCTGCTGTGACCCTGTGCGGCACCACTCAAGTAACTCAAGCTGCCCTGTTCACCGCCTTCGCCCGGCGCCCGGCCCTACGATCCGGCTCGGCGCCTTGTATGAAGCCCGTCGGGCCGACCGCCGCGCGGATCGCTTCCTCGCAGGCAGTCCCGTGCAGCGAGTTCTTCGTGAACGGTCACGCCATCGATCAACGCGGCCCGAGGCTCCAACGGCTCTCGGGTCCCGTCGGCCGAGTGATTTCAGGTTTCGTCGAGGCCCCTGCGCTGGGTGGGGTTGCGAAGCTGCCCGTCACCCTTGTGAACACCCTCTGCACGGCCCTGGTCAGCTCCCATCACTGGGGCGAGTACCAGGGGATCAGGCGGAGCAGGAGGTCGAGGGTGCGGGCGGCGGCCCGGCGAGTGTCCGGGTTTCGGGCGAAGGCCGCACCGAGCGCCACGGCAGCCAGCACGACCAGATACCCCAGGACCGCCACGCCGGCGGTGATCGTTGCGGTCCGCCCGGCGGGCAGGGCTGCCAGCCCGGTCAGCCCGGCCACTGGCGGCAGCGCCGCCAGGGTGCGGCGCCGCGGCCGCCGTGAACCCCCGCTTGCCATGAGGTGCTCCTGTCCCTTGTCGCCCCGGTGGCCGGATGCCTGCCGGGGTCTGCTGATCTCAGTCAGCCAGAGCCGGCATTTTTCAATCCCGGCCACTTCGCGGGGTTCTAAGATCCGGGGCATGGCACGCAGCGGACCCAGCCCGGCCGACCGGGAGCTGATCGCCCGGCTTGCGGAGCAGGGACTGCAGGTCTCCCTGACGCAGCTCGAGCGGTGGCGCCGCGCAGGCCTGCTGCCACGCCATGAACGCCGCTATCCCGGCCGGGGCCGAGGCTCGGTGGCGGTCCTTCACCCGGCCACCGTCCGGATCGCCGCTGTCCTGGCCCGGCACGCCCGTCAGGGCCGGGACCTGCGCTGGGCGGTGCTGGACTGGTTCGCCGAAGCCGGCCGCGCCCCGGAGGCGCCCGAGCCGCCGGATCACGCGGTGTGTGCCGCAGTGGTGTGGGCCATCGAAAACAGCCCGATCCAGCGCCTGCTCCAACAAGCCCGCGCAGCACACACCGAGCAGCTGCAGGACGCCTTCTACGCCGCGGCCGAGGCCATCGTGCCCGCCGGGACCCCGGGCGTGGACGTGGCGGCCGTGCGGGCAAGCTTGCTGGGCGCAGGCGATGTCCCGCCCGAAGCCCTCGAGCGCGGGGAAGGGCGGGGCCTGGCGCATCTGATCGCCGTCCTGGGCATGGGCTACCGGGAAGTGGGCGCCGACGCCCTCGCGCTGGCGATGGCCTCCACCGGCGCGTTTCCGCAGATGTCAGCCGAGACCTGGGCGGAGGTCCTCACCGATCTGGAACTCACCGGCGCCCTGAACGACCCGCTCGCCGAGGCCGCCCGCACCGACCCGCTCGCCACCGCCCGCAACGTCACCGCCGACGACCTCCGAGCCGCGCGCGCCGTGTACTACTTCCTGGCCGCCGTCGGCTGGTTCCTGCTGATGCACGCCCTGCTGATGCCCGACACCCCGGCACAGGCGGCGCTGCGCGCCACGGTGGAGCAGATGGGGATGACGTCGACGCTGATGGGGTTCGCCACGGGGCACCGCAACCCGCGCACCGTCGCCGATCACCTCGTCGCCTGCCTCCAGCCGGACCTTGTCCGCATGCATGACGTGCTGCTCGAGCAGGTCGTCAGCGGACCGTCCCTGATGGACCGCAGCGGCGGACAAGCACCGCACGACCCCGACCGGTTCATGAAGGACTGGATTGCCACCATCACCGCCCTGACGTGACACGGCCCGCACGAGTCCGCCCGACCAAGCGCCGGAGGGCCGTCACGGGTGCTGAGCCATCTCCCCTGGTGAAGGGTCTGCCGAGCGGCGCGGTCTCCGGCGCGGGCACGACGGCGCCCATCAGCAGCCTGGCAGCTACGGGACCGGTCCCGCGTAGCCGCCGCGGGTGCTGTTGCGCGCTGCCGAACGCGGCGACTTCGTCGCGCACGATGCCGGACGCGGACATGCGGACAGCCGGCCCGCACGAGGCGGTACCGGCTTAAGGTCCGCAGGCCGTGCGCCAACACGGTGATCTGCGTAAGTCGCGTGCCTCGTAGCGTGGTTGGAACCAGAGCAATCAGGCGACGCCATGCGGAAAGCAGCGCGATGGCCGCTTTCTTTCTATCTATCTTTCTCTCTTTGTCCTCAAGGTGCGCCTCCGCTAACGGAGTTCGTACCTCGATTCACGCCGCCCATAATGACTACCAGAGAGGGAGAGTGGCAACACGATCTGGGTCACACGCTGCGGAATCGCTCCCCCCATGGTGACGCACGAGCATCGGTGCGGCGATTTCCACCCGGATGACCAGGAGTTTCGTCGCAATCCGCAGCGGCGCGGTCACGGGTCGACGAGCCCGTTCGACCATTGGGCGCAAACCTGATGGCTGGGATACCAGGCGCGGAATCGGCCGGAACGGGGCTCTGCGGACTCGGGGTTGAACCTTGCTCCTGGGATGATGGCCACGTAGCGCCGGAAGACCGAGCGGGTGACGCCAATAGCCCGCCACGGAGCCGGTTCGCGTTGGAACCAGCCCCGGCCCGGCCGGGGCGCAGAGCAGAGGATTCAAGTTGACCCCGTTCAACGGCACCCCGATGCCGCCGCACCCGCACAACCCTGCGCCCATGCACGCCATGGCGCTGGAGACCCCGCCCTACGCACCGCCGCCCGGCGGAGGCGCCCCGGCCGGGCGGCTCAGCACCGCCGAGGCGATCGTCATCGCCGTCATCTTCGGCTTCATCTTCACCGCGACCGTGGTGCTGGCCCTGCACGGGATGCCGCTCAGCGACGTGATGAAGCTGATCGGCGCCACCGGGGCGATCGCGGCGGCTGCCGCGGCGACCGCCATGGGCCGGATCTCCCCGCGCCGCTGGGCGAAGAAGCTCAGCAAGCTCGCGCAGGACGACTGACATGGGACGCACCACGAAGCCGGTGGTCAGCACCATCCCCGCCGTCGGCAAGCTGGCCGACTACCAGCGCCAGCTCCGGGCCCGCGCAGGCCTGACATACGACCAGCTCGCTGCCCTCACCGGCCTGTCAGCGACCACGCTGCGCGACGCCGCCAACGGCAAAAAGCCCCCGCCCAAGCCCACGACGGTGGTGGCGGCGGTCACCGCGTGCGGCGGCTCGGCCCAGGTCGCCACCGACCTGTGGAGGGAAGCCCGCTACCACCACCGCCTGAAGGACAACCCCCGCCCCCCGGCCCCGGCCCTGCGCCTGGTGCGCAGCGAGGCCGACCTGTCCGCCGCGCTGGTCGAGCTCTACGAGAAGGCCGGCGCCCCCACGATGGCGGCCATGGAGGAGCAGGCCGGCGGCCACGGCCGGCTCGGGCACTCCACCGCCCACCGCATCGTCACGCGGCGGACTCTGCCGGGCACCCGGCAGCAGCTTGAGGCCTTCCTCGACGCGGTCGACCTGAAGCAGCCCGCGGCCCGGCGCCGCTGGCTGCAGACGTGGGACCGAGTGATGGAACCCACTCAGCCGACGGGCAGCTCCGTGAAGGACATCTTCCGGGTGCTGCTCTCCCCACCCCGCGACTCGAAGGAGTTCATCCCGTACACCGGGTTCAGCCGCCGCCTCGCGGAAGCCCAGGCGGCCATGGCCGGCGACCTCGCCGCGTACGAGGCCTACCTGGCCGAGCTGGGCGTCAAGCAGCAGGACAAGGAGCACTGGCTCCTGCTGTGGTCGAACCGTCGACGCTCTGTCGCTTCGGCGTCACCCGCAGCCTGACCCACCTGGCGCACCCCGGGGCTGAGAGGCTCGCCCCCGGGGTGCGCCGTGCCGTGCACGGACGCCGGTCCCGGGCACGAGACGTACGACGCGGTTCGCGACGCGGCCGCGGAGCTCGGCGTGGGCCTGGTCCGGCCCCAGCAGCTACCGCGCGGACCCCGGTGACGGCTACCGGCTGTCCCACAGGCGGTGCAGGGACGCCGCGTCGGCCTCCAGGACGTCGCGCAGGGCGGCGTCGTCGTCGGGGACGATCAGCCCGAGGTTGGCGGCGGACTGCCGGTACGCCGCCACCGTGCCGGGGTCACCGGCCGCCAGCAGCGTGGACAGGGGCGGCTGGTCGGCCTCGGTGGCGCGGTCGACCAGGAGCACCACCCGCTCCTGCTCCTGCGGGGAGAGCCGGGGGAGCGCGGACCCCAGCTGCCGGCGCAGCCGGTTCCAGGAGGTGACGCCTTGCTGCCGGGCGGTCTTCAGCAGCGCCCCGCGAACGGCCTTGGCCACCACGGCGAGGTCCTGCGCGGAGCGCTCCACGGCGACCGGAGTCCGCACCGGACGGTCCGGGACCGGCACCACGCCTCCTCGCTGCTCCGGCTGGCGTCCCCGCTGCCCTGCTCGGCGTCCCTACTGGTCCGGCTGGCGGTCGCGCGGCCGCCCCGCGGCGCCCGCCTCCCGGCCCGACGCGGCACCCGGGCCCGTGCCCTTGCCCGCTCGAGGGACCCGCTTGGGCGGCCGGAAACGGTCCAGGAACCGCAGGGCCTCGCTCATCAGGTCCGTCTGCGCCAGGGACAGACGATGACCCTGCTGCTCCAAGGTGGTGGCCTGCTGCACCATCGACCTGGTCTCCTCGACCCGGTGCCCGTCCAACGCCTGCCGCAGGCGGGTGAAGACCACCTGCCGCAGCCGGTCCTTCTGCTCCAGCCAGCGGCCGGCCGCCACGATCGCAGCGCGCAGCCGGCCGTGGTCATCCCCGTGGAGCTGCACCAGGAGCCTCTCGCCCTGCTCGCACAGCGCCTCCACCTCTGCGACGTGACTGGCCCGCTGAGCGCTGGCCAGCCGCAACACCAGCCGGGTGACCTGCGCCGAGATCCCCGAACCCGCTGACGCGGACGCCCGCTTGGCCCGAGGCGCCTCGGCCGCCACGACGGGCTCGGCGCGCGGCACCGGCGGCGCCGCGGCGGCCTGCTGCCACCGCTGCCGCAGCTCCGCGACGGTCGGCGTCACCAACCCGTCCGGCGTCATCGTGCACTCCTCCAGCGCGAACCAGTCGGTACCCCGGCCCAGCGCCTCGGTACCGATCTGCATCCGGCGGCACGGCCCGTCACTGTAGAACCGGACCCGGTTGACGTACCGGCGCCGGGCCAGCGTCTCGGAGCCCACCTGAACGCCGGGCCCGAGCACCGTCTCGGTGCCGTCCCCGATGTCCCACCGCACCGGCACCTGGGCGTTGATGTGCACCCGCAGCCGCATACCGCCCTCGACATGGAGATCGACCACCGACCCGACCGGCGCGCCGGCGTGCCGGGCGAAGTGGAAGTGCGCGTCCTGGCCCTGCTCGCGCAACCACGCGGTCGCGGCCGCTTTGAAGTACAGGTGATCCGCGCTGCCCACACCCCTAGAAGCGCGCGAGCAGACCGTCGGCAGCCCATCGGGGTCGGGGTAGTGCGCGAAATGGCACACCCGGTCGGTGTACAGCTTCGTCGTCAACTGCCCACCGCAGCCGCCGAGCAGCACCCCGCACCAGTACGTCGCCCCCTGGTATAGGTGCCGGAAGACGTCCAGCTCGAACGCCTCCTGCGGTAGCGCCAGCGGCTCGTCGGACTCCTTGTGACCCAGCACCGCCGTCTGGATCCGCCGTGTGTCCCCTCTTGCGGCCATCCCCGGCCCCCTCACCATCGACACGCCCACGCCCCTGGCCGGTACCACCCCGGACCGGCTGGCACCGATGCTCGCATCCTTCACTGACAAACGCGCCCCATCCGGACGCCCCGAACCGAACCGCGTACCGCTGCTCATCACGACCGCAAGGCCCCAGTGGGCGCACACCGCGGCAATCGAGCGCCGTCGACGCCCAGTCTGGATCCATGCCCCCCATCTCCTGCGGCCACATCCCCATTCCCGCCCAGTCGGGCCCCGCGTTCGCACACGTAAGGCGCGTGGTCATGGACGGGCAGCACGACGGCATGCGGCTGGGGGACCGGCGGAGGCGACATGGCGGGTCGTCCCAGTCTGCGGCGGTGGTCCCCACGCGTGGTGGCCGGTGGTTGGATGGCAATGTCCGGCGATGCTGCCCGTCGTTGGTCAGGCAGCAGACCGCGGCGCGCCAGGACGGGCGGGCCCGCGGGATACGGAGGGGTGCCCGGTGAGTGACCGCAGTACGATCGAGTGGACCGAGGCGACGTGGAATCCCACAACGGGATGTGACCGGGTCTCGTCCGGCTGCGACAACTGCTACGCCCTGGCGTTGGCCAAGCGGCTGAAGGCGATGGGCGCGGCGAAGTACCAGAACGACGGCGACCCCCGCACGTCCGGGCCCGGCTTCGACGTCACTGTCCACCCCGATGCCTTGGACATCCCATACGGCTGGAAGAGCCCGCGGACGGTGTTCGTGAACTCCATGTCGGACCTCTTCCATGCACGGGTGCCGCTGGACTTCGTCCGGCAGGTCTTCCAGGTCATGGCCGACACCCCGCAGCACACCTACCAGGTGCTCACCAAGCGGGCGCGGCGGCTGCGGCAGGTCGCTCCGAAGCTGGACTGGCCGGAGAACGTGTGGATGGGCGTCTCGGTGGAGTCCGCGGCGGAACTGCCGCGCGTGGAAGACCTGCGCCATGTGCCCGCCGCGGTACGTTTCCTGTCCTGCGAACCGCTCCTGGGCCCGTTGGACGGCCTGAACCTGGACGGCATCCACTGGGTCATCGCCGGCGGCGAGTCCGGCCCGAGGCACCGGCCGATGGACGAGGCATGGGTGACGCAGATCCGGGACCTGTGCCTAGCTGAGCAGGTCGCGTTCTTCTTCAAGCAGTGGGGCGGCCACACACCCAAGGCGGGCGGCCGCACCCTGCAGGGCCTGACCTGGGATCAGATGCCCGCTCTCACCGGCGCCTGACCGCTCACCGAGGCGGTTCCACGATGAGCTCGTGGGTCTTGCCTCCGACACCCGTACTGGCCGTCCGACCACTGCTGTGCAGCAGCTTCACGGCATTGCGCGCGGCGCGCTCGGTGACCTGACCGTAGTAGTCGCCGAACACCTCCAACGTGTGGTCAAGCAGCTTGAAGGGCCGCCGGCCCCGGTGCAGGATCCGCTCCATGTTGCCGGCCATGACGGGCACGGCAGCGTCGATGATCTCCTGCGGGTCCGGCCGAACCATGGAGGCCGCGGAGAACAAGGCGTCCGGGTCCTCCTGCTCCTCCTTGTTCTCCAGCCCCGCCCACCACGCGTCCCGAGCCCGGGCGACGGCATCTCCGAAGAACCACAGACCATGCGCACTTCGCGTCCCGAAGACCAAGTGGTACACCGCCTTGTGCCCAGGTTTCCTGGCCACCGGTACCGACTGCACGAACATTCCGGTCTGCTCCCGCAACCGCTGCGCATACCGAGCCGCCACGATCTCATCCACGTCCGCCGCGACCGGCTCATCAGGCCGGAAGTACTCGCGCCACCACCGGCCCCCGCACGCCTCATCGAAACGCTCCGAAGACCGCTCCACACCACGGGCGGACCGGGCATTGCCTCCCAGACGCCGCACGGCGTCCATGCTGAAATTCATCAAGAACTCGGTCGGCTGCCACACCCGCGCAGTGCGCCGCTGGTTCAGCGTCTGCACGATCCGGTCGAACGGCAGCCCCAAGCCGCACGGATCCAGGAACAGGAACAGCGGGAGCCCCGCGGCTGCCAGAAGGACCTCGCCCAGGACCCCGCCGACGTCGGCATGGTGGACCCGGGCATCCACACCCAGGGCGCGGTACTGGGCAGCCACCTGGTCCAGACGAGCCACCGAATCGGGCTTCTGCTCCACAAAGAAGCAGTTCCACAACAGCCCGTTCTTCTCCAGGTGATGAGCGGCCACCTGCATCGCGATCTCCGCAGAGCCGGAGTCGCCACTGGCATACCGCCCCTCGCCCGCGTAGCCGTCGAGATAGACGACCTGCCACCCACGCGAGCCGGTCATACCCCCGAAACGGGGAACGTACTGGCCCAGCAGCTTGTGCTTGAGCACGCTCGGCAGCGCCTGCGCAGCCCAGTAGTCCTTGTCTGTACCCGTGGCCAATGCATCCCCCCACCCCAGATCCACCGTAAGCACCGATAGTGGGGGTAAGCGCCACGCACCGTAAAGAGGGCGGCAAGCCGCTCCGGGCAGACACGTCCACGCCCCGCCCCGCGCCGGGCCCGTCGTGGAGCGTGGTGCGGGGGCGCTGGCCGAGTGGCCGGTCAGTCCGAAGAAACGCGGCCGAGCGGCGCGGGAGCACGTGCGTCGCTAAGATCACGCGTTGTGTCATGGATCTCCATGCTCTCCACCGCGCTCGGGGCCGTTATCGCGCTGGGCGCGGCGCTTGTTGGTGACCGCGTCCGCTGGCGACGGGACCAGCGCAGCCATTGGCTCACGCTCCGGCGTGAGGTCTACATCGGCTACTTGAACGCGATACACGAGGCGAACCAGATGATGCGAGCCGTGTCGTTGGGGGACGTTGCCGCCGGGACCACCCGCGACCATGCGGCGCGGGCGGCCTTCCGAGACGCCGGTGTGCACCAGGCCCAGGAGCACCTCGTCCTCATAGGGTCGGAGCCAGTCATACGGGCCGCCGTGGAGACCTCCGCGGCCCTTCGTAGGCTCCGTGACCGCATCCGCGCGGGTGAGAACGACACGTTGGCCGACTACCAGGCCGAGTTAGAGGCCTTCGCCGATCGCCTCCACGACCTGAGGAACGCGATCCGCCGGGACCTCGGCGTGAGTCCCCTTCGACAGCGGGTTCCCATCTGATCGGGAGCGGACCCTTTCCCACTCATGCAGGCGCGTTCGCTGTTCGCCATCGGGACGGACCTCGAGATGCCGAACGTGGCGGGTCAGCTGGCGCCGCGTCAGGTTCGCGCGCGGGTACGCGGTCACCAGCAGGACGCGGTCCTCCAGCGGCAGGCCACCACGGACGTCCCGGACGCTGATGGTCTGCGGGGGAGTGTCAGTTGGGCTTCGTCATCTGAGTGTCAGTGGTGCAGGTTCAGCGACCTCTCGATTGGCACTGACAGATGGTGCTCACCCGTTGCTGGCGTGAGTGACGAAAGGCCATGTCATCTCACGCCGACCACCAACAGAGCCTAGGGCACGCGCCAGGCACTGCCCGGACCCTGGTGACGGCCGGGCCCCCTGGGTAGTCTCCCGCCCGGGTGTGTCGGGGGTACATGATGGGGGGAAGCGTCGTGACGGTGGGCGATGCCCTGGAGGCCGGGGATCCACGGCGGGTGGGGCGGTACGAGATCGTCGCGCGGCTGGGTGCGGGCGGGATGGGCCGGGTGTACCTCGGCCGGTCCCCCGGCGGCCGGGCCATGGCGATCAAGGTCGTACGTCCGGACCTGGCGGACGACGAGGAGTTCCTGCGCCGGTTCGGCCGCGAGGTGGCCGCCGCCCGGCGGGTCAATGGCGTGTACACCGCGGCCGTGGTGGACGCGGATCCCGACGGACGGCCGCCGTGGCTGGCCACCGCGTACGTTCCCGGCCTGTCCCTGGACAAGGCGGTCTCCTCGTACGGGCCCTGGGCACCCGACGCGGTGCTCGCCCTCGGCGCGGGGCTGGTCGAGGCGCTGGAGGCCATCCACGCGGCCGGGGTGGTGCACCGGGACCTGAAGCCGGCGAACGTGCTGCTGTCCGCGGACGGGCCCCGGGTGATCGACTTCGGGATCTCCATCGCCGGCGACACCGACGGGCTGACCCGGACCGGAGTCGCCGTCGGGACCCCCGGGTTTATGGCGCCCGAGCAGGTGATGGCGGAGCGGGCCGGGCCGGCGTGCGACGTCTTCGCGCTGGGAGCGGTGCTGCTCTGGACCGCGACCGGAGCACCGCCCTTCGGGGCCGGGTCGGCCTACGGGGTCAACTACCGGGCCGTACACGCGGAACCCGACCTGACGCGGCTGCCCGCCGGGCTGCGCGAGGTGGTGCGCGGCTGCCTCGCCAAGGATCCGCAGCGGCGGCTCGGCACCACCGCCGTACTGGAAATGATCAAAGCAGCGCTCGGCCACCGGCCGGCGCAGCTGTCGGTCCCCGAGCACTGGCTCCCCGCTCCGGTGGCGCGCGCCGTCCGTTCGAGCACCACGGCGGCCCAGCCCGAGCCGACCCTCGAGGAACCCGCGCCGCCTCCGGGACCGGAGCCCCGCCCGGACCCCCTGCCGCACCTCGGCCCGAACGTGAGCCCCCGGCCGGACCCGGACCCGCCGGCCCGGCCCGAGACCCGGTCGGAAGACCGCCCGGAGGCCCGCACCGGCACCGACCGGTCGAGATGGCTGCGGCGCTCCGCCCTCGGCCTCAGCGCCCTGGTCTCGGTGGCGGCCCTCACCATCTCGGCGCTGGTCTACGGGATCACCCAGCGCGAGGACCCCGGCGGCACCGGCGGTACGGCGGACCAGGGCGGATCGGCGACCGCGACGCCCTCACGCTCGCCCAGCCCCGAGCTCGCCCGGGTCGTCGTCGTCACCTTCAAGGACGGCCCTATCCGCAGCAGCCCCCCCGGGACTCGCAGCGGCTGGGAACCCTGCGGGCCGGCCGGAACCACGTCTACTGCCGGGCCCCGGGTGCGACGGTCACCGAGAACGGCGTCTACAACTCGTGGTGGCTGCGGACCGACGTGGGCGGGAGCGGACGGAAGGGCTGGGTGTCCGCCTATTACGTCAACGGCGACGACCGGGCCGAGGCCGCGGACGGCGCCAACGTCCCCGACTGCGGCGAGGTGGTGCCGCGCGACGGCGCCGCCGAGGAGTGAAGGCCTCCCGGGTGGCCTGAGTGGACCTGCACATCGACATCCGCTGGCTCGTGGAACGCCAAGCTGACGTCCTGCCCAAGCAGCCCTCCGTCCACGACTTGCCCCACGCGCCCACCAGGGGCGCAGCCCCCACTACACGGCCGCCTGCCCCCACCCGGTGCGCCCGGCACGCCTGGGGCCGCGTGGCCCCGGGAAACGGCTGCGCAGTGCCTCAGGTCCGGGCCATCATCGGGGGCATGACGATCGGGGGCCGTCAGCATCGGCGGGTGTGGAAAGGAACCGGCTGGATCGGCGCAGCCGTGGTCGCAGCGAGCCTGCTCTACGCCGTGGTGCAACTGTCCCGGGGCGGATTCGAACCGCAGGACACCGCCGGCCTGCTGGGCCTGCCGATCGGCCTCGCCGCCTTGCTGGTCTCGATCCTCGCGATGCGCAAGCCACCGGAGGGCAACACCGCCGACCTGGTCCGCACCTGGTCCGCCACCCTCGCCGAACAGGTCACCGCCGGCGAGAGCCGCGTCCACGGCCAGCTGCTGGGCGACGACACCGTACCCATCGACCTCGCCTACACCCTCCAGCCCGCGCCCGGCCGTACCGCCACCGCACCCCCGCCTGCTACCCACCCCGGCCCCCGCGCTCCTGCTCCCGCCCTCACACCCCGTAGCCGGCCCGCCGGACGTAGCCACGTACTGGCGTCAGGTCCGCCCCCAACGCCTGGTGGTCACCGGACCCGCCGGCGCCGGCAAGACCGTCTTCGCACTCGCCCTGATCCTCGCCCTCCTCAAGACCCGCGCCGACACCGATCCGGTCCCGGTCCGCATCCCGGTCTCGCTGTGGGACACCACCACCCCCCTGGAAACCCTCCTGACCCAACGCCTGATCGAGGCCTACGGCTGGCCCACGACGCAGGCGGCCGCCCTGGTCGAGCACGGCATGATCCTGCCGGTACTGGACGGCCTAGACGAGATGGACCCCACCCTGCCCGACGGCACCCCCGACCCGGACGCCCCCCGCGCCCGCGCGGCACTGAGCCACCTGGACCGCTACCGGGTACGGGGCGAGCCGGGACCAGTGGTGCTGACCTGCCGCACCGCCCACCTACACGCCCTGACCACCCGCGGAACCCTGCGCGACTCCGCCCAGATCACCCTCGCCCCCGTCACCCCCGCCCACGCCATCACCTACCTGACCACCCGCGCCCAGGACATGTCCCGCTGGCAGCCCTTGATCGACCACCTGACCGGGCACCCCACCGGCGCGCTGGCCACGCTGCTGTCCACACCGTGGCGACTGTGCCTGACCGCCACCGTCTACCACCACGACGGCAACCCCCCCGAACTCACCACCCACGCCACCGCGCAGGCCCTGGACGAGCACCTGCTGGCCCGCTTCATCCCCGCCGCCACCCGCCTCCGCCCCCACCCCCGCAGCAGTTTCGGTCGTCAACGTACCTACCACCCGGACCAGGTCCACCGGTGGCTGCACCACCTCACCCACGCCCTCACCCCCACCACCACCGGACCGGCCACCACGCCCGTCCCCGTCGGCGCGGGAACCGACCTGGTCCTGCACCAGCTGTGGCCACTGGCCGGCCGCACCCGCGTCCGCATCCTGGACGCCGTACTGGCCGTCAGTGCCGTGCTCCTTACCCTTCCCCTGGCCCGGACCACCACCGTCCCCACACTCATGGCATCCATGATCGTTCTGATCGCTGTCTGGGCCGCGCTGTCGGCGGCGACAGCGCGGCCCGAACCGCCAGGTCGACTGAGGCTCTCCAGACCAGCCATCCCAAGCCGCACCCTGGGGGTCGGGCTGAAGGGCGGGCTGGCGTTCGGGCTGCCAGCCGGGCTGGGGTTCGGGCTGCCAGCCGGGCAGGCGTTCGGGCTGCCAGCCGGGCAGGCGTTCGGGCTAATGGGTGGGCTGGTGGTCGGGCTGGTGGTCGCGTTGGTGGTCGGGCTGGTGGTCGGGCTAGTAGTCGCGCTGATGGTCATGCTGAGGTCCGGGCTACAAGCGCCGCCCGCCAAGGAGGCGCGTCCCTGGGGGCTTCTGCGAGACGATCTTGTGGTCCAGTGGGTGACCGGGCTGGTGACCGGGCTGGTGGTCGGGCTGGTGGTCGGGCTGGTGGGTGCGCTGGCATCCGGGGTAGAGGTCGGACTGGCGGGCTGGCTGGCATCCGGACTGGTGGTCGGGCTGGCACTCGGGCTGGCGGGCGGACAGGGGGATGTCGTGGTGCGTCGTTACGCGGTGTTCCTACTGTGCTCGAGGGGCCGGTTGCCGTTCCGGCTGGTGGTGTTCTTGGACTGGGCCTGTGAAGCGGGACTGCTCCGCTACGCCGGCCCCGCCTACCAGTTCCGCCACCGCGAACTCCAGCAATGGCTGACCACCCATCCCGGACCCACCACACTCCCCGGCCCCTGACCGACTGCAAGCCGCCGACCACACCGTAGGACCCGGCCAGGACGAGAGCGCAGCCCTCGTCGACGAGCTGCGCCGCGAGACCTGCCCGGTGGAGAGCGTGGTTGCGGTACAGCGGTCCTGACCGTCATGACCTGCTGAGCAGGACGAGCCCTCGGGTCGGCCGCGGAACCCTGCCCGCCCGCGACACCCTCTGCGAGACCGCCTGCTGTGCGCCCCTCCTGCACGTCCCGTGCACGCTGGCTGCCCGCAGGCACCCTTGATGGTCTGCGAGGGAGTGTCAGTTGAACAGCATCATCTGAGTGTCAGTGGTGCAGGTTCAGCGACCTCGCGATTGGCACTGACAGATGGTGCTCACCCGTTGCTGGTGTGAGTGATGAAAGGCCATGTCATTCTCACGCCGACCACCAGGCTCCGTTGACATACGACATCGATGCATCCCACTCCACCGGACGCTCACCGCACACCTACCTCAAGCTCGCGAGCGGCCTCACCCAGCTCCCGGTGTACTGCTACATCCCCAAGGGAACTCATTCGCTCGACCTGGACGTGTGGGACCTGGTCGGCAACAAGAAGCTGCGGATCTACTCGGCACTCTTGTCGAAGAACCCGTCGGCGCCCTACCGCGACGTCGACATCAGCGCGATGAAGACCCACCGCATCCCGCTTCAACCCGGCGAAGACGGCACCATCGCGCGGATTTCTGGCAACGGGTTCGCCTTCCCTTACCTGCATTCGATACCACGGCTCTCGGCCATGTCGCCGGCAGAACTGATGGTGCCTCGCGCGATCGCGGCCGCCGACGGGCTTACCGTGTCCGGTGCCGCCTGGGCCCACTCCACCCCAGCTCAGCTGCCCTGAGGCTAGAGATAGTGCACCTTTGAAGTGATGATCTGCGGGGGAGTGTCAGTTGAACAGCATCATCTGAGTGTCAGTGGTGCAGGCTCAGCGATCTCGTGATTGGCACTGACAGATGGTGCTCACCCGTTGGCGGCATGAGTGACGAAAGGCCATGTCATTCTCACGCCGACCACCAAGCTGGACATGAACACTCGCCTTGAGCTGGACCCGGCGGTCGCCGTCCCCAGCCCGCGGCGGACCTCAACCGATTCGAACGAAACGGCCGCCCCGAGGCCGGGATGACGGCCATGCCGACGGGGCCTCGTCGGCTTACGGATGTCGCAGAGGCTGTGCTGGAAGCTGGGCTCGGCGCTACGTTCGTGGTGTCGGCATGGGGTGAAGGGGGCGGGGATGTTGGCAGAGACGTTGGTGGCGTTGGCTGCGGCCAGCGGTACGGCCGTGGCGCAGGCCGCGGGTACCGACGCATGGGAGACGCTGCGGCAGCGGGTGGCGCGGCTGCTGGGCCGCGGGAATCCTGAGCGGGAGCGGGTGGAGCTGGAGCGCTTGGACCGGACCGCGGCGGCCCTGGAAGCGGCAGGAGAAGACGCGGTCGAGCAAGTACTGGTGGACCAGGAGGTGTCCTGGCGGACCCGGTTCGAGACGCTCTTGGAGGACGCGGACGACGATGAACGCGAGGAGTTCGCCGCCGCGCTACACGAACTGGTCGAGCAGGCCCGGCACGCGCAGCCTGCGGCTGGTGGCGTGTCGGGGAACACCTTCCACGGGCCGACCGCCTTCCAAATGGGCGGCAACAACCGGCAAGTCAACCACTTCGGGTCAGAGAGGTGACTGCCCCGGCCCCAGGCGCGGATGAAGGTGGGGTGTTCCGCAACATCTTCCATGGGCCGACCGCCTTTCAGGTGGGCGACAACAACCAGCAAGTCAATCACTTCCACCCGCCGCAACGACTGCCCTCGGAAGAGGCTATAGCTGAGGCGATGGAGATGCTGAGGGCCAGTGTCACCGAGCAGTGGCGGAACGAGGCGCGTATCCAGCGCCTGGACGATCATCCGATCCCAGTGCACTGGGATCTGACCGCGAACCTCGCGGTGGTGGACACCCCAGCCCGGGTGTTCGGCGACGCGCCTGCCGTGTGGTCAGTGTCCGGGGCTGACATCGCGGGCGTGGCGGCGCGCTTCCGTGCGCTGCGCCGCCGCAGGCTCGTGGTCCTGGGGAGGGCAGGTTCGGGGAAGACGACACTCGCCGTGCAGCTCCTGAGGCAGCTCCTTGCGACTCGCGCAGACGACGAGCCGGTACCGGTCCTGCTACCCCTCACCCAATGGGACGTAGATAGCACACCTGATCTGCGGGACTGGCTGGCCGACCAGCTTACGAGAAGGTACCCGGCGCTCGCCGCCGAACAGTTCGGATCCGACATGGCACGGGTACTTGTCATGCGCGCAAAGGTGCTGCCCGTCCTGGACGGGCTGGACGAGATCTCTGAGCCGGCTCGCCACGCCGTCCTGGCGGGAATCGACAGATCGCTCACCGCGGCGGCCGACCAGGTCATCCTGACCTGCCGCCCGGACGAGTACGCCAACGCCGTCGCCTCCATTGGCAGGCTGACTGCCGCCGCCGTCATCGAGCCCCGGCCGCTGTCCGCACGGGCCGCCGCCGACTACTTGGCCGACCACCCCCAGCGCCCCCTTACTCCGGCCTGGGACGAGGTTCTGTCCCGTCTTAGGGCAGGTGACGCACCCCCACTCGCAGATGTCGTTTCTACCCCTTTGGGCCTATGGCTGCTGGGCACGATCTACACCGCCCGGCTGGACAGGAGCGATCCCCGGCTAGATCCCGCCCAACTCGTTGACCCCATGGTGTTTCCCACGGCCGCAGTGCTGCGTGCCCACCTTTTCGACCGTCTCATTCCTGTGACACTCGCCACGCGACCACCGAGCGACGATCTCGCCAGGCCATTCGAGCCTCGACGTCGCTGGAAGCCTGGCCCGACCGCACGGTACCTCGGCTTACTCGCCGACCGGCTCGAAAGACGGCACACCCACGACCTCGCCTGGTGGGACCTGGACGACGGAATCCCGCTTCGTGAGCGCCGCCTCACCGCGGGAGTCGGAGTCGGCCTGTGCGTCGCGGTTCCCGTCTTGCTGCTGGAGATGCTCATCGAGGGTCCTATCTGGGCGATCCGTGACGCCGTGATCGCGGGCATTCTGGCCGGGGCTTTGGCCTCAGCGGCCTCGATCGAGTGGGAAGATGCCAGACCGGGTTACCTGCGGGTGTCCCTTGGTGGCACTGTCCGCACACTCCTCTGGGGCGTCCTGGGTGGATCCGGTGTCGGCGCTCTCGTCGGCCTCGCGGCCGGATTCCTGACTTGGTCCCTATTCGCTGGCGTTCTAGCCGGACTCGTAACCATGTTCGCCCTGACGGTCGGCATCTGGCTCGGCGAGCATGCCGAGCACCCTCTTGCGACCGACCGAGCGAACACGCCGTTCAGTACGTGGCGGGCCGATCGCGCCGTAAACATCACGAGAATCACCTTGATCAGCCTCACCGGCGGGCTGGCCTACGGCCTGGTGACGGGTCTCATCTTCGGACCGGCCGGCGGCCTCATGGTCGGCCTTGTGGGTGGCCCAGCCGCGGCCCTCTACGCTGGCGATCACCATGCCTGGAAGAGGTACGTGCTGATCACGCTGCGCCTCCCGGGACGCCGCCGTGAACTACCGCGTCGGCTCATGTCCTTCCTCGATGACGCTCACCGCCTCGGCCTGCTACGCGCTGTCGGTCCCGTCTACCAATTCCGCCACGCCGATCTCCAGCATCACCTCGCCGTCCACCACCGGAACACCCCAGACCAGCCGAACTGAGCCTGCGGTTACTGTGGTAGGGGGGCGTTCATCGTCCCGCCCCCATTCACCTACCCGTTGCCTTCGGTCACTGTGGCACAGCCGCGACGACCAGAACGCCTCGTCACCGCGGATTCCACCCGCCACCGGCACCGGTCGCCCGACCGCAGGCACCGCGGGGGCGCAGCCCCGGCGCGCGGCGGGTGCACACGCAACCCCACTCCCCAGCCACGCCTGATGGGGCGGGGGAGTACACCACAGGCCGCGCGTCCGGGCATCACAGAGCGCAGGTATGGGAAGGGACTGTGCGCCGGTGCGGGCTGGGGCCATCATCGGGGCCATGAACATCGGGGGGCGCCGGCACCGGCGGGCGTGGCAAGCGGTGGGCTGGCTCGGCGGAGCCGTGGTCGCGGTACTCGTTGCTCATCACCGTGTGGCAGCTGTCCCGGGGGGACTTTGAGCCTCAGAACGCCGCCAGCCTATGGGGCCCGCCCCTCGGCATCGCCGGCCTCCTGGCGCTACGCAAGCCACCGGAGGGCAACACCGCCGAGTGATGGCCTGCGGGGGTGGGCTTGATTCGCTTTGGCGGACATCCGAGATCTGGGGTTCAGCCCCGGGAGGATGTCCATCATGGAGAGCATGGGGAAGAAGAAGCCACGCCCTCGCCGCTCGTTCACGCCGGAGTTCAAAGCCGAGATCGTCGAGCTGTGCCGGCGTGGCGACCGCTCGGTCGGCCAGGTCGCCAAGGACTTTGACCTGACCGAGACCGCGGTGCGCGACTGGGTCAAGCAGGCCGAGGTCGACGCCGGCGAGCGAGACGGCCTGACCAGCAGCGAACGCGAGGAACTGGCCGCGCTGCGGCGGGAGAACCGCCGGCTGCGCGAAGACGTGGAGGTCCTCA
>NZ_JBEXSX010000075.1:0-45445 GCF_040613835.1 Streptomyces sp. NPDC006207 | reverse complement strand
CCGTAGCCGATGACCGCGACCTTACGGCCCTGGATGACGGACAGGTCGGCATCGTCGTCGTAGAACAGCTCAGCCACAGGTGAAGCCTTTCCATGCCGCAAGCCTCCGTGTCGCATCGAGGAGACCCGCTCGAAGGGTGTCGATGTTCGCCCGCTCGCAGCGGACTCGCATGTCGAATCTACGGGGAGAGCCTGCCGCCTTCCGTGACGGGGCGGCGGCCACGGGATGGCGGCAGGGCGGCGAGGCGGCAAAGGCGTGTCTGCCGACCGCTCCACGGCGACCCGCCCCCGGACGACCGGTCGCCTTCAATGCTTCGAGCGAGGGACCGGCGCTCCCGGATCACGGGGCCCGGACCGGCAACGATCACCGGTCCGGGCCCCGTTGGGCTCCGCCGCAATCAGAAGGCCCCCGGCAGGGGCCGGGCACGCACCCGCTAGAGCGCCTTGAGCAGGCGTTCCGCCAGGACGGCCGCGGAGGCGGGGTTCTGGCCGGTGAACAGGTTCCGGTCCACCACCGTGTAGGGCTTCCACATCTCGCCCTTGGTGAAGGCGACACCCATGTCGATGAGTTCGGACTCCGCCAGCCACCGCGCGCGCTTGGCGAGGCCGACCGCCTCCTCCTCCTCATTGGTGAACGCCGTGACCCGGTAGCCCGCGAACGGGGACTGGCCGTGGATCCTGGTCGCCAGCATCGCCGCGGGGGCGTGGCAGACGACCGCGAGGGGCTTGCCGGAGGCGAGCGCCGCGGTCAGCAGGCGGCCGGCGTCGGGGTCGACGCACAGGTCCTCCATGGGCCCGTGGCCGCCCGGGAAGTAGACGGCGTCGTAGTCCTCCACCCGGGCGTTCGCCAGGTGGATGGGCCGCCGCATCACCTCCGCGGAGCGGATGATCTCCTCCAGGTCGAGGGCGATCTGCGCGCTGCCGGCCATGTCGGGACGCAGGCTCATCATGTCCACGGTCGGGATCACCGCGCCCGGAGTGGCGACCGTGATCTCGTGGCCGGCCTCGCTGAGCGCCTTGTACGGGGCCGCGAACTCCTCGGCCCAGTAACCCGTCGCGTGCCTGGTGCCGTCCTTGAGCGTCCAGTACGACGCCCCGGTCAGAACGAAGAGCAGCTTCGCCATCGGACCATCGCCTCCCTGTCGGTATCCGACACGGTTAGGGGCCATGTGTTACTTAAAGCATGATGCGCCCCCAGCAGGTCCGCCAGGCACGGCCTTCGCGCGGCGCCGGATGCCCGGCTGACCTGCGCCTTCGGTGAGCGGCGCACACCGCCCTCACTTCAGGAGCCGGGCGACCTCCGCAGGGTGGGCGAGGTGCGGGAAATGGCCACTGCCGGGGAGGACGGTGATCATGACGCCGGGCAGGGCCTTGCGGAGCCAGGTGAGGTAGTCCGGGTCGGGTTCGGCGCCGGTGACGTAGTGGTACGGCGTGTCCTGGGACGCGATGCGCTCCAGGCGGGCGGCGTTCCGCTCCTCCAGCAGCTCGGGCGGTGTGGTCAGCAACTCGTCCCAGTAGGCCAGCAGTAGGTCACGCGCGGGCGTCGCGTCGGGCCGGGCGAGAGCGCGGGCCTCCGGCGGCAGGCCGTCGATGCCCATGCGGCCGAGCAGGCCGTTCCAGATCGTGCCGTGGTCCGGGCCGCGCAGCACGTCCGCGTTGCGCTGCAGCAGGTCGGCGAAGCCGCCGACGCGCAGCGGCTGGTCGATGTTGACCACGCCCCGCACCGGGTGGGTCGCGGCGTAGGCGGTGGCGATGGCACCACCGATGGAGTGCCCCACCACGACCGGCCGGGTCAGGCCCGCCTCGGTGACCGCCTGGTGCACGACGGCTGCGACGTCGTCCAGCCCGTGCCGGTCCAGCGGCGGCGACTGCCCGTGTCCCGGCAGGTCGACGGCGAGGACGCTCCGCCCCGGGTCGGCGGCCTCCAGCTCCCGCAGGAGCGGGCCCCACCGGTGACGGTCGTAGCTCAGGCCGTGCAGCAGGACGAGCGGCGGTCGGCCGTCCGGCTCGCCCCGGCGCTCCGCCCGCAGACCCGCGTACGTCAGAGGGGCTTCGCCGGTGCTCATGTGGTGCGTCCTTCCAGTGGTGCGTGCCGTGCACAACAGGAGGCGTAACCCCGCGGGGAACGATCCGTTCGTGACCGGCGTCACACCTGCCAGCGCCCGGGGCCGCCGGGGCCCGGCTGGTAACGCATGAGGCGGCCCGTCCGCAGGGACGCCCGCAGGTGGGCACCGGCGAGCGGCGCGGCGGCCTCGATGCGCCGGACGGTCCCCCACAGCGCCCGCGTGGCGCCGACCCGGGCCCGCTCCGCCGCGTCGCCGTGGGCACGGGGGCGGCCGCCGAGGCCGGTCGCACGCCGGAGTTCGGCGAGGAGAGCCCGGCGCTCGGCCTGCACGGCCGCGGCGGCGTCCACGTCACCGGCCCGGTCGGCGGCGTCGAGGCTGTCGTCGAGCACGGCGAGCCGTCGGCGGTAGGAGGCGCGTGCCGTGTCGTCCAGCAGCGGATCGGCCGCCGGAGCCGCGAGCCCGGCGCCGCCGGCCACGAGATCGAGCGCGGGGATCTCCTGGCCGGGCGCCGCCAGCAGTGTGCGCAGGTAACGGGGTCCGCGCCCGTCGGGCACCCGGGCCGTCTCGCCGCCGGCCTCCAGTCGCCAGTCGCGCCCGTCGAGCACCCAGCGCCACCGGCCGTCCGGCGGACCGGCTGCGCGGAGGGTGGAAAGGAGACCGTCCATGCCGAGCCGCTCCGCGATCGACCGGGCCTGCGCCACGTCCTGCGCCGCCCTTTCCCGGTCCCCCGGGCCGTCGCGCCGGGTGCGGACCTCCGCCCGTGCCGCCAGGATGTGCGCGAGCCAGGGGAGGGCGCCGGTACGGCGGGACAGCTCGGCTGCCGCGTCCAGGTGGCCGAGGGCGGCGTCCGGCCGGTCCAGGCGCGCCGCCAGGCGGCCCAGGTAGTCGTCGACGGGTCCGGTGACGGTGTTGGCGCCGCCCCACACCACCAGCCGTCCCTGGTAGGGCAGCAGGGCGTCGTAGAGTGCGGCGGCCGCCGCCGGGCTACCGGTCCGCGAGGCGACGACCGCGAGGTCGGCCAGCGCGCCGATCCACCGCGGGCCGGTGCCCTCGAGCACCGAGGGCAGCAGCCGTTCCAGTTCCAGACCGGCCTCGACCTCGCGTCCCGACCCCAGCATCGCCCGGGCCGCCGTGGCCTCGAAGAAGTGCCCGGGCAGTCGGCGCGCCATCCGCTGCCAGGGCTCGACCGGGGTCTCGGTGCCGCCCCGTACGACGGCCAGCTGGTGGCGCACCGAACCGGCCAGCCTCTCGGTGTCGCTCACCCCCGCCTTGGGCCCGGCTACGAGGATCCGGTCCGCGAGTTCCCCGGCCTCCTCGAACCGGCCCCTGACCGTGGCGAGCATCGCCCGCCGGGAGAGGGCCACCACGTGGGCGTCGGTGTGGCCGGCCTGTTCCGCGGCGCCGACGTACACGGCGAGCGCGGCCTCGGCGGCCGTCAGGTCCCCGGTCTCGGTGTACGCCACGAAGCGCCAGAACAGGCCGCGGCACTCGGCTGCCGCGTCACCCGCCCGGCGGGCCTGAGCGACGATCTCCCCGGCGGTGGCCAGGCGTTCGGCGGTGGCGGCTGGGTCCCACAGCGCGTGCAGCCGGCCGTCGAGGACCTCGGCGACCGTGCCCGGGTCGCCGGATGCGCGGGCCAGGCCGAGCGCCGTGTCCGCCAGGTCCCGGCGGCGCGCCAGGGCCGTGGTGTCGGCCAGCAGCTCGCGCGCGAGCCGGGCCAGCACCCGGGCGCGGACCGCAGGGGCGACCGGTCGCTCGGCGGCCTCCTCCAGCAACCGGACGAGTCCGAGGTCGAGTTCGAGGAACTGGGCCCGCGACGGGAAGACCAGCGCGAGGTGCACGGCCGGGTCGGCGTCCCCGGGCAGGTCCTTCAGCCGTTCGGCCTGGGAGAGTGCGGGACCGGGCAGCCCGCCGGAGACCAGCCACAGGGCGTGGACGGCGTCGGGCGGCAGCCCGGGCACGAGCGCGGCGAACCGCGCGCCCGACAGTCCGCCCAGCCTCAACTGGGTCCCGTCCCCGGAGTACTCCCGGGCGGCGGCCAGCAGTGCGCGCGGTCCCGGGGGCGCGCCGGACCCGGGCAGGTCCTCGGCCGTGCCCTCGTCGGCCAGCAGCAGAACGGGCTCCCCCGGCGACCCCGGTGGGTGCGGCGGAACGGCGGGCGCGGAAAGCGTGCGGTCCCTGGTGTGCTCGACCCGGATGCCGCGCTCGGCGGCCAGCTCCGCCGCGGCGGCCAGCAGCGCGGTCTTGCCCGCCCCCGGCGGCCCGGTGACGACCAGGCGTTCGCCGACGCCGGCACGCAGCCGGTCGAGGAGGGCCCCGATCGCGGAAAGCTCCTGGCCACGGCCGATGAGGGACACGCCCCAGCCTAACCGGCACCCGCCTGGAACCCCCGCGGTGGCCGCCCCGGCCCGGCCGGAGGCCCGGGGCCGCCGCGCGCACCCGCGATCGCCGCGGAGGCCGCGGTGTACGGTGCCTCGACAAGGGGGGCGAGGGTGGATCACGACTGGGACGACGACACCGAGTGCCACCGTGCCGTCGGCCGCGCTTGGGTCATGGTGGCGATCGCCGGTGGCTGCTCCTTGGTGGTCGTGGGATTCGTTGCCGTCGTCGTACTCGGCCTGAACGTGTTCCTCTTCCTCGTGGACGCTCTCAGCGGGTAGGACCCGACCGGTCCCGTGCAGCCAGGGGCTGCTACGGAGTGACGATCGCGAAGTCCGGGTCGGGTTCGCCGAGGTACGCCAGGAGTTCGGCGAGCTTGCCGGGGTCGCCCGACACCTGGATGCCCGCTCGGGCCGCCAGGTCGGCCGCCGGCAGGGTTCCCAGGAGGACGGCCCGCAGATCGGCTTCGGGGAGGGTGACCGCCAGGTCGGGTTCGGTGGCGGCGGGGCCCTCGCCGGGCACGTGGGTGAGCACGCCGTTGTGCAGGCGCCAGGTGATGGGCTCCGAGCCGTGGACGTTCCAGCGGATGGTGATGTCCGCGTCCCAGCCGGCGGGGCCGTCGACGCGGATGGCGAGGGAGTCGAAGAGCTGGTCGAGGGAGAGCGCGGAGATCACGTCGGGCGACGCGGTGACGGTGGGCGTGCCGACCGGGCCGTGGCGCAGTTCGAGGGCGCCGGTGAGGAAGAAGTTGCGCCACGTCCCGTTCTCGCTGCCGTAGCCGAGCTGGGTGAGGGCGTCCGCCTGCAGCTCTCGTGCTTCGGTGTTGCCGGGGTCGGCGAACAGCACGTGGTTGACGACCTGGGCAACCCAGCGGAAGTCTCCTTCCGCGTAGGACCGGCGGGCGCGCCGCAGGACCTCGTCGGCGCCTCCCATGAAGTCCACGTAGCGGGTGGCGGCCTCGGTGGGCGGGTGTTCCCACAGGTGGGCGGGGTTGCCGTCGAACCAGCCGAGGTACCGCTGGTAGATCGCCTTGACGTTGTGGCTGACGGAGCCGTAGTAGCCGTGGGTGTGCCAGACGTGTTCCAGGGCCGGCGGCAGGTGCATCCGTTCGGCGATCTCCAGGGCCGTGAGTCCCTGGTTGATCAGGCGCAGGGTCTGGTCGTGCAGGTACGCGTACAGGTCGCGTTGGTCGGACAGGAAGGTCAGCACGCGTGCGCGGCCCCAGGTCGGCCAGTGGTGCGAGGCGAAGGCGACGTCGGAGGAGGCGCCGAAGAGCTGGATGGTCTGGGTGAGGTACTGCGCCCAGACGCGTGGGTCCCGGACCTCGGCGCCGCGCAGGGTGAGCAGGTTGTGGAGGTTGTGGGTGGCGTTCTCGGCCATGCAGAGCGCCGCGCGGCCGGGGAAGTGGATGTTCAGCTCGGCCGGCGCCTCGGTCTCGGGGGTGAGCTGGAAGACCATGCGGATGCCGTCGACGGTGTGCGTCTGGCCGGTGCGCATGATCTCGACGCTGGGCGGGATGAGGCTGACCGTGCCCGTGGAGGTCGTCTGCCCCAGACCTGCCCCGATCTGACCGTGCGTCCCCTTGGGCAGTGCGGCGCCGTACATGTAGGCGGCGCGGCGCGCCATCGCCGTGCCCGCGTACACGTTCTCGCTGACGGCGTGGGTCAGGAAACCCTGGGGGGCGATGACGGGCAGTCCGGCTCCGGCCTCTTCGGCGGTCACGACACCCTTGACGCCGCCGAAGTGGTCGACGTGGCTGTGGGTGTAGAGCACGCCGCTGACGGGGCGGTCCCCGCGGTGGTGCCGGTACAGGGCCAGGGCGGCCGCGGCGGTCTCGACGGACAGGAGGGGGTCGATGACCAGGATGCCCCGCTCGCCCTCGACGACCGTCATGTTGGACAGGTCGAAGCCGCGTACCTGGTAGATGCCCTCGGCCACCTCGAACAGCCCGTGCCGGGCGACGAGAGCGCTCTGCCGCCACAGGCTCGGGTGCACGGTGTCCGGGCAGTCGGCGTCGAGGAAGCCGTACGCGTCAAGGGACCACACCGTGCGACCGTCGCGGTCCGTGATCTCCCGCTGCTCGACGGTGCCGAGGAAACCACGGCCGGCGTCGTCCAGGTCGCGGCTGTCCTCGAACGGCAGAAGGCTTCGTGCGGCCTGGTTGGCGGCGACGATCGCCGGTTCGGGGCCCTTCAGCGCGGAATCGGCGGACATCGTGTTCTCCTTCGAGACCGGTACCGTCATCACGCCCACACGGGATGAACCCTCTGCCAGCCTCGGCAGGACGGCGTCCGCATGCCAGCGGGAGTACGCCGCCCGGACGAACCCGCGATCAGTCCGCCTGTTCGGCCGTCGCCGGGCTCGCGCCGCCGCGCTGGTAGATGTCGGGGACGCCGTCCCCGTCGGCGTCGGTGTCCTCCTCGGCGCACAGCCGCCGGTACAGCCGGTTGCGGCGGTGCAGGAGCAGCGCGGCCAGGCAGGCCGAGATCACCGATGCCACCAGGACCGCGGCCTTGACGTGCTCACCTTGCGCGGTCGCGGGGAAGGCGAGCTCGCCGATCAGCAGGGCCACGGTGAAGCCGATGCCACCCAGGGTGGCGAGGCCGAACACGTCGGCCCAGGCGAGGTCCGGATTCAACCGGGCCCGCGTGAAACGGGCGGCAAGGTAGGTTCCGCAGAAGATGCCGGCGATCTTGCCGAGCACCAGACCCACGACGACACCGAGCGGTTCGGGCCTGGTGAACACCTCCCCCAGGGCACCCGCGGAGACGCCGACCCCGGCGGCGAACAGGGCGAACAGCGGGACGACGACACCGGCGGACAAGGGGTGCAGCAGGTAGCCGGTGCGCTCGGCGGGCGAGGTCACCTCGTCCTCGTCGCGGGTGGTCCGCAGGATCAGGCCCATGGCCACCCCGGCCACGGTGGCGTGCACGCCGCCGTTGTACATCAGCGCCCAGATGACCAGGCCGAGCGGCACGTACCACCACCAGCCCGTGACCCGTAGCCGCTGCAGCGCGTAGAACACCGCGAGCCCGGCCGCAGCGCCGAGCAGCGCCCAGAGGTTGAGGTCGGAGGTGAAGAACACCGCGATGACCAGGATCGCGCCCAGGTCGTCGACCACCGCGAGGGTGAGGAGGAAGGCCCTCAGCGCCGCGGGGAGGTGGGTGGAGACGACGGCCAGGACCCCCAGCGCGAAGGCGATGTCGGTGGCCATCGGCACCGCCCAGCCGCTCGGGCTGCCGCCCCCGAACGCCGCGACCACGGCGTACAGCCCGGCGGGCACCACCATGCCGCACACCGCCGCGATGACCGGGAGCGCGGCGGTGGCCGGGGTGCGCAGTTCGCCGACGACGAGTTCGCGCTTCAGCTCGATCCCGGCGACCAGGAAGAACACCGCCAGCAATCCGTCCGCCGTCCAGTGCCCCACCGACAGGTCCAGCCCCAGCACGGGAAGGCCGAAGTGGAAGTCGCGTACCGCCTCGTACGCGCCGCTGAACGGACCGTTCGCCCACACCAGGGCCACCACCGCCGCGGCCAGCAGGACCAGGCCGCCGACCGTCTCCGTCCGCAGGGCTCGGGCGACGGCCCGCCGCTCCGGCCACGGGAGCACGCCGAGGAACGGGGGGCGGGAACGGGGGGCGGTGGCCATATGGGCGAACCTCCGGGGCGTCGGCGGCAACGGGCACGGGGCCCCTCACAACGCCGACCAGACTTCCCGGCACACCGGGCGCCTCTTCTTGACGCCTTGCTGACACCCTAACGGCGGCGCATCGGCGGCCCCAACCGTTCCCGGCACCTCCCGCACCTCCGCACCTCCCACGCCTGGCGCCCGCGTCAGCTGTGACGGCGGTGACGTCAGATGAGTTCCAGGCCGCCGTCGACGGTGATGACCTGCCCGGTGGCCTGGCGTCCAGCCGGCTCGGCCATGCGCAGGATCCAGTGGGCGATGTCCTCGACGTCCCCGATGCGGTGCGTGGGGATGCGGTCGCGCTCGTACGCGTACATGTCGTTGATCGCCTCGGGGGTCAGGCCTGCGGCGACCATGACGTCGGTCCGGGTGGGGCCGGGAGCGACGGAGTTGACGCGGATGCCCTCCGCCGCGAGCTCGAGGGCCCAGCTGCGGGTCATCTGCTCGATCGCGGCCTTGGTGGCCGCATAGTGGGATCCGCCGGACATCGGGCGGTGTCCGTAGGTGCTCGACACGTTGACGATGCTGCCGGAGGACGTGCGCAGATGGGGCAGGGCTTCGTGCGCCAGCATGCTCGGGGCCACCACGTTGAGGGCGAACAGGTCGGTGATGACCTGCTTGTCCGCCTCGGCCAGGGGCATGACGGCCGTGGCGCCTGCGTTGTTCACCAGCAGGTCGAGCCGTCCCCAACGCGCCACGGCGGTGTTGACGACCTGCGCGGGCGCGCCGTCGTCGACGAGGTTCACGGACAGGGCTTCGATGTTCGGGTGGGCCTTGGCTGTTTCCACGAGGGCATCCATCCGGCGACCGACGCCGAGCACGTTCGCCCCGGCCTGCGCCAAAGCGAGTGCCGTCGCACGGCCGATACCGGATCCCGCGCCGGTGACGATGGCGACGTGACCGGAGAAGGGCAGGTGAGATGTGGTGGTCATGGACTCTCTCTCCTTTGTTCGATGTTCGGCGAACTACGAACAAGGTACATCACGTGTGAAACGCTTTGATGGGAAAGGTGAGGCATGACACGCGCCGCAGGTCGCCCCGGCGGCTGCTGCGCGACGCCGCGCCGTGCCGTACCGTGCCGGAGAAACGCAAGCGGCCCACCGCGTTCGGCGGTGGGCCGCCTGTGGGCGCAGCAGGATGTCAGCGGAAGAGCCGGCCGAATCGGCGCACCTCCTCCGCGAAGATCTTCGGCTGCTCGAACGCCGCGAAGTGCCCGCCCCTGCTGGCCCGATTCCAGTAGACGAGGCTGGGGAAGACCTTCTCGGCCCATGCGCGCGGCGGCGTGTAGAACTCCTTGGGGAACAGTATGACGCCCATGGGCACGTCGATCTTGACCGCGTTCATGGTGATGTCCGAGTTCTCCCGGTAGAAGCGTGCGGCAGACTCCGCCGTATTCGTCAGCCAGTACAGAGTGATGTCGTCCAGCATCTCGTCCAGGGTGAGGACCGACTCGGGGTTCTTGTCACTGTCGGTCCAGACACCGAATTTCTCGTAGATCCAGGCGGCCTGCCCGACCGGGGAGTCCGCCAGGGAGTAGGACACGGTCTGGGGCCTGGTCATCATCTGGAGCTGGTAGCCGATCTCGTTCTGCTGTTGTGCGTTCAGTTGGTTCATCGCGACCCGCTCCTCCGGAGTGAGGCGCTTCGGGTCGAGATCAGGGGGGACGATCTGAGGGAAATTCAGGTGGATGCCCAGTAATCCCTTGGGACGCAGGACCCCCAGCTGCACATTGACGGCAGCTCCCCAGTCCCCTCCCTGGGAGAGGTAGTGGTCGTACCCAAGGCGAGGCATGATCTTCGCCCAGGCCTTCGCCGTCCTCACGCGCCCCCATCCCACGGCGTCCGGCTGACCGGAGAAGCCGAATCCCGGGAGGGACGGTGTGACCACGTGGAATGCGTCACGCGCGGATCCACCGAACTCGGTCGGGTGGGTCAGGCGCCGGATCACCTTGCGGAACTCCAGGATCGAGCCCGGCCAGCCGTGGGTGAGCATGATGGGCATGGCGTCGCGGTGCGGTGACCTGGCATGCAGGAAATGGATGCTCACACCGTCGATCACGGTGCGGTACTGCCCGAATCCGTTGAGCAGCGCCTCCACCCTGCGCCAGTCGTAGTGTCGCTGCCAGTGCTCCACGAGTCGCTTGACCCGCCACAGCGGAGCCCCCTGGGACCAGTCGTCCACGAGTTCCTCGGTCGGCCACCGGGTCATGGCCAGGCGTCGCCTCAGATCGTCCAGCATGCGCTCCGGCACATGCAGCCTCATGGGCACGACCGCGCCGTTGCCCGGAGGCGGCGGGAACGAGCCCGCAGTCGTGGCGCCCGTTCCCGTGACGGCCTCGGCGACGCCGGACGCCATCGCCGCCGCGGCGGTTCCCGCGCCCAGCGCCCCCATGGCGTACAGCAACCGTCGACGGCTGAGATTGCTCGCTTGACTCGCCATGCGTTACTCACTCCAGTCGGTCATTTCGATTCAGCGGGACATGCCTGGCGTGGGCCTGAGAGGAGTTCGGCGGCCCATTTCGCGCAGGAAAACAGCGCCCCTGCGATGCGGTGGCCAATGTTGCGTTGATTTCGTGTGAGCACGGTGTCACGCCGCCCATTGGCGGGTGGGGGCCCCTTCGCGCACGACAACAGGCCGGGCGTACGCCATGTTTCGCCAGTCATCGAACGTCGCTTGCGACCGTACACCGGCCATTCGCCGACCGAGGATGTCGCGAAGGTGGCATAGCTCACGGACCTTGTTCCGACGCATGGGTGACACCGTGTGCACGTGCAATGAGAGCGCCGTCACGCCGGTCGCAACGTTCAGGGCGAACTCGGCCGTGTTAGGTTGTTCGGCATACGTCGAACGACCATTTCCCGGCGTACACGCAGGGCCAGATGCAGGTGTCGGCCAGAGTCCGAGTGAATCCTCGCCCTGCCATCCACAAAGTGTCGTCGAGGGCGCTCCTCGCGATGCCGCCGCCGGTCGGCCGTTGACCGGACTGACCGCCGGCGTACCTCAACACCCAGCAGAAGGAGAAAAGCCATGAGTGCCATCACCACTGAGATGCAGGAGTTCATCTCCCGCGTCGTGCACGACGGCAGCAACTACCGCATGGACGCCATGGAGAAGCTCTACACCGACGACATGGCGATCCTCTTCCCGACCCGGGAAGGAGCCATCGCGGCAGCTCCCCGCAAGGAGGTCTTCGCGGAGTTCGCGGCCCGGGGACAGGCGGGTGAGACGCCCCTGTCCACCGAGTACAAGGTCCTGCACGCCGAGGACCAGGGCGAGTACGCGACCGCGCTTCTCTACCGGCGCATGAGCGACACCACCGCCCCCTTCCTCTACGAGCTGCGTCTGAAGCGGGGAGGTGCCTACGGCTGGCTCGTCGCCGGGGAGACCGTCACACCGTGGCCCGACCCGGAGACCGCCGGTGCCTTCCTTCCGCCGCGACAGGCCGCCGCCTGAAAGCCGGCCGATGCACGGGACCCGTAGTGCGCGTGCACCAAGGGTCCCGGTCGTGGCCACTGCTGGCAAAGGGGCCTGAGCCAGCGGTGGCCTGCCCCCTCCCAGCGACGAGCAGCCCCAGGTTCCCGCAACCACTACGCCACCGCCAAAGACCCGAAGGAAGAACCGTGTTCCCCACCGCACCGATCGGCGTCACCGGCCTCGCCGTGATGGGCCGCAACCTCGCCCGCAACCTGGCCCGTCACGGCTACACCGTGGCCGTCCACAACCGCACCACCGCCCGCACCCAGGCCCTCGTCGACGACTTCGGCCACGAGGGCACCTTCATCGCCGCGGATTCCGCCAAGGAGATGGTCGCCGCCCTGCAACGGCCCCGGCGTCTGATCGTCATGGTGCAGGCCGGCAAGCCCACCGACGACGTGATCGACGAGTACGCGCCGCTGCTGGAACCCGGTGACGTCATCGTCGACGGCGGCAACGCCCACTTCGCCGACACCCGCCGCCGCGAAGCCACGCTGCACGAACGCGGCATCCACTTCCTGGGCACCGGCATCTCCGGCGGCGAGGACGGCGCGCTGAACGGCCCCAGCATCATGCCCGGCGGCTCCCAAGAGGCCTACCAGCTCCTGGCCCCCGTCCTGACCGACATCGCCGCCACCACCCCCGACGGCAGCCCAGCCGTCGCCCACCTCGGCCCCGACGGCGCCGGCCACTTCGTCAAAATGGTCCACAACGGCATCGAGTACGCCGACATGCAACTCATCGCCGAGGCCTACCACCTGCTGCGCCACACCACCGGTTGGAAGCCCGCGCGGATCGCCGAGGTCTTCCGCCAGTGGAACACCGGCCGCCTGAACTCCTACCTCATCGAGATCACCGCCGACGTCCTCGCCCACCGCGACGCCGACACCGGTCTCCCCTTCGTCGACGTCGTCGCCGACGCCGCCGAGCAGAAGGGCACCGGGCGCTGGACCGTGCAGACCGCCCTCGACCTGGGTGTCCCCGTCTCCGGCATCGCCGAGGCCGTCTTCGCCCGCTCCCTGTCCGCACACACCGCCCTGCGCGCCACCGGCGCCGCCCTGCCCGGCCCCTCGCGTACCGTCCTCGGTGAGCGCGACGCCGCCCGCTTCACCGACCAGGTCGAGCAGGCCCTGTACGCCTCCAAGGTCATCTCCTACACCCAGGGCCTCCACCAGATCCAGGCCGCCGGCAACACCTACGGCTGGAACACCGACCTCGCCGCCGTCGCCGCGGTGTGGCGCGCCGGC
Organism: Streptomyces sp. NPDC006207; assembly: GCF_040613835.1. Taxonomy (NCBI): domain Bacteria; kingdom Bacillati; phylum Actinomycetota; class Actinomycetes; order Kitasatosporales; family Streptomycetaceae; genus Streptomyces; species Streptomyces sp. NPDC006207. The sequence continues at coordinate 32,592 of NZ_JBEXSX010000075.1, read as the reverse complement.
TGCATCATCCGCGCCACCTTCCTCGACCGCGTCCGCGACGCCTACACCACCGACCCCGCACTGCCCAGCCTCCTCGCCGACCCCGGCTTCGCCGGCGAAGTCGGCGAAGCCCAGCTCCCCTGGCGCCTGGTCGTGGCCCACGCCACCCGCGACGGCGTCCCCGCCCCCGCCTTCGCCGCCGCCCTCGCCCACTACGACACCCTGCGCACCCCGCGCCTGCCTGCGGCCCTCACCCAGGCCCAACGCGACTATTTCGGCGCCCACACCTACCGCCGCACCGACCGCCCCGGCAGCTACCACACCCGCTGGGACACCGACCGCACCGAGAACCCCGTCAGCTGACCGGGCGGGCGTCCGCGTGTCATGGGCGAGGTACGTCAGGTGCCCAACCGACGCCCGTCCAAGAGTCGCTGTGCCGGGGCGGCCCGCAGGCAGGCCCCGCACACGACGCACACGGCGGCCATGCCGTAGGCCCACGCCTGGAGAGGGACGCCCGGCAGCAACCGGCCCCCGAGGTAGAGGACCGTGCCGGCGAGGGTGACGGCCAGCCACTCCCAGCGGCCGTCGAGCGCGACGAGGCCGACGACGAGCAGTGAGTACCAGGGGTAGTTGGGCGAGACCAGCAGCAGCGCCGTACCGGTCAGCAGCAGGGCGCCGCGCCAGGGGCGGGTGGGGTCGCCGCGCCACCATACGTACAGGGCCATGAGTGCGAGCAGCACGAGGACGACCATTCCCGCGGCGGCGTCAGGGAGCAGCAGACGCAGCAGGGCGAAGCGGTGCACGTCCCCGGGTTCGTATCCCTCCTCCTGCAGGTAGCCGGGCAGGTAGCCCAGGACGCCCGTGCCGGACGCGGCGACGTACGGCAGGTAGGCGAGGGCGACCACGGCGACCGTCGCCGACACCGTGCGCAGGATGCGGGCCGGACTGCGCTCCCCGGACAGCGCGCCGGGGAGCGTCAGAAGCGGCAGCAGTTTCACGGCGACGGCGGCGCCGAGCAGTCCTCCACGGCGGGCGCCCGCGGTGGCGGTACCGAGGGCCAGCACGGTCAGCAGGACACCGAGGGTGTCGACGTGGGCGTTGTCGACCGCCTCGAAGGGGACGGCCGGGCACCACGCCCACAGAGCGGTGCGGGCCGGGGCCCGGCGTGGGTCGCCGCGCCGGCGCAGCACCGCGAGCAGCGCGACGGTGGTGCCGAACGCCACGACGGCGCCGCCTGCTTGGAGCGGCTTGTGGCGGCTGCCCTGCGGGGAGAGGACGTGGACGGTGACGAACCAGCCTTCGGCGACGGGCGGGTAAATGGTCGGGACGGTGGGACGGTTGATGCGGGCGCACAGGCCGCTGTCCGTCCGGGCCAGTCCCCAGCCCCGGCAGGAACCCGTGGCGGGGAACAGCCAGTCGTCCCGCAGCGTGGCGAGTTCGGGTGCGGCGGGGGGATGGGCGTACGGGGAGATCCCCGCGGCCTGGACGCGGCCGTCCCAGGCGTAGCGGTACATGTCGGTGCTGGTGCGGGGTGGTGCGGCGAGCCCGGCCAGCGCCACCGCGGCCGCTCCGGTCAGGACCAGTGCGGTGGCGGCGCGTGCCGGGACCTTGCGAACGGCCCATGCCGAGGCGGCGAACAGCGTCCAGGCGACGGCGTATCCGGCCAACAGGCGGCCCGGGTCGCGCTGGCTGTCGCCCGCGCGGAGGGTGCCGATGACGACGACGGTCAGTGCGGCGAGGAGGACCGCGACGGCGATGGTGCGGACACGGGCCGGTGCGCGGTTGACGGGTGCCTCGGGCGGGCCGGTCGGCGGCTGCGGGGACTGGTGCTGTGCGGCGGTTGCGTCGCTCATGGTCGTCCGGTCCCTCCGGTGGCCGTGGGTGGCTCGTCACGGTGGCGGGACCGCGGGCGGCGCAGTTCCACGAACGAGCGGCCTTCGGCGGTCCACCGGCCTGCCGGGATCCACCCCGCGGCTTCGGCGGTGTGCAGCAGGACGGTGGTGCCGAGGCGGGCCCAGGGGAACGGGCGGCCGTGCCGGCCGTGGCCGTCCTCGACCCGGACGGTCAGGCGCTCGTCCTCGTCGTGCGGAGCGGCCTCTGCCAGGAGGCGTCCACCCGGCGAGACCAGGGTGCGCAGGCGGGTGAGGAGGGCCAACGGGTCGCCACCGATGCCGACGTTGCCGTCCATCAACAGGACGCTGCCCCAGCGCCCCTCCCCCGGCAGGCGGTCGAAGACGGACCGGCGGACGGCGGAACCGCCGTGTTGCCGGGTCCGGGCCACCGCGGCAGGGCTCACGTCCACGCCGAGTGCCCGAACCCCCCGGACGGCGAGGGCGGCGACCAGACGCCCCGGTCCGCAACCCACGTCGAGGACGGGGCCGGTGCAGCGGTTCAGGACGGCGGCGTCCGCTGCGTCGGGGGCGGCGCACCAGCGCTCGACGTCCAGCGGCAGCAGTTCCCCTTCCCCTCCGGCGCCGTCCGGTGGGGCCGGAGGCGACAGGCGGCGCAGGAAGAGCGGGCCGCGACCGGTGCGCAGGGCATGGACGTAGGGGTCGTCCGTCCACGGTTCCCCCGGCTGCGCCGGCCACTGCCGCGCGGCTGGCTGCGCCTGTGCGGGGAGACCGGCGGGGCGGGCCACCGTCCGGGTCTTCCAGCCGGCCGCGGTCCGCGGCGTCCGCTCGGCGAGGGCGGGTTCCGAACCGCCTGCGGTGCCGCTCACCGGCCGGTCTCCGCGAGCGAGTTCAGCGTGGTGGCGAAGCGCGAGCCGGGCGGGCAGCACGCGGCGACCGCGGCGGCGTCGGCGGCGGTGTCCACATCGCGCAGCACCGGCAGGTCGCCCACGCTGAGCCCTGCCTCGACGAGCCGTCGCCGCTGCGTCGCACCGGTGTGCCCGGTGGACATCGGGACGCCGTGTACGAGGGCCGCGGCGCGCCCCGGATCGGCGAGTCCCAGCGCCCAGAAGCCGCCGTCCTCGGCCGGGCCGAACCAGGCCTCGTGGCCGTCGCGTCCGGCCCCCGCGAGGTGTTCGACGGTCAGTTGCGGGGTGTCCATGCCGACCAGGAGGGCCGGTCCGCGGTCGCAGCGGGCGAAGGCGGACGCGATCCGCTCGTCCAGGCCGCCGGTTCCCTGGTGCACGACGTCGAAGCCGGGCGGGAGCCAGGGTCCGGGAGCGCCGTCGAGAACGAGGACGCGACGCCGAGCGGGGGTCTTGAGCACCGTGTGCAGCGTGTCGGCGAGGGCGGCCTCCGCGAGGGTGGCCGCCTCCAGGGGCGTGTAGGGCGGGGTGAGCCGTGTCTTGACCCGCCCCGGGACGGGCTCCTTGGCGATGACCAGCAGCGTGGCCGGGCTCCCGGCCGGGTGGCGGGGGCTCACCGTCCGGTTCCCCGGGCCGTTGCCGCGGGCGCCAGGTCGGCGGAGGGAGGTTCGGCGAGGACGGAACGCATGTCCCGTACCGCGTGCCAGGTACCGCGCCAGGTGCCGGTGACCTTGGAGCGGCCCCTGCGCGGGCGGTACGGCACGTCCGTCTCCTCCACCCGCCAGCCCGCGTCGGCGGCGCGGACCACCATCTGCAGCGGGTAGCCGGAGCGACGGTCGGTCAGGTCCAGGGCGAGCAGGGAATCGCGGCGGGCGGCGCGCATCGGTCCGAGGTCGTGAAGGCGCAGGCCGGTGCGCCGGCGGACCAGTCGCGCCAGCTCCAGGTTGGCCAGCCGTGCGTGCAGGGGCCAGGCGCCGCGCGTGACGGGCCTGCGCCGGCCGAGGACGAGGTCGGCCACGCCGTCGAGGACGGGCGCGGCGACGGCGGGCAGCAGCGCGGGGTCGAGGGAGGCGTCGCAGTCGCAGAAGCAGACGACGTCGGCCGTCGCGGCGGTGAGCCCCGCGTGGCAGGCGGCACCGAAACCGCGGCGCGGTTCGTGGACCACGTGCGCCCCGAGGGCGTGCGCGATGTCCGCCGAGCCGTCGGTGGACCCGTTGTCGACGACGATCGCGCGCCAGCGGGAGGGGATGCGGTCCAGCACCCACGGCAGGGCCTCGGCCTCGTCGAGGCAGGGCAGCACCACGTCCACCGGGGCGGAAGGAGGAGGGGATGTCTCGATCACCCCACTCACCCTACGGAGACAAAAAGCTCAAAAGGGATATGGGCACCTTACGGATCGCTGACGTCCGCCTCCGCTCCCACCGTCGGCCGAAGGCCGGGTGCCACACTCGGTGGCGTGAAACACGTACTCGTCGTGGACGACGACGCCACCGTCTCCGAGGTCGTCGTCGGCTACCTGAACCGGGCCGGCTTCGACGTCGACGTGGCCGCCGACGGCCCCACCGCCGTGGCCCTGGCCGCCGTCCGGGCCCCCGACCTGGTCGTCCTGGACCTGATGCTTCCCGGCATGGACGGCCTCGAGGTCTGTCGCCGCATCCGCGACGACGGCCCGATCCCCGTGATCATGCTGACGGCGCGCGGTGACGAGGAGGACCGCGTCCTCGGCCTGGAGGTCGGGGCCGACGACTACGTCACCAAGCCCTTCAGCCCCCGCGAGCTCGTGCTCAGGGTGGAGTCGGTGCTGCGCCGTACGGGAGACCAGGCCGCCCGTGCGACCCCGGCCGGATCGGAGCTGCGGGCCGGCCCCCTCGCCCTGGACCCCGGCGCACGCCGCGTCACTCGCCACGGCGTCGAACTCGCCCTGACGATCCGCGAGTTCGACCTGCTGGAGTTCTTCCTGCGGAATCCCGGGCGAGCTGCCGGCCGGGAGGAGCTGATGCGCCGCGTGTGGGGCTGGGAGTTCGGCGACCTGTCGACCGTCACCGTCCACGTCCGTCGCTTGCGCGAGAAGGTCGAGGAGGACCCGGCGCACCCCTGCCTGATCAGCACCGTGTGGGGCGTGGGCTACCGGTTCGACCCTCCGACCGCGGACGAGGGAGCCCCCGATGGTGCATGACACCCTCCTCATCGTGGCCTACGCGGCCATCGGTGCGGCCTGTGCCGGCCTGCTCGGCACGGGCGTTCTGCGGCTGCTGCGCAATCGCTCGGTCGCAGTGTCCCTGGCGGTGGTCGCCGCCGTCGCGGTCGCGGCGATGCTCGGCGGAACCATGCTGGTGTCCTGGGCCATGTTCCTGTCCGACCACGACCTGTGGGTCGTGACCATGGTCTGCTCCATCGCCGCGGTCGTCTCGCTCGGGGTGGCGCTCGCGCTCGGCCGCGGCGTGGTCCGCGGCAGCCGGGCCCTCGCCGAGGCCACCCGCGCCCTCGGCGACGGCGGCACTTTCACCCCGCCCGCCGCCGCACCCACCGCCGAACTCGCCGAACTCGGCCGTGAACTGGCCGCCACCAGCGCCAAGCTCGCCGCGTCCAGGGAGCGTGAGCGGGCCCTGGAGGAATCCCGCCGCGAGCTGGTCGCATGGATCTCCCACGACCTGCGCACCCCGCTCGCCGGACTGCAGGCCATGACCGAGGCCCTGGAGGACGGCGTGGTCGACGACCCGAGCCTGTACCACGCCCGCATCCGCGCGGAGGTCGAACGCATGAGCGGCATGGTCGGCGACCTCTTCGAACTCTCCCGCATCCAGGCCGGCGTGCTCGCCCTGAACACCACCCGCATGTCGGTCTACGACCTCGTCGGCGACGCGCTCGCGGGCGCGGCCACCCTCGCGATGGAGCACGGTGTGCGGATCGTCGGGGACGGGGTCGAGCCGGTCCCGGTCGAGGTCGACGGACGCGAGATGTCCCGCGTGCTGGCCAACCTGCTCGTCAACGCCATCCACCGGACTCCGGCCGACGGAACGATCGCGGTCTCCGCCCGCCGGGAGGCGAACAGCGTCGTCGTGTCGGTGACGGACGGCTGCGGCGGCATCCCCGCGGAGGACCTGCCCCGTGTCTTCGACACCGGCTGGCGCGGCACCGACGCACGGACCCCGCCCGCCGGAGCGGGTCTGGGCCTGGCGATCGTCCGGGGGATCGTGGAGGCCCACAAGGGCCGGGCGGCGGTGCGCAACGTCCCCGGCGGCTGCCGCTTCGAGGTCCGGCTGCCCGCCGCCGCCTGAGGCGCCCGGCGGGCAGGCGGACCCGACCCGCCCTGCGGCCGTCCGGGCGGACGGGTCAGCCGCTTCGCAGCGGGGCCGTCGCGAACTCCGTCATCCCCTCGGCGAAGGCGACCCGCGGCTTCCAGCCCAGTTCTTCACGCAGCCTGCGCGAGGAGGCGGTGATGTGGCGGACGTCGCCGAGCCGGTACTCGCCCGTGACCACCGGCACCATCTGCGTGCCGTGCGCCCCGGCCAGGGCGGCGGCCATCTCCCCCACCGTGTGGGGCTCACCGCTGCCGACGTTGTACGCCCTCGCGGACCCCTGCGGCAGACCGGGCAGTCCGTCCAGGGCCGCGAGGTTGGCCCCGGCCACGTCCCGTACGTGGACGAAGTCACGACGCTGGCCGCCGTCCTCGAACACGCGTGGCGCCTCACCGCGCTCCAGCGCGGACCGGAACAGCGACGCGACCCCGGCGTACGGGGTGTCACGCGGCATCCCCGGCCCGTACACGTTGTGGTACCGCAACGCGATCACCCGTCCGCCCACCGCGCGCGCCCAGGCGGAGGCGAGGTGCTCCTGCGTCAGCTTGGTGGCGGCGTAGACGTTGCGCGGGTCGAGCGGGGCGTCCTCGTCCACCAGCCCGGACGCCAGCGGTTCGCCGCACTGCGGACAGGGAGGTTCGAAGCGTCCCGCCCGCAAGTCGGCCACCTCGCGCGGTCCCGGCCCCACGACACCGTGCGACGGGCACTCGTACCGTCCCTCGCCGTAGACCACCATCGAACTCGCCAGCAGCAAGGACCTCACTCCGGCCGCGGCCATACAGGCCAGGAGCACCGCGGTGCCCAGGTCGTTGCAGCCCACGTAGGCGGGTGCGTCGGCGAAGTCCTTGCCGAGGCCGACCATCGCCGCCTGATGGCAGACGGCATCGACGCCCCGCAGGGCCTCGGACACCTCCGCCGCGTCACGGACGTCCGCGTGCCTCCAGTCCACCCCGTCGGGAACCGGCGGGGGCGTGCGGTGCGCGGCGGGCAGCAGGGCGTCGAGCACGCGCACCTCGTGCCCGGCGCCGGTGAGGGCGGTGACGACGTGCGAGCCGATGAAGCCCGCACCTCCGGTGACCAGGATCAACATGTCCCGACCGTACGGCCACCGGCCCGGCCGGCGACCGTACGACGCCGACACGTCAGCGGTTCGTAAGCCTTCCCGCCGCGCGTCTTGGCCGACGGCCGCGGCGGGCACCCCGCACGACGAGCACGAGGACCGCGACCACCGCCACCGCCCCCAGCGTGACCAGCCAGTTGCGCGGGTAGTCCAGCGGCAGGACCGAGGAGTTGGCCGGCTTCCCCGGGCGCAGCATCACCGGCAGGGCGACCGCCGTCACAGCGCCCGCGACGATCAGCGCCCCGCGGACGGGGCCGCGCACGCCCCCGCGGACCAGCACCGACCCGATGAGCAGCACCAGCGGCGCGATGAGCACGTCGTGCAGCACCACCGCGCCGCCCAGCCAGATCAGAACGCCCGTCAGGTCGCCCACCCCCAGCAGCTGGTACGCGCCCACTCCCGCCAGCACCAGACCGGCCGCGCCCGTGAGCCGCCGCGTCACGCTCGTCCTCACGACAGCACTTCCAGCCGGCCGACCCACTTGGTCTGCAGCACACCGGGCCGGTTCGGGGCGATCAGGCGCACCGGGTAGCCGTGGTCGGGGGTGAGCTCCTCGTCGTTGAGACGCAGCGCCAGCAGGGTCAGCGGGTCGCGGGCGTACTCGTGCCCCATCTCGGAGACCCGGTAGCCGCCCCGCGTCTGCAGCGACACCGCCCGTACCCGGGCGTCGGGCGGGGCCCCCACGAGGTCCAGGAGGTCCATGACCCGCACCCCCGTCCAGTGCGCCGTCTTGCTCCACCCCTCCACGCAGGCGATCGGCAGTTCCGCCCCGTACTGCGGGAGGCCCCTCAGCTCATCCAGTGTCAGCGTGCGGGGCCGCGGCCCGGCCACCGTCAGGCGATAGCGGTCGGCCACGATCAGCCCGACGCCGGCAGCGGCGGCGGTGCGGTTGACCGGCAGGCCGCTCGGGCCGTGGTCCGGATGGCGTGGCGCGAGCAGGATGAGGCCCTTGAGCGGGGTGAAGGACTGTCCCACCGTGGTCACGGTGACCATGCCGGCCGCTGCCGCCAGGGCGGCGAGCAGCGAGCGCCGGTCGGCCCCGTCCTCCTGGGGCAGCGCCAGGGTTCCCGGCGACCGCCGCCTCCAGTGGGCGCGGATCTCCGGGGCCTTGACGGCGACGTGCAGCACGAGCGATCCGGTGAGCAGCCAGGCCACTGCGTAGTGCACCGGCACGAACGAGAACGGCCACGGGTACCACTGCGCGGTGTTGAGCAGGCCGGTGGCGACCTCGAACACGGCCGCCGCCACCAGCGCCGCGACCGACAACCGCTCCAGGGCGTGCCGCACCGACCGAACCGGCGGCCAGGAGAACAGTCGCGGGTAGACCGTCCACAACTTCGCCGACAGCAGCGGAACCGCCGCGACACCCGAGGCGACGTGCAGCCCCTGCGTCAGCCGGTAGCCCCACACCGGGCGGGTCGGCAGACCACCGGCCAGCCACATGGGCGGACGCTGCAGCACGTGGCTGATCAGGCCGGTGACGAAGCACACGACGAAGGCGAGTCCGAGCCAGCGTCCGATCGAGGTCGCCGTGCGGGGATCATGGAGCCTGCCGGTGAACACCGGCGGAGACAAGCGCGATCTCATGCCTCCATCACAGCCGCCGCAAGGCCGCCGCGGAACGCCCCGACCCCTTACGGAACAGGGACGTCCACTCCCGGTGGCCGGGCCCGCCGACGCGAGGCGCCCGGACGCCCCCCTACCCCGAGCGCACGCCTCTTCGGCTGGAATCTCGCGGTCCCCGGTGGTGGCGGGACGACAGACGGCCGAGGTCGGGCTATGTGTGGGGGCGAGATCACGGCCGTTGCCCTCCGGCACGCGCCCTGGCAGCGGAGGGTCAGTCGATGCGCGATCACGATCAGCCGTCACAGGCCGGTTCGGGCGGACCTCCGGGTCGCCCGAAGGAGCCCCAGGCGCCTCCACGACGGCCGCTGAGGGAGTTCACCGCAACGGCGGTCGAGCGCGCGAGGGAGAGCGCACGACGCGCGGCGGCGGCCGCCGGAACGACCGGTCCCTTCCGTCCGGAGTTCTGGCGCAGCCCGATCCGGGGGCCGTGGCTGACGTCGGTCTTCGGTCTGGTGCTGCTGTTCGGCATCCCGGTGGTGTTCGTGACCGGCGCGCTCTCGTACGCCGCGTACAACCCGGATCTGGGCCCGCTCAACGACCAGACCCCGGACAAGGGGCTGCTGGGCTTCTACCTCTTCGACTGGCCCACCCACCCCGCCTGGCTCTACCGGCTGACCCAGGGCGTTCACGTGACGCTCGGCGTCGCTCTCGTGCCGGTGGTGCTGGCCAAGCTGTGGTCGGTCATCCCCAAGCTCTTCGCATGGCCGCCGCTGCGATCGGCCGCCCAGGCGCTGGAACGGCTGTCGCTGCTCCTCCTGGTGGGCGGCGTCGTCTTCGAGTTCGTGACCGGGATCTTCAACGTCCAGCTGTTCTACGTCTTCCCCGGCTCCTTCTACACCCTGCACTTCTACGGCGCCTGGGTGTTCATCGCCGCGTTCGCCGTCCACGTCAGCCTGAGGCTCCGCCGGATGACGCGCGCCCTGCGCAGTCGCAATCCCCTCCGGGAACTGCGCATCGGCGTCCCTGGCACCCGGCCCGAACCTCCCGATGCGGACGGCCTGGTGCCGGTCGCACCAGCGGCCGCCACCATGAGCCGGCGGGGCGCCGTGGGTATGGTCGGCGCCGGATCGCTCCTGCTCCTGGCGGTCACGGCAGGGCAGAGCATCGGTGGGCGGCTGCGCGGCACGGCGCTGCTCGCCCCGCACGATCGCGATCCGGGCGGCGGACCCGACGCCTTCCAGATCAACAAGACCGCCGCGTCCGTCGGCGTGACCCCGGAGCTCGTCGGCCCCTCCTGGCGGCTCGAGGTGCACGGCGTCGGACGGCCCCTGGTCCTCTCCCGCGAGCAGTTGAGCGCGATGCCACGGCATCGCGCGGCCCTGCCGATCGCCTGCGTGGAGGGCTGGTCCACCACCGACCAGCGCTGGGAGGGCCTGCGGCTCGCCGACCTCGCGGCGTTGAGCGGTCTGCCCGGCGCCGGGAGCGTGCTGGTCGAGTCCGTCCAGCCCTCGGGGCCGTACCGCTCGGTGATGCTCCGCGGGAACCAGATCCACGACCCGAGGGCCCTGCTCGCCCTGCGGGTCAACGGTGCGTACCTGTCCATGGACCACGGCTACCCGGCGCGCGTCATCGTGCCGGCCAACCCCGGGGTCAACAACACCAAGTGGGTGCACCGACTCACCTTCCGGGCCTGACCATGGCCCGCTACCTGCGCTGGTACGGCGCCAACCCCCTGCACCTGCTCGTCCTGGTCTGCTCCCTGGCCGTCACCGGCTACGCCTGCGTACGCCTGTTCGCCGTCCGGCCCGTGGAGGTCGCGATCTGGCTGGTGGGTGCGGCGGTCCTGCACGACCTGATCCTGCTGCCGCTGTACTCCCTCGCCGACCTCTCGGCCCGCTCGGTACTGCGGCACCGGACCCGGGCCGTGCCGGGACGGGCTTGGACCAACCACCTCCGCGTGCCCGCCTTCCTGTCCGGCGTGCTCCTCCTGGTCTGGTTCCCCCTGATCCTCCGCCTGCCCGCCCCTTACCCGGGCGCCACAGGACTCACCGACGCCGTCTACCTCGGCCGGTGGCTGGCCGTCACCGCCGTCCTGTTCGGCGTTTCGGCCCTGATCCTCGCCCTCCGGCTGCGCGGGATGCGCCGGTCACGCGACAAGCAGCGACGGCGCCCACGGAGGGACGCGCAGGACCCGTGACCAGAGCCAGAGGGGGCACACCGGCGTGGATCCACCATCCGGGAGAACACGTTGCCTCAAGCACCCTTCTGCGGAAGAACCGCAGGTCACGACGCTACGCACGCCGGTTGTCACAAAACGGATGGTTGCCCGGTCAACATTTCAAAAGGGGGCAAACAAAGCTCCGCGCCCCTGTCGCACCCATCCCCCATCCATCCGAGGGCAGCCACTTGGCGACCACATTCAGCCCCGACTTGTCTCTTGGCAAACAGCTGAACACGGCCGAGATATCCGACACCGCCATCGCCCTGCTCGACGAGCAGGGGACCGTGGTCGGATGGACGCAGGCCGCCCGGCAGCTCGTCGGACTCTCCGCGGGCGACATGGTGGGCCGGTCAGCCGCCCACGTGCTGCCGTCGTACGGGGCGGCGCTGTCGATGTCGGCCTTCGTCGAGCAGTGCCGCGCCCGGAACGGCTGGCCTGGCGTGACGGCGGTGCGCCACCGGGACGGCCGCATGGTCGACACCACGCTGCGGATCTCGATGGTGCAGGGGCATGACGGCGAGACGCAGTGGCTCGCCTCCCTGATCAATGCCGGCACGTCGTCCGCCGGCTCCATCAACGGCTCGGTGCGGGGATCGCTGCTGACCCGCGCGCCGATCGGCGTCATCATCCGTGATCGGCAACTGCGGTGCACCGGCGTGAACGCAACGATGGCGAGCCACGACGGCCTTCCCCGTGACCGGCGCCTCGGGCGCCGGTTCCCCGACATCCGCTCCGGCGCCGAGGCGCGGGCCATCGAGGCGCTGATGCGGCAGGTGCTGCGGAGCGGCACCTCCAGGGTCCACGAGTACCGCACCTGGCTCCCGACGGCTCCGGGCCGGGAGCGGCCGTTCGCGGTGTCCTGTCAATGCCTCCTGGACGCGGACGACCAGGCACTGGGCGTGTGCGTCATCAGCGCGGACGTCGTCGAGGGCCGGCGGGCTCACGAGCGCCTCGCCGTCCTCGGCGAGGCCGGTGCGCGGCTCGGGAGCACCCTGGACGTGATGCAGGCCGGCCAGGAGCTGGCCGACCTCGCCGTGCCCCTGCTCGCCGACTACGTCGCCGTGGACCTGGAGCTGTCGGTCTCGTTCGGTGAGGGCCCTCCGGTCCGTGTCGGCGCCGAGGGCAGGCGCCTGCCCGGTTTCCGGCGTGCCGGGCTCGCATCGATCCACCCCGGGGTCCCCGAATCCCCGTGGCTGCGAGGCGAACCGATCGGTGTGCCCCTGGTCTCGCCCCTCACCGACGTGCTGCGTACCGGCAGGTCCCGCCTTGAGCCGACGCTCGACACCGCTCCCGGCACGTGGCTCGACACCGTGCCGGAGCTGGCGCACCGGCTCCGCGGCAACGGCGCGCACTCGATCATGATCGTTCCCATCCGGGCGCGGCGCACGCTGCTGGGAACGGCGTTGTTCGTCCGCACCGACAACGAGTCGCCGTTCCAGGACGTCGACCTGCTGCTGGCCGAAGAGCTCGTCGGCCGCGCCGCCCTGTCGCTGGACAACGCCCGCCAGTACGCCCGCGAGCACACCGCGGCCCTCACCCTGCAACGCACCCTGCTCCCCCGCCAGTTGAAGGGCGGAGCAGCGGTCGAGACGGCATCGCGCTACCTGCCCGCCGACGTGGACCACTGTGTCGGCGGCGACTGGTTCGACGTGATCCCGCTGTCGGGCGCCCGGGTCGCCCTCGTCGTCGGCGACGTCGTCGGGCACGGCCTGCACGCTGCAGCGACCATGGGAAGGCTCCGCACCGCCGTCCACACCCTCGCCGACATGGAGCTGCCCCCCGACGAACTGCTGACCCGCCTCGACGACACCCTCCAGCGGCTGGCCGAGGGTGACGACCACGCGACCCCCGCCGTCATGGGCGCCACCTGTCTGTACGCCGTCTACGACCCCGCGACCCGCCGCTGCACCATGGCGGGGGCCGGTCACCCCCCGCCCGTCATCGTCGACCCGCAGGGCCGGGTCACCTTCCCCGACCTGCCCACCGGGGCCCCGCTGGGCATCGGGCTGGGAGACCCGTTCGAGGCCGTGGAGGTGGAGCTGCCCGAGGGGAGCCTCATCGCCCTGTACACCGACGGCCTGGTCGAGAACCGGGACCACGACATCGAGGAAGGCATGCGCCGCCTGGGCACCGCCCTCGCCCGGCCGGGCCGGTCCCTGGAGGACCTGTGCGGTCTCGCGACGGAGGCCCTCCGCGGCCGGACCGCGTCCGACGACATCTCCCTGCTCCTGGTCCGGACCCGCTCCCTCGCCCCGGACCAGGTCGCCTCCTTCGCTCTGCCCGGTGACCGGACCGCCGCCCGCCAGGCCCGGGACGTGACGACCCGTCAACTGACCGCCTGGGGCCTGGACGGGCTCGAGGACCCGGCGAGGCTCATCGTCAGCGAACTGGTCACCAACGCGCTGTGCCACGGCGCCGGCCCGGTCGTGCTGCGCCTGATCCGGCATCAGGTCCTCACCTGCGAGGTGTCCGACGCGGACGGGTGCTTCCCACGGCGGCGTCGCGCACGGTCCCTGGACGACCACGGCCGTGGCCTCTACCTGGTGGCCCAGTTGTCCCGCCGATGGGGCTGCCGGCCGGTGCCGGGCGGCGGCAAGGTCGTGTGGGCGGAGGTGGACCTGCCCGCCTACAGACGGACCGATGCCGCCACCGGCAGGTGATCGCTGCCCGTGGCCGGGAGGGTCCAGGCCGACCGCGGTTCCATACCGCGCACCAGGATGTGGTCGATCCGGGCCACGGGGAAGGACGCGGGCCAGGTCAGGCCGAACCCTGCACCCGACTCGGCCTGAGCCGAACGCAGTTGGGACGTGACCGCCGACAGGGCCCGGTCGTCCGTGGTGCCGTTGAAGTCGCCCATGAGCAGGGTGCGGGGCAGGGGTTCGGCGCGAAGGGCGCCGGCCAGAACGCGCGCGGCGGCGTCGCGTCCGGCCGTACCGAACCCGTACACAGGGGTGAACCGGACGGACAGCAGGTGGGCGACGTAGACGGCGACGGGCCCCTTGGGGGTGCGGACGGTGGCACGCAGGGCACGCGGCCAGGGCGCGATGTCGACCGCCCGGGTGTCGGTGAGCGGGTAGCGGCTCCACAGGCCGACCGTGCCCTGCACCGAGTGGAAGGGGTACGCGGCGCCCAGTGCGCTGCCGTACGCCGGCGCGTTGTCGCCCACTTCCTCGATGGCCACCAGGTCGGCGCCGGAGGCCGCCAGGGCACGGGCGGTGCGCGCCGGGTCCGGGTTCTGCTCGTTGGCGTTGTGCGTGACGACGGTCAGGTCCCCGCCGGCCGCCCGTTTGTCGGCCAGTGCCCCGCCGAAGAGCGAGCACCAGACGACGGCGGGCAGCAGGACGGCCACGGCGGCGGTCGCGGAGCGCCGCAGCAGTGCGCACAGCAGCAGGAGCGGTACGGCCAGGCCGGTCCACGGCAGGAAGGTCTCGACGAGACTGCCGAGGTGGCCGGGCCCGTTGGGGACGTGGGCGTGGCCCGTCATGACGAGTGCGGCCGACGCCGCGAGGGCGGCGGCGACGCGTCCTCGTCGCCACGTGCCCGGGCATCCGCCCGGCCGTCGTCCGCGAGCGGGTTCGGGTTCCGGCGGGGCGCCGGGTACGCGGAGGAGAGTGGTCACGGCCGGCTCACCGGTCCCCGGACCGGGCGCCGGCCGCGGACGCGGGGTCCGTCCCGGCGACCCATCGCCGTACGCCCTCCACCAGGGTGTGGCTCACGCCCAGGACGGCGTTCAGGCCCTCCTGCGGGCTGGTGCCGGGACGCTGGTGGAGGACGACGCCGAGGGCGAGATGGCCACGTCCGCGGCGGTCGGGTGCGGTGGCCGCCCACATCAGGGCGCCGCCCGCGGGGGTGCTGGAGCCGGTCTTGAGCCCGATCACGCCGGACGTGCCGAGCAGGGTGTTGGTGTTCAGGACGGTGCCGGGCACTCCGGGGACGGTGGTGCCGGGCAGGGCGACGACGGCTGCGAACACCGGATCGTGCATGACCTGCCGGGCCAGCTTCAGCTGGTCGCCGGAGGTGCTGGTGGTGGTGGCCTCGATGCCGCTGGCCCCGGTGTAGGTGGTCCGGTCCATGCCGAGGTGGTCGGCGGCCCGGTTCATCTTGACGACGAAGGCCTCCTGCGTTCCCGCGTCCCAACGGGCCAGCAGCCGGGCGACGTTGTTGCCGGAGGGGACCAGCATCAGCTCCAGCAGCTGCCGTTCGCCCAGCCGCTGCCCCTGCCTGAGCGGCACGCTGGACTCGACGCCGGACACGGACTCGTCCGCGGCCTGCTGGTCGACGGTGACCCGGGGGCCGGTCGCGCCCTCGCGCAGCGGATGGTCGCGCAGGATCACGTACGCGGTCATCACCTTGGCGACACTGGCGATGGGCACCGGGTTCTGCGCGCCACGGTCCCCCAGGTCGCCTCCGTCGCCGAGCCCCTCGACCAGCACGCTCGTCTGCCCCTCGTGCGGCCAGGGCAACGACACCGTGGGGCGGTGCTCCGGCCGCCGGCCGAGGAGACCGCCCGTCCGGGACCCGTCGCCTCCGTCGCCGTCGTCGCCCGTGGCGACGACCAGCGCGCCCAGTGCGATCAGGGTGACCAGGGCGGCCGCGCCGGCCGCGACCGGCACGGGGATGCGCCGTGCACGGAGCGACCGGGCCGCCGCGGACCGCGGTCCACCGGTGTCACGTTCGCGGGGTTCGGGGACTGGGCGCATGGACGGGGCACCTCCACGGGATCACGGCGTGGCTCTCACGCACACCGCCCACCGTGGAACGCGCTGGTGTCGGCCCGGCCGTGACCGTGCCTCGGCCACCGCTCGGCCGCTCATCCGTCGTGTATCAACGCCGTCCGGCGCTGCGCCGCGCCTCAGTCGGCCGCGGGCAACCGGAGCGTGGCGACGGCCCCGCCGTCGGGCGCGTTGGCGAAGGACAGCGACGCGCCGATGACCCGGGCCTGGCCGAGCGCGATCGTCAGCCCGAGGCCGTGGCCCCGACCGCGCTCCGAGGCCCCGGTGCGGAACCGCTGGGGCCCGTCCGCGAGCAGCGCGCGCGGGAATCCGGGGCCGTGGTCCCGTACCGTCACCGTCGTCCCCGCCACCGCGACCTCGACGGGCGCGCCGCCGTGCCGGTGGGCGTTGACGACGAGGTTGGCCACGATCCGGTCGACCCGGCGCGGGTCGGTCCGTGCGTACACGGTGCCGTCGGTGGCGAACCGTGTACGCAGCCCGGTGCGGCCCAGCGCGTCCTCGACGACCTCGGCGAGCGGGACGGGTCTGAGTTCGGCCCGCTCGGCGCCGGCGTCCAGCCGGGAGATCTCCAGCAGGTCCTCCACCAGGTCGCGCAACACCCCCACCCGGTCCCGGACCAGGTCGGTGGCCTCCCCGTCGGGCAGCAGCCCGCTCGCGGTGACCAGGCCCATCAGCGGGGTGCGCAGTTCGTGGGCGACGTCGGCGGTGAAGCGCTGCTCGGCCGTCAGCCGCCCGAGCAGGCTGTCGGCCATCGAGTCGACGGTGGCCGAGATCTCGGTGATCTCGTCGCCGCTGCGGCAGCCGCGGCCGCCGCGGCCGTCCGTGGTCCTCGCGGCCAGGTCACCGGCCGCGATCCGGCGCGCGGTCCGTGCCACGCGCCGCAGCCTGCGGTTGGGCAGCTCGGCCGCGAGCGCCGTGAGCGGTACGACGACGGCCAGCGCGGCCAGGGAGTACTTCCACATGTGCCGGTCCAGGGCGCGCCGGGTCAGCAGGTCGGACGTCATGTCGGTGCTCATCGCCACCGGGCCGCCCCCGTACATCCGCGCCGCCCACATCTCCGGATGGTCCCCGGGGCTGTCACCGTCGTACCAGGTGGCGTGCCCGGTGCTCGGCCCCTGCCCGTGCCGCAGCCGGTCCAGCAGTCCGGCGGGCATCGCGGCGGGCGACGTCTCCAGCCCTTCGGGCGGCACTCCGTCGCGCGCGTAGTCCTCCAGGGCCCGGTCCAGCTGGGCGGTGGCCTTCGCGCCGCCGTCGTTCATCGACCACTCCAGGGTGCTGCGGTGGACCAGCACCCCCACGGTCAGCGCGATCGCGCAGCAGGCGACAGCCACGAGGAGGGCGATCCTCCAGCGCAGCGAACGCCAGTTGAGCAGGTCCCGTACGGTGTCCACCTCAGCGCCGCAGCTTGTAGCCGAAGCCGCGGACCGTCTCGATCCGGTCGGCCCCGATCTTCTTCCGCAGCCGCTGGACGCAGAGGTCCACCACACGGCTGTCGCCGTCCCAGCCGTAGTCCCACACGTTGCGCAGCAGGGTGTTCCGGTCCAGCACGACGCCGGGGTTCGCGGCGAACTCCAGGAGCAGCCGCAGTTCGGTGGGGGCGAGCGCGACGGGTGCGCCCGCCCGGAACACCTCAAGACCGGCGGTGTCGATCGTCAGGTCACCGAAGACGAGCCGGGCGGGGTCCTCCGGCCGCCCCACCGGGTCCGCCGGGGGCGGGACGGCTGCGGGGGCAGGGACGGGGGTGAAGGTCGCCCGGCGCAGCAGCGAGCGGATCCGGGCCACCAGCACCGCGGTGTCCACGGGTTTGACCACGTAGTCGTCGGCGCCCGCCTCCAGGCCGGAGACGACGTCCAGGGCGTCGCCGCGCGCGGACATCATCAGGATCGGGTCCATGCTGGTCTCCCTGACCCTGCGGCACAGCCCGATCCCGTCCAGGCCCGGCAGCATCACGTCGAGCAGCAGCAGGTCGTGGCGGCCCTCCCGGAACAGTTCGAGCCCGGTCAGGCCGTCACCCGCCGACGTCACGCGGTAGCCGTAGCGCTCCAGCGCCATGGTGACCGATCTGCGGATCACCTCGTCGTCCTCGACGAGCAGGACCGCCACGGACGCCGGGACGGACCCCTCTGTCACCAGAACCGACACTCTCTTCCCATCGGACGCAGGTACGGGGACTCCCATCATGCGCCAGGCGGATGCCCCGCCGGGTGTCCGGTGGTGCTCGGCCACGCATCAACCGTGTATCAGCACGCGCTCATGCCACGGCCGCCCCACCACCACCCGCCTCAGGACCGCAGGGCGTCGACGGGCTCCATGCGGGAGGCCCGCAGGGAGGGGTAGAGACCGGCCAGGAGTCCGACGAGGGCTCCGGCGACCGGGGCGCCGAAGGCGAGCCGGACGTCGAGGACCGGGGTCCAGTCCCTGACGGCGGAGACGCCCACCACGACGACCATGCCCAGGGCGGCGCCGACGACGCCGCCGAGGAGTCCGATGGTCGTCGACTCCAGCAGGAACTGGCCGGCGACCTGGCGTCGCGAGGCACCGAGGGCGCGGCGCAGTCCGATCTCCCCGATCCGTTCGATGACCGTCACCAGCGTCACGTTGGCGATGCCGATGGCCCCGACCACCAGCGAGACCAGTCCGAGGACCAGGAACAGGCCGTTGACGTCGCCCTGTACGCCCTTGCGTGCCTTGGCCGGGTCGGGCGGTGCCGTGACGGCGAGGGCGCCCTCGGCTCCGGGGGCCAGCGCGATGGGTGCCTGGTGGGCCACCTGGTTCGCCGCGCCGAGCGCGGTGTTGATCAGTACCCGGGTGACCACTCCGAGGCCGAGCTGGTCCTGCGCGGTCGTGGGCGGCAGGATCACGGCGGTGGCGAGCTGCTGTTCCCGTTCGGCTCCGCCGAGGATCCCGATGACGGTGTAGGCCTGCCCCTTGAGGAAGACGGCGGGCGCGTCCTTGACCGAGCCGATGCCGAGCAGCCGTGCGGCCTGGTCGCCGATCACCGCCACCCGGCCGTGCCGGGCGACGTCCCCGTCGTCGAAGAAGCGTCCGGCGGTCATCGTGCCGCGCACCGCGGCGGGCAGCGTCGGGGACGCAGCGACGACCGCCATGGTCTGCCCGGTGACCTCCCCGGGCGCCACCACGTCGTTCGCCCGTACCTGGACGCTCGCGGTCGCCTGGGATTCGGCGATGGCCGCCGCCGAGTCGACCCCGGCCAGCCGCCGGACGGCGTCGACGCCCGGCCAGTCCACGAGAGGGACGGGGTCGGCCGACGGCGGCGGCGCGGGCACGACCACGGTGACGGAGGTGGCGGTCAGCGCGTCGAACCGGCCGACGATCTGGTTGCCCGCCGTGGACGAGACCCCGATGGTGATGACCAGGGTGGTGATGCCGAGGACGGTGCCCAGGGTGGTCAGCGCGGAGCGCATGGGACGGGCCAGCACCCCCGCCAGCGCCTCGGTCCACAGGTCCCGGAAGTCCATCCAGGGACGCTCGATGCCCCTGGCCCTGCCGCCGCCCCTGCCGCGTCGCCGGGCACGGGTCCTCATCGGTCCTCCTCGGTGAGGCGTCCGTCGCTGATCCTCACCCGGCGGTCGGCCCGGGCGCTGACCGTCTCCTCGTGGGTGATCACGACCAGGGTCATGCCCTGCGCGCTCAGCTGATCGAAGAGGTCCAGCACGGACGCGGTGTTCTCACTGTCGAGGTTGCCGGTGGGTTCGTCGCAGAGCAGCAGCGCGGGCTCGCTCATCAGCGCCCGGGCGATCGCCACGCGCTGCCTCTCACCACCGGAGAGCCGGTCCGGCCGGAAGCCGGTGCGGTGTGCCAGGCCCACCCGTCCCAGTGCCTCCTCGGCCCTCGCGCGGCGGCCGGCCCGGCCGCGCCCGGGGCGCGGCCGGCGGTAGGCCTCGGCGAGCATGACGTTCTCGTCCACCGTCCGGTAGGGCAGCAGGTGGAAGGACTGGAAGACGAATCCGATCCGGCTGCCGCGCAGCGAGGTGCGCTGCGGGTCGCCGAGCGTGTTGGTCTCCACGCCGTCGAGCCAGTACGCGCCCGAGGTGGGGCGGTCCAGCAGCCCCAGGGTGTTGAGCAGCGTCGACTTGCCGGAGCCGGACGGGCCGACGATCGACAGGTGCTCGCCGCGCCGGACGGCCAGGTTCACGTCCCGCAGGGCGTGCACCGGCGGTTCGGAGTCGAAGGTCCGGTCGACGGAGACCAGCTGGATGACGGTGTCCGCGTCGGGCACCGCCGACAGTGCCGGGCCGGTCATCGTCCGACCACCACGGGATCGCCCGCCGTGAGGTCGTCACCGGACGGGGTGACCTCCACCTGGCCGTCCGCGGACAGGCCCGCCTTCACGGGGACGTCCACGACCTTGCCGCCCCGCACGACCTGCACCCTGGCCTGCCCGCCGGCCGATGTGTGCAGCGCGGCGATGGGCACCGTCAGCACGTCGCCGACCGAGGAGCCCACCTCGATGGTGACCATCGCGGACCCGTTGGCGTTCTTGGCCAGCTTCCCCGACGGGACGGAGATCTGCACCGGTACGGGAGCCGCCGCGTCGCCGCCGCCGACCGACGTCCCCGGCGCGTCCTTGCCGTCGCCCGCGTCGTGCTTCGGTACCTCGTCGCCGAGCGCCACCAGCCGCCCCCGCACCTTCGTGCCGTCGGGGGTCTCCACCTGGGCCGTCATGCCCTTGTGGAGCAGCTTGGCGTCGCTGCCCGGGACCACGGCCTGCACCACGACCTTGGAGCTGGTCACGGTGCCGATCGTTCCGGACGGGGTGTCGCCGGTCTTCAAGGACACCTTGTCCAGCCGGGCCGGCAGGTCCGGCAGGAAGACCACCTCGCCCGCCGGGATCTTGGTACCGTAGCCGGCCTGGAAGGCGGAGAGCGCGGCGTTGGCCGCGTCCAGCTGCTGCTGCGCCGCCTTGAGCCGCAGCTTTCCGGACTCCCCACCGGAGCCGGATCCGCTGCCGGGGTCCTGCGCGTCCAGGAGCGCCTGCTGTGCGGTGGTCACGGCCGCTTCCAACGTCCCCAGCTGCTGCTTGTCCGCGAATCCGGGCTCCTCCGCGTGGAAGCCCTTGCTCTTGTACCAGCGGCTCACCGCCGCGGCGTCGGAGGATCCGTACGTCCCGGTGGTTCCGCCCGGGTTGAACCCGAGGCGGGCCAGGGCGCGTTCGAGCTGCTCGACGTCGTCGCCGGAGGCGCCGGGACCGAGCGTGCGGTACATCGGGACGGATCCCTTGAGCACCAGCACCGGCCGGCCGCTCACCTGCATCAGCACGTCGCCCTCCTTCACCTCCGATCCGGCGACCGGTGCCTTGGTGACGCGCTGGACGGCGGCGTCGCCGGCCCCGGAGTCCCCGGTGCCGGAGTCCGGGGACCCGACCGGCCCGGCCAGCGCCAGGCTCTGCGGTGAGGCGAACTCCACCGAGCCCTGGGCCACCACGCTCGCGGTCAGCGACCGCCGTTCCACGGCGACGGTGACCGGTCCGGCCTTCGGCGGACGGTGGGCGGCGGCCGCGTCGGCCGGCGACTGCATCTGCGATCCGGCGAACCAGCCGCCCGCGCCCACCAGTCCCACCCCGGCGACGATGGCGCCGAGCTGCCTGGGCCGGCTGCTCACCTTGCGGCGCTGCCTCACCCGGCACCGCCGCCGCTGGTCGGGGCCTTGAAGAACTTCGGGAAGTAGGCGGCCCGGAAAGCCTTGCCGCACTCCAGGTCCTGCATCGCCAGGTCGATGTCCTTGGCGAGCAGGGGCATGGCCTCGTCCTTGCCCATGGGCTTGGTGGAGCTGCCGTCGGGGTTCGCCTCGGCGGCGCCGGCCCCGGCGCCGGGGGCGGCGGAGGTCATCGCCTGCAGCTTCACCATCTCCCCGATGCCGGTCGGCTGCGTCGTCGTGACGGGGATGCCGTGGTCCTTCAGGCACGAGGCGTACGACTGCGCCAGGGTCACCAGCCGGGAATCGCCGTTGAGCGCCTGCGCGTTCGCCTGGTTCCGCTGCGCGGTCGTGACGCTGCGTTCCTGGGCCGACGCGTTGCCGTAGACCTCCTTGTTGGCCTCCCCGTCGCATCCGGTCCACTGCTTGCCACCGGTCTTCGGGTCCGGGGGGCCGCCCATGGCCTTGTCCCAGGCGGCCTTCTGCGCGGCGGTGAGCGTGGCGACGTAGTCCGCGTTGGGCGAGACGTTCGCGTCGTCCCGGGCGGCCTCGCTGCCCGGCGCCTGGGGATCGTCGGGATAGACGACGCCCGCGTAGACGCCGAAGCCGTACTTCTGGCGGTACTTCTTCGTCAGCCCGTAGTCCGCCCCGTCGGCGGCCCAGGATGCCGCGGGGTCCTCGGGGGCGATGGGGGTGTAGGGGAAGCCCTTCTTCTTCATGCAGGCCGCGATCGCGTTCTGCAGCTGGTACTCCTTCTTGAGCTCCCCGCCGGCGTTCGCGGGGACGTCGAGCTGTCCCCGCGCTCCGGTCGGGGCCTTGCCACCGCCCGCCGTCTGCGATGCCGTCTCGGCGCCGCAGGCCGCCAGCAGCGGCAGCAGGCTCACCGCCACGGCCAGTATCCGAACAGTGCGGGATCCAGACATGCTCTTCCATCCGATCGAGGAGAAGTGAGGTCGCCGCCCTGAGGCGGGGCGTCACCGGGTTCGTGCGTCCCAGGCTGGCGCCCGCAGGTGATGGCCCCTGGCCCGGATCATGACCGAGCTGTAACGCCGGTTCACTGCACGTGCGGGCCGGTGACGAAGCGACCGTTCCTGTCGTAGGGCCAGGCGTTGGCGACGCATCCGCGCAGGCCCTTGATCTGCTGCATCATCACCGGGGCCAGTTGTCCGGGGCCCGCGCAGGTGGTGTGCGTGTAGTTCAGGAAGTGCCCCATCTCGTGGTTGATGATCAGCGCCCGGTAGTCGTGGATCGGGCCGTCGAACGTCGGCGAGCCCTCGACCCAGCGCTTGAGGTTCACCACGACCCCGCCGGGGACCTCGCAGTTGTACTCGCCCTGGGTGTCCTGCTTGATGCCCGTCCAGCACAGGGCGTCCGCCGTGCCCGGCGTCGCGATCCGCACCGTGAGGTCGTGGGGTTGCCCCGCGCTCACCAACTGGAACGCGAAGGCGGGGTTGTGGGTCCAGCCCCGGGGGGCGGCGAGGATGTCGGCGATCTCGTTGGCCGCTTGGTCCGGCGAGATGTCGAGGCCGGTCTCGACCTTCACCACGTAGCGGAGCGGACGGGGACCGCGACCGACCTTCTCGCCGCCGGCCTGCGCGGTGACGAAGGTGCCACTGCCCGTCGCGGGAACGTCGATTTTGGTGGGGGTCGGCGTCGGCGTCGGGGTGGGGGTCGGTGTGGGCGTGGGCGTCGGAGTGGGCGTGGGGGTGACGTGCACCACGCTCCGCGGGCGTGGGGCGCCGCTCGACGCGTCACTTCGCCCGTCGTCCAGGAAGAACGCGACGGAGCCGAGCAGCCCTGCGACCACCAGCGTGGCGACCAGATAACCCCGGCCCCGGCGGCGCGGACGGCGCCTGCGACGGGAGGACCGGTGGCGTCCGGCACGGTGGGATGAATGCATGGCAGCTCAAACTGGTCATTTCAGATGATCGCCATGAGCTCACGCCATCACGAAACGATAACGAGCGGCCTTCCGGTGACCCACCGGCCGGCCCCACGCCCCACGTATGACCCTTCTGTAACAGCTCCCGGGCGGGCCCCTTCCGCCGCCCGGTCACCGATCGCGATCTGCTTAGACTGTCGGCGTGCCACGAGTCCTTATTGTCGAAGACGACCCGGATGTCCGGAAGGCCGTCCAGCTGGGGCTGCGCCACCAGGGACACGAGGTCTTCGCCGCCGGAACGGGTGAAGAGGGATTGGAACAGCTCCGCCCCTTCCACCCGGACGTCGTCGTGCTCGACCTCATGCTGCCCGGGATGTCCGGTCTCGACGTGTGCCGCCGCATACGCGACCGCGACCAGGTGCCGATCATCATGGTCACCGCCAAGGGCGACGACATCGACGTGGTCGTGGGGCTCGAGGCCGGCGCGGACGACTACGTCGTCAAGCCCGTGCAGGCCCGGGTGCTCGACGCACGCATACGGGCCGTGCTGCGCCGGCAGGACGCGTCGTTCTCCGACGCCGTCCGCCCCAGGGCGGAGTCCCACGGCGAGCTGGCCATCGACCGGGCCGGACTCGTGGTGACGCACCGAGGTGAACCCGTCGCACTCGCCCCCTCGGAGCTCCGGCTGCTGCTGACCCTGTCGGCCTCGCCCGGGCAGGTCTTCAGCCGCCAGCAACTGCTGGAAGCGGTCTGGGAGCACAGCTACTACGGCGACATACGGCTCGTGGACGCCTGCGTGAAACGACTGCGCGGCAAGCTCGGCGAGCTCGGCGGCGCTCCCCGGTACATCCAGACCGTGCGCGGCTTCGGTTACCGCTTCGGTACCGCGTGAGCCGCCGGAGATCGGCACGGCCGCGCAAGGCCGTGCGGCAGCGCGAAGCCGCGGCGACCGGGCAGGGCCCCAGGTGGACGCGCCTCCACCGCGCGGCACTGGCGAAGGTCCCGCTCCCCCTGCGGGGCCTGCGCTCCCGCCTCGTCGTGGCCTTCGTCCTGGTGACCATGGCCGGAGCACTGAGCACCGGAGCCGTCACCTTCCGGGAGGCGCGCACCGGCGTGCTGCAGCAGAGCCAGGACGCCGTCATCCAGCAGTTCCGGGACAGCGTCGACGCCGTGGCCGAATACACCCCCACGAATCCGGACCAGTCGGACCTGCAGACGGCGGTGAACCAGGTGTTCCGCGCCAACCAGTCCCAGGGCTGGCGGGTCATGGCCACGTACGGCGACCTCCGCGCCTGGGTGGTGGGCGCCGAGTTCGACATGCTCAGCCCGGAACTGCGCCGGAGCGTGGCGACCAAACGCGCCGCGGTGTTCCAGCGGGTGACCACCGACGGGCGTCCCTGGCTCGTCGTCGGGTTGCCGGTCACGTACACCAGCGGCGAGGGCAAGGAGCCCCAACTGTCGGGGCTCGTGATGTACCTGGTGGTGCCGCAGGACACCGAGCAGGCCTACGTCAGTGCGATGGTCAGCGCCATCGAGCACGCCTCCCTGGTCGCGCTGGGCCTCGCCGTCGTCCTGGCGCTGCTGGCCGCGCGAGGTGTCCTCCGTCCGGTACGGGCGTTGCGCGGGGCGACGCGCCGGATGGCCGAAGGCCACCTCGACGTCCGCCTGGCCGTCAACGGCTCCGACGAACTGGCCGACCTCTCGGAGTCCTTCAACCACACGGCGGCCGAACTGGAGCGTTCGGTGGCGGAGTTGCGCCGCCTGGAGGCCCAGGCGCGCCGCTTCGTCGCGGACGTCTCCCACGAACTGCGGACGCCGCTGGCGGCGATGACGGCGGTCACCGACGTGCTCGACGAGAACGCCCTGCGGCTGGACGTGGAGACCGGCGAGGCACTGCGGCTGATCAGCGAGGGGACCAGCCGGCTGAGCGGGCTGGTGAACGACCTGATGGAGATCTCCCGCTTCGACGCGGGCGCGGCCGAACTCAACGTGGACGAGATCGATCTGGCCGACTTCGTGCACCACTCCCTCGCCGCCCGCGGCTGGCAGGGCCAGGTGGAGACCCATCTGCCCCCGCCCGGTGTGCTCCGGACCCGCGTGGATCCGCGCCGGCTCGACGTGGTGCTGGCCAACCTGGTCGGCAACGCGCTGCGGCACGGGGCGCCGCCGGTACGGCTGACCATGAGCGTGCGGGAGGAACGGCCGGACGTGGCGTGGGCCGTCATCGAGGTGACCGACAACGGGAAGGGCATCACCGAGGACGCCATGCCGCACATCTTCGAACGCTTCTACAAGGCGAACAGCACACGGACCAGGAGCGAGAGCAGCGGTCTGGGCCTCGCCATCACGGCGGAGAACGTGCACCTGCACGGAGGGCGCATCACCGCGGCCAACCTGCCCTGGGGCGGCGCGGCGTTCACCGTCGAACTCCCCCTGCACCGCGACTCGGCCGCCGACGGCGACGGCACCGACGACGTGATCGAAGGTGCCCGGTGAAGGGGGCGCGCGTCGCGGCGCTGACGGCCGGGCTCGCCGCCGGGCTCACGCTGGCGGGCTGCGGAGTCCCGCCGTCCGACGTCATCGAGGCCGGCGCGCCGGCGAGCGGCATGTTCTACGCCCCCGAGCCCGCGGTGACGGCCCCCGTGTCCCTGTATTTCCTGCTCAACGGCGATCCGACGCCCGTCGGCCGCAAGCTCGCCGATCCTTCGGACGTTGCAGCCGCCGTGCGCTTGCTGTTCGACGGACCGGCCGGAGGCGAGGTCGACAAGGTCACCACGGAGCTGCCGCACCTCGCGGTCGCACCGGAGGTGACGGTCGGCAAGACCGGCCTCGTCTCCGTCCGGCTCCCCGAAGGCATCCCTCCCCTCAGCCACCCGGCCATGCTGCAGCTGGCGTGCACGGTGTCCCACGTGGGTGGGTCCTCCGCCACGCTGCCCTCGGTCTCGGGCGGAGGCGGCGCCGCCGCGTCTCCTTCCGTCGCCGTGTCCCTGTTGTACAAGGGCGTCGATGTGCGCGGGGACGGATGGACGATGACGCAGTCGGCCGACGCCTGCCCCGACGCCGGCCGCTCGTAGGCAAGGCCTCCGCTCCCCGGCCCTGGTCAGACCTGGACGGTGCCGCCGTCGACGAACAGCTCCGTACCCGTGACGAAGCGGCTCTGGTCGGACGCGAGGAAGAGGACCACGTCGGCGACGTCGTCCGGAACGCCGATGCGGCCGAGCGGGATCCGGGAGACCAGGAACTCCTTCATGCGTCGCCCCTCCTCCGTGCCCGCCCCGAGCGCCTGGTCGAGCTGGGGCGTGTCGATCGTGCCCGGACTGATGGCGTTGACGCGGATGGACCGGTCCTTGAGCTCGTTGGCCCAGGTGCGCGCGAAGGACCGGATCGCCGCCTTCGTGGCCGAGTAGACGCCGAAGCCCTCGGGGCCCTCGACCGTCCAGATCGAGGCCGTGAGGATGACGGACGCACCCTCGTTCAGCAGCGGCAGGACCTTCTGCACGGTGAAGACCGTGCCCTTCACGTTCACACCGAGGAGGAGGTCGAGGTGCTCCTCGGTGACCTCCGCGAGCGGAGCCCGCTCCCCCACCCCGGCGTTCGCGTGCAGCACGTCGACCCGGCGGCCGTCCGCGGCGATGCGCTCGCAGAGGCGGTCGAGGTCGGCGGGGACGGCGACGTCGCCATGGACGCCGGTCGCCGCGGGCCCGATGCGCGCCACGGCCGCGTCCAGCTCCACCTGCCGCCGGCCCATGACGTAGACGTGGGCCCCCTCCTCGGCGAAGCGACGGGCGCTTGCGAGGCCGATCCCCGTCGAGGCGCCGGTCACCACGGCCGTCTTCCCCTCGAGTCGTCCCATCAGGTCCTCCTCAGCCGGCCCGAGGTGTCACCGCTCCTCGCGGCCCGCGTTCAGACGCCGTAGATCCGTTCGGGCCGCACCAGCACGGCCGCCCGGCCTTCGGCGGCCATGACCTCGTCGTAGGCGTCCCAGTCGTCATGGGTGCCGCCCGCCGCGGTGAAGATCTCCCGCAGCAGCAGGCGCCTGCCGTCCGCGTCGACCGCCGGATGCGGGTCGTCGGGACCGATGACCTCGGCGTCCCCTTCCACCGTCAGCCAGTGCCATCCGGAGCGCACGCACGCGGCGAGCCGGGGACGCCCCCTGAGGTTGGCGAGCTTGACCTTGCCGTAGGTCACGAACGCCACCGCCTCCAGGCCGGACACCGGATGCCTCATGACCCCGAGGTTGACCACGGAGGACTGGATGCTCCGGTCGGCGCGCAGCGTCGACACCACACCGAGGCCCTGCTCGGCGCGGGCCAGCTCCGCGAAGTCGTTCAACGTCGCCACTGTCGTCCCCTGCCTGTTGCGGTGCGCTCCGGAACAACGATGACACGCGATCGCGACGCGGACCTGCCGGCCTCCATGCCACCCCGGGCCGGGCCCGACCCTGAGTTGCGGAGCAACAGAGCGCCACATAGCGTCTCGCTTCATCGCACTACCCTCATATCGGATACCGGCCCGGCCCTCCTGCCCCGCACCCCGTGGCGATCGCGCATTCCGTGCGGCATCTCCCGCCGTCTCCGACGAGGTACGTGCACGCCCACGACGCTTCCCTCCCGGGAATCGGACGACCGGAGACCTGCCATGCCCGACATTGCCCGTCTGCTTTCCCGGCGAAAGCTCCTGCTCACCTCCGCCGGCGCGATGACCGCGGCGACCACGGGGGCCGTCGGCATGGCCTCACGGACGCCGGACGCGGTGCACGAGCGGGCGGCGGAGGGCACGGGCATCCGGCCCTTCCACGTCGACATCCCGGAGGCGGCTCTCGCCGAGCTCCGCCGACGGGTGAACGGGACGCGGTGGCCCGACCGCGAGACCGTCCCCGACCAGTCGCAGGGCGTCCGGCTGGCGACGATGCGCGACCTCACGCGCTACTGGGGAAGCGACTACGACTGGCGGAAGATCGAGGCGAAGCTCAATTCCCTGCCGCAGTTCAAGACCAGGATCGACGGGCTCGACATCCACTTCATCCACGTCCGGTCCCGCCACCAGGACGCGCTCCCGATGATCCTGACCCACGGCTGGCCGGGCTCGGTCCTGGAGTTCCTCAAGGTCATCGACCCCCTGACCAACCCCACCGCCCACGGCGGCCGCGCGCAGGACGCGTTCCACGTCGTCATCCCCTCGATGCCCGGGTACGGCTTCTCCGAGCGACCCACCACCCCCGGCTGGAACCCCAGCCGCATCGCCCGCGCCTGGGCCGTGCTGATGCAGCGTCTGGGGTACACGCGCTATGTCTCCCAGGGCGGCGACTGGGGCGCGGTGGTGTCGGACAAGATGGCGGCGCAGAAGCCCCCCGGGCTGATCGGCATCCACGTCAACATGCCGGCCACCGTGCCGCCGGCCATCGCGAAGAAGCTCGCCTGCGGCGACCCGGCCCCGTCAGGCCTGTCCGCCGACGAGAAGGCCGCCTACGACAAGCTCAACGCCTTCTACAAGACCGGCTCGGGCTACTCCGCGATGATGGTCACCCGCCCGCAGACCGAGGGGTACGGACTGACGGACTCGCCCGCCGGACTGGCCGCCTGGATGTACGACAAGATCGCCGCCTGGACCGACAGCGACGGCGACCCGCAGCGGGTGCTCACCAAGGACGAGATCCTCAACGACATCAGCCTGTACTGGCTCACCAACACCGCGGTCTCCTCCTCCCGCCTCTACTGGGAGAACAACGCCAACAACTTCAACGCCGTGTCGATCTCGATCCCCGCCGCCATCACCGTGTTCCCCGGCGAGATCTACCAGGCACCGCTCAGCTGGGCGGAAGACGCGTACCACGACCTCATCTACTACAACAAGGCTCCGCGGGGCGGCCACTTCGCGGCCTGGGAGGTCCCGGACATCTTCACCAGGGAGCTCCGCGCCGCGTTCTCGGCACTGCGCAACCCCGGAACGCCGGGCAAGTAGCCGTCACGGCCTCGCGGTGGCTCATCACCGCGAGGCCGCATCCCCATGGTCCGAGCAAGGGGGTCCCCACCCGCAATGCTTGCTCGGTCAAATAATTGAACAGCACGGCATAAATACGTTCAAGTAGCTTGACCCGCCATCAACTCGTGCGGCTCACGCCGGAGGCTCGGCCGCCAGGAAGGCGCGCAGCCCGTCACCCCCCCCCCAACCATGACCGCAGGCTACGGGCATCCGGTCCAGTGATGCCGTGGGGGGCGTCGGCTGCCCCGACCGAACGGCGCGGCAAGCCGGCGGGTCAGCGGTGCCGCACCCACACGTTCGGCTCCACCAGCGTGCCTCGATCAGCGCCGTGATCGATCACCAGTGGCGCGAGGGCCCCGGGGACGACATAGCTGCCCGACGCGGGGAGGGGGAATCCCACCCACTCCTCCCACTGCGCGACGGAGCCCTCCATCGTCATGGAATGCTCCGCCGCAGCCAGCACCCGCGCGCCCGAACGATGGTGCGTCCTCAGCCACGGGTCCAAGGGAGCACCGTCCGCCCGCGCCCAGTTCATGAACTCACCCATCGGGGTGAGCGGATAGCGCGCCTTCAGCGGCGGCCGCACCGGGGCGATCACGCGCGCCAGACCGGCGCGCTCCGCCGCCGACGCGAGTCGCGCCAGCACCTCCGCTGCCAGACCACGCCCCTGCAGATCCCGGCGGACCTGTGCGGCCGCGATCACCAGCGTGTCAGCCCTGCCACCCGCCTCGTACAGCGCGACGGCCCGCACCAGCGAGCCGTCGTAGCCGGCGGGCAGGTCGTCGCGCGACCCGTCCCACCGCACCGGCACGCCCCACCCGCCTGCCACGATCCGGTCCTCGCCGTCGACGAGGAGGAGGTTCAGTTCGCCGAACCACCGCCGCACCCGGTCCATGTGCTCATCCGCGACCGGGTCGTGGAAGATGAACTCCGGCCACTCCTCGCCGAAGATCCCCTCCGCCTGCCCGTGCAGATCGGGACGGTCATCGAAGAGATACGTCTGCAGATCCACAGCGCTGGAGCGTACGCCGCACCGAACGCCGGGTGCCGGGATTTTCGGCGCCGCCTGTGGCGCCGGTGGTGGCCGGTACCGCACGAGGGGTGTGCGGAGCGCGGGGCGGTTAGCATCGCGAGGACCACTTCCGGACGAACGGAGTTCACCCGTGGGCCACCTGCGCATCGGGGTTGCCGTCCTCACCATGGGCAACCGGCCCGCCGAACTCGATGCGTTGCTGGCCTCGGTCGGCGCGCAGGATCTGCCGCCGGCGCGGGTCGTCGTGGTGGGCAACGGGTCCCCGCTGCCGGCGCTGCCGGACGGGGTGACCGGGGTGGTCCTCCCGGAGAACCTGGGGGTGGCGGGTGGTCGCAACGTTGCCCTGCAACGGCTGCGGCAGTTCGGGGATGTCGACGTGGTGGTCGACCTGGACGACGACGGGCTGCTGATCACGGCCGACGTCTTCCGCCGTTTGGCGGAGCTGTACCGCCGGGACGCACGGCTGGGCATCGTGTCGTTCCGGATCGCGGACGAACTCGGCCGCACCCAGCGGCGGCACGTGCCGCGGCTACGGGCTTCGGACCCCATGCGCGGCGGCCTGGTGACGACGTTCCTCGGCGGAGGACACGCGTTGTCGATGCGGATGCTGGAGGAGGTCGGCGGCTGGCCGGACGCGTTCTTCTACGCCCACGAGGAGACGGACCTGGCGTGGCGGGCGCTGGATGCGGGCTGGCGGATCCGGTACGCGCCGGAGCTGGTGCTGCAGCACCCATGGACGTCCCCGACACGGCATGCGGTGTTCTACCGGATGGTGGCCCGGA
This sequence comes from Streptomyces sp. NPDC006207, assembly GCF_040613835.1. NCBI lineage: Bacteria > Bacillati > Actinomycetota > Actinomycetes > Kitasatosporales > Streptomycetaceae > Streptomyces > Streptomyces sp. NPDC006207. Next base: position 1,585 of record NZ_JBEXSX010000075.1, on the reverse strand, counting down.
ACCGGGTGTGGCTGGCCAGGCGGCGTCTCCCGACCCCCTTGGTGCCGGCGTACCTGGGGGTGTGGGCGGTGCTCACGGTGCTCAAACGGCCGTCACCGGAGGGGCTTCGGGCCTGGTGGGGCGGCTTCATGGAGGGTGTTCGCACGCCGTGCGGGGCGCGGAGGCCCATGCGGTGGCGCACCGTCGCGCGGATGACCGCCCTGGGCCGCCCCCCGGTGGTGTGATGTGATCACCCAGGGCCCGGCGACGGGCTCCGGTGACAAGCACGACACGAAAGGTGCCGCGATGAACGATCAGGTCAGCCCCGCCCGCCTCCCCGGCGCGGTGAGCGTCCTCGGAGGGCCCACCACGGTGATCGACATCGGCGGGCTCCGCCTGGTGTCGGACCCCACCTTCGACGACCCGGGCGACCACGGGTACCTCACCAAGACGGCGGGGCCCGCCGTCGGCGAGGACGCCCTGGGGCCGGTGGACGCGGTCCTCGTCAGCCACGACCTCCACCCCGACAACCTGGACACCCGCGGCCGTGCCTTCGCCCTGGGTTCGCCGCTGGTGCTGACCGGGCCCGCCGCCGCGCGGCGGCTGGGCGCCCCGGCCCAGGGGCTGTCGGCCTGGGACCGCGTGGAGCTCCCCCGCCCGTCCGGAGGCACCGTCACCGTGCACGCCGTCCCCGCCCAGCACGGTCCCGACGACGGCGAACGCGACGAGCAGGGTCATGTGAACTGCGAGGTCACCGGCTTCGTCCTGACCGGTGACGAGCTGCCCACCGTCTACGTCAGCGGCGACAACGCCTCGCTCGCGGTGGTGGCCGAGATCGCCCGCCGCATGCCGCCCGTCGACGTGGCCGTCCTGTTCGTGGGTGCGGCGCGCGTCCCGTCGAAGATGCGCGGCCGGCCTCTGACGCTGACCGCGCAGCGGGCCGGCGCCGCCGCCTCCGTACTGGGGTCCCCGATCGTCGTCGCCGCCCACTGCGACGGATGGGCGCACTTCAGTGAGACCCGCGCCGACATCGAGCGGGCCTTCGACGACGCCGGGCTCGCCGCGCGGCTGCGCACCGCGGGCAACGGCGAGTGGATCGACCTGGGTCAGGCGGTCGCCCAGCGCTGACCGGTCGGCACTCGCACCGACCATGGCGACCTGGCTTTAATTTGTGCATTTAGCCGTGGTAGCTTCTGGTCCGGCAGGGGGGCGGGTCGACCGATTGAGATGACCGGTCACTTTCATCCTGGGTGACCGCGTTTTCAGCCGCTACGGGCAACGCGGCGGTCGGCGGCCCGTTCCACTGTCGACGGGCATCGGAGAAATCTCGGGCGGTGATGTCGAGAACCCGTGGCCGGCTCCGTCCCCGGGGTGAAGGCGGCCACAATGGGTCGCACCGGCACCAGGGAGAACCACCATGGCCAAGTACCTGCTCCTCAAGCACTACCGCGGCGCACCGGCCGCAGTGAACGACGTGTGCATGGACCAGTGGACGCCCCAGGAGATCTCCAACCACGTCCAGTACATGCAGGACTTCGCCGCCCGCCTGGAGAAGACCGGCGAGTTCGTCGACGGCCAGGCCCTCGCCCCCGAAGGCACCTGGGTC
>NZ_JBEXSX010000074.1:0-46287 GCF_040613835.1 Streptomyces sp. NPDC006207 | reverse complement strand
CCGGCTCGGCCGGAAGAGCTGGCGGCCCTGGTGCCCAAGGCCGCCCACGCGGTCTTCGCGGCCGCCCTGGTGCGGGCGGCGCTCGACCGCCACGTGGCCGAGGAGGTCGCCGCCGCCCAGCCCTGAGCGGGAGTTTTCCAGCGGCGAGCTTGCCACGGGGCGGCATGATGCCGGGCTCGGGGGGCTCGCTGTGCACGACGCCCCTGGCGTGACGAGGTGACCGCGGCCGTGGCCCTCGCCGCGCTCACCGTCCGCCGGCTGAGGGTCCGTTACACGACCTGCCTGCGCCGACCGATGCGCCGCCTGGGCGAGGTCGGCCACGCGGCGGCGAGCAAGGTGACGGCCCACGAGGCCGCGCCGACCCACACCAGCGGGGTCTCCTTGGTCAGCGTCGCCGACAGCAGCAGTGCCAGGGTGGTGCCGGCGAGGAAGGTCACCAGCAGGGCGCGTGGCCACCGCGCGAACCGCGCCGCGATCTCCCGCAGGGGGGTACACACGCGCATGGTGCGCAGTCGCCGGGCGAGCGCCCGGTCCTCACGGCGGAGCAAACGCTCGATTCCGTCGAGAGCCATGCGTTCCCGGACGGTGAGCCGGCAGTCCTCCCTCATCAGCATCTCCTGGAGGCGTGGGCCGGGCTGCTCCGGCCATCTCTGCCCCGCGTGTACCCCGTTGTGCGGCAGGGACCGCCGCCGCGGCAGGAATGACCTGATACGACCGGTGGCGGACGACGGACGGGGGCCCGCCGCGATGCGCGGCGGGCCCCGGCGTGCTGCGGGCGAGAGGTCACCATCGGTACCAACGGCGGCGCCCACCGCCTTCGGCGGCCCGGAACACGAAGCCGAGCAGCCACACCACCAGCACGATGATGGCGATCCACCACAGGGCCTTGAGGGCGAAGCCCGCACCGAAGAGGATCAGGGCGAGCAGCAGGACAAGAAGCAAGGGAACCATGTCGTCAACCTCCTGACCCCGCGTCTGCCCTGGTGTTCCGTGACCATGCACCACCGGGCCGCGGCGTCCACCGGAAGGACTGTCGGACCGGGGCGGCATAATCCGGCCATGAGCCTCACCGCGCGGCAACTCACCCTCGCCACCCTGGACCGTCAGCTCCTGCTCGAGCGCAGGCGCCTCGACGTGGCCGAGGCGGTCCGCCGGGTCTGCGCGCTGCAGGCACAGACCCCGGCCTCCCCGTACCTGGCGCTGTGGAACAGGGTTCGGGACTTCGCGCCCGAGGACCTCGACGCGGCGTTCGCGGACCGGCGGATAATCAAGGCGACCCTGATGCGGATCACGCTGCACGCCGTCCACGCCGAGGACCATGCCGCCTACCACGCCGCGATGGTGGGCACGCTGCGGGCGTCACGGCTGTACGACCGCCGCTTCACCTCGACCGGGCTGGACCCCGCCGACGCCGACGCGCTGCTTCCCGAACTCGCCGGGTTCCTCGACCGGCCCCGCACCGGCGCCGAGGTGGAGAACGAGGTCGCGGGACGTTTCGGCGAGCACGCCCACCGCGTGTGGTGGGCGCTGCGCACGTACGCCCCCGTGCATCACGCGCCGGCCGGCGGCCCCTGGTCGTTCACCCTGCCGAACACCTACCGCGCCTCCGCGGCGGTCCCCGCGCCCGAGCCCGAGCAGACCGACGCCGGGGTGCGGCGACTGCTGCTCGCCTACCTGGGTGCGTTCGGGCCCGCCTCGGCCCAGGACTTCGCTCGCTTCACGCTGCTGCAGCGCTCCGTCATCACCCGGGCGCTGGACGGGCTCGGCGACCAGGTGGTGCAGGTGGCGGGACCGGGCCGCGCCGCCCTGTACGACCTCGCCGACGCCACCGTCCCCGATGAGGACACGCCGGCGCCGCCGAGGCTGCTCCCCATGTGGGACAGCATCCTGCTGGCCCACGCCGGCGCGGGGCGGGTCGTGCCAGGGGAGTACCGGCCGGTGATCGCGCGGCGGAACGGCGACACGCTGCCGTGCCTGCTCGTCGACGGGCAGGTCGCCGGCGTGTGGCGCGCGACCGGCGACGGCCTGGAGCTGACCGCCTTCCGCAAGCTCGGCAAGGCCGCCTGGCAGGGGCTGGTGGAGGAGGCGGCGAAGCTGTGGGCTCTGCTCGCCGACCGCGACCCGGCCGTCTACCGGCGCTACGGACACTGGTGGGACAAGGGGTTCCCCGGCGTCGAGAGCCGGTTCGTGAAGGCCTGAACGTGGCGCCGCGACGTCGGCTTCGCCGTTTCACCGCCTCGCGTCATGTCGCGGAGGCTGCTCTGCCGATCTTTCGCGTACTTATCATCGGGTTTATACGTGATGATGCTGAGACGCCACTGTCCGAGAAGGGAGGAGTCAGCCCATGGAGCAGCCGGAGGAGGAGACCCGCCGGGACCCGGACCGAGACCCGGGGGAGGAGGCGACCCGGGAATCGGGAACGCCGTCCTCGGATGCACCGGATGCACCGGATGCACCGGATGCACCGGATGCACCGGATGCACCGGATGAACCGGATGAAGAGGAGCGGGGCTCGGAGCAGTTGAAGATTCCACCGCACGAGAAGCGTCGGGGAACCGGCCTGGAAGATTTCTAGGTCGTCCTCCCGGCACCCGCACAGCGGTGGGCGGGACGCCGCCTGGGCAGCGCCCCGCCGCGCCGGACTCAGGTGGACAGCAGGCGGTTGAAGAAGGACCGGTAGCGCCGGAGCGCCGTGCGCAGGTCCTCCGTGTTCACCTGCTCGCCACGGGTCCACTGGCCTTCCAGGTCCCCCTTGTGCTGGGCGAACGTCGATGCCAGCTTCTGCATGACGTCGGCCACCAACTCGTCGGCGGCGTGCACGGCATCGCGGGGGTCGTCGACGAACTCGCTCTGGATCTGCTGCCAGCGGTCGCGGAAGTGCTCCTGGTCCTGAGAACCCAGCAACTGCGGGGCCTCATCCGATGCGGTCTCCTGGACAGGAGTGCCCGCCATGTCCTCCGGGGGCGGTCCGCCCCGGGTTCCGCTGCTCTCGCCTGGGTACTCCGGTGCCCGGGAGGCCGCTTCCGGGCGGTCCGGCTCGAGGCCGGCGGGTGCGTGGGTCTCTGCGAGGTCTTCGGTGGCCAGACCGCTTCCGCGGGAGGCACGCTCGCGTTCCATGGTTCTCCGCCTCTCCAGATGGGGTGTTCCGGGACGGGCCCTTCGCTCAGGCCCGGGCGTGGCGCCGCCCACCGCCGTCGGTGAGCAGTTCGTCGAACAGGGCGCGGTAGTGGACCATCGCGCCGCGCAGCTGTTCGGTCGTGGCCTCGTGCCGGGTGCTGAGGTCGTTGACCTCGTGGGCCGCCCGGTAGTGGTCCAGGGTCCGGCCGTGCTCCACCGAAAGGTCCTTGACCTGCTGGTCGAAGTTCTCGGTCGGGTAGCCGCGGTCGCGCATCAGGGAGCCCACCAGGCTGTCGGCGTCGTGGACGGCGTCCTCGGGCCGGTCGACGAACTCCTCCTGGACGCTGGTCCACTCCCGCGCGTAGCGGTCACGCACACCGCTCGGCAGCGGCTTGATGTCCAGCGAGTCGTGACGCTTGGTGCGTGCGGCGAGGTCCCGCTCGGCGTCCTTGCGGCTGTCGGCGCCTTCCACCGTCCGGTCGTACTCCGGGCCGAACCGTTCCTTCAGGCGCCGGTGGCGCATGAAGAGGGTGGACGCCACCGCGATCAGGGCGAGTATCACCACCACGGGGATGATGATCGCCAGAAGTGTCCCTGTTGACATGGGGTCGACTCCCTAGCACTTACGGGAACCCCCCTCAGGCTGACGCCTGCCCTGGCACCGGTATCCAAAACGCCATGTGTGCGGGCATTCGTCACGTATGACGCCAGTGGCACCTCAGGCCGTACCGTGCTCCGCGCGCAAGTGCTCGACGACCGGGGTGAGGGCTTTGCGGAGGGCCGCCTGGTCCTCGGCGGGGAGCAGGTCGATGAAGTGCTCCCGGACGGCGGCGACGTGGTGCGGGGCGACGTTGCGCATGGTCTCCCAGCCCTCGTCCGTGAGGACGGCGAACAGCCCGCGCCGGTCGGACTCGCAGTTCTCGCGGCGGACCAGGCCGGCGTTCTCCATGCGGCTGATCTGGTGGGACAGCCGGCTCTTGGACTGCAGGGTGGCGCGGGCCAGGTCGCTCATCCGCATGCGGTGCTGGGGCGACTCCGAGAGGTTCACCAGGATCTCGTAGTCGTTGATGGTGAGGTCGAACGGCTCCAGGTCGCGTCCGAGCTGGTGGAGCAGCAGCGTGCCGACCTCCAGATAGGTGCGCCAGGCGCGCTGCTCGTCAGCGGTCAGCCATTCGTCGCTCTTGCCCTTCGCCATTTCCCCATCCTATCGAGTGCGGCAATTCTGCTTGAAAGCTCCACATTTTAGCCATTGCGATTGACCCGAATGCATCACTCAACTGTGATCGATCTTCACCGCGAGTACGCTCCGTCGATAGGGATTCAGCCACGACAGGAGCGTTGACCATGCCCGAGATGCGCCTTGCATGCCGCAGTCCTGAAGCGGCTGCCGCCGTGGTGGCGGTAGGCAGTTGCCCCGGTGACCCGCAGCACACCGTGAAGCAGGACGGGGCCGACGTCGTCATCGGGTATTGCGACTCACTGTGGCCCCTGGACGTCGCGGAATGGGCGGCGCTCGAAGGCCACGCCAGCGACCGCGCCGCTGCCCGGGTGATGATCTCTCTGTAGAAGCCGGCGGCAGCGAGTTCCGCAAGGGCGGGGAAACCGGTTCCCGGGAAACGGCGAATCCGGCCTGCGTCTGCCTCACCAAGGCCTGAAGGACACGGCGGATCAGGTGGAGCGCCCCGTGCGGCCGCGGCGGGTGAGGGCACGCTGCGCCCTGCTCAGCAGGCGGCTCGGGGAACGGGATCGCAGCGCGGCATGAGCGGCGTTGGCGCCCGGGGCGCCGTGCACGCCGCCGCCCGGATGGGCCCCCGCGGACGCCAGGAAGAGTCCCGCGATCGGCGTCTCCGGACGTCCCGTTCCCGGGAGGGGGCGGAAGACCAATTGCTGGTGCATGCCCGCGGTGCCGCCGTTGATGGCGCCGCCGTGGAGGTTGGCGTCGTTCGCCTCGAGCTGGGGCGGGGCGAGTACACGGCGGGCGGCGACGAGTGAGCGGAAGCCGGGTGCGTACCGCTCGACCTGCGCTTCGACCCGGTCGGCCATCAGCTCCTGGTCGGTGCGGGTCCAGGTGCCGGTGATGCCCGCCCCGCCGGCGTCGCCGCGGACACGGTGGGGGAGGTGGGTGTACGCCCACGCGGATTGCGTACCGGACGGGGAACGCGACCCGTCCGCCGTGGTCATCTGCCCGAACAGGAGGAAGGGCCGCTCGGGCACCTGCCCCATGGCGATCTGCGCGGCGAACCGCGTCAGTTCGTCGACACCTTCCGCCAGGTGCACGGTGCCCGCCTGCGCTGCCGCGGACGACGACCACGGCACCGCGCCCTCCAGGGCCCAGTCCACCTTGAAGGTCGCGAAGTCCCACTGGAAGCGGCGCAGATCCTCCAGGACCCGGTCCGGGAGGTCGTCCCGGTCGACCAGCTGCCCGTACAGCGCGGGCACGGACACGTCGGCCAGCACGGCGCGGCGTGCCGGCACCGCGTCGCCGTCGGCCGTACGGACCCCCACCGCCCGGCCGGAGCGCACCACGACCTCCGTCACCCGCGCTCCGCACCGCAGCGTCCCGCCGCGTCTGCGGAGCCGCCCGACGAGGGCGGCCGTGAGCGCTCCGGCGCCGCCGACGGGCACGGGGAAACCGTACGTCTGCCCCAGCATGGCCATGAGCCAGCCGAATCCTCCGCTCCCCGCGGCCTCCGGGGCGAGATCGGCGTGGAGCGCGCAGCCGGCCAGCAGCAAGGGGCCCAACTCGCCCCGGAACTCCTCCTCGCCCAGACGGCGCACGGGAAGCACCAGGGTGCGTGCCATGCGCAGCCCACCGCCCGCGCGCAGCCGTGCCGCGAGCCGCAGGCCCGGACGCACCGGAGGGAAGGGCGTGAACAGGGCATCGACGAGGTCGTCGCCGAGGCGCCCCCAGATCGTGCACAGCCGGTGCCATGCCGCGCCGTCGCCGGCGGTCTCCGCGTCGAGGACCGCGGCCGTGTCGACGGCACGCCGGTGCAGCACCGCGCAGCGGCCGTCGAGCAGCGGATGGGCGACGACGGCCGGCGCGTGGCTCCAGCGCAGGCCTTCACGGTGCAGGTCGAGCCCGCGGATGACCGGCGAGGCGGCCGTGAGAGGGTAGAAGGAGCTGAACAGGTCGTGGATGTACTCGGGATGGACGTCCCGCCCGGAGCGGACTCCGCCGCCGGGCTCGTCCTGGGCCTCGAGCACCTCCACGCTCCATCCTGCGTCGGCCAGCAGGTTGGCGGCGACCAGGCCGTTGGGGCCCGCGCCGATCACGACCGCGTCCGCCATGGGTGCCTCCCGTCGTCGGCGCCGTTCAGCCGCCGTCCGTGTCTTCGCATGCCGCGTCGGCCTCCACGGCGTCGGCCAGCCGGCTGAGCATGCTGCGGTGCCGGACCTGGAGCAGCGCGTCCAGCGCGGCATTGTGGAACAGGCCGCCGGGGCCGCGCAGCGGATGCTCGTCGACGATGACCAGCGTGTCCTTGCCCCACGGGCGCAGGTCGATGGCGATCCGCGCGGAGCCGAGCCATCCGCTGAAGGCCTCCAGTTCCAGCTGCCGCGGGGGCCGGCAGATCCGTACGATCGTCTCGCCGGTCAGCTTCACCGGACCCAGCGGAACGGTGTACTCGATGCTGGAGCCGACCGCCGGCCAGTCGCCTTCGCCGCGCCGGGACGACGACGGACCCACGACCCAGTCCCCGTAACGCGTGCCGTCGGCCAGCACGGCCCATACGTCTTCCGGCGCGCCGCCGACGAGCCTGTGCCGAACTGCCATGAGTACCTCCGGTGACCTTCGTGTTCACCGCACGCCCGTTCTTCTGCCCTCGGTTACGGTCGTTATAGGCGTGTTTGCGGAGTTTCCTCGTCGCAGCGGGAGGAGCAAGGTGACGGGCTCCCTGCCTTTGCTGGGCCGTACGGCCGTGGTCACCGGCGCCGCCCGGGGCATCGGGCGGGCGGTGGCGCACGCCCTCGCGGCCCGCGGCGCCCGTGTCGCGCTGCTCGGACTGGAACCGGAGGAATTGGAGTCGGCGGCCGCCGGCGTGCCCGGTCCGGCGCGGGCCTGGCAGCTCGATGTCACGGACGAGGCCGCCCTGCGCCGCACTGCCGACGAGGTGACGGAGCAGTTCGGGCCGGCCTCCGTGGTCGTCGCGAACGCCGGGATCGCCTCCGCTGGCCCCTTCGGCGAGTCCTCCATGGCGACCTGGCGCAGGATCGTCGAGGTCAACCTCGTCGGAAGTGCTCTGACCGCCCGGGCCTTCCTCCCGCAACTGCTGGCCACCCGCGGCTACTACCTGCAGGTCTCCTCGCTCGCGGCGATCGGCGCCGCCCCGTTGATGTCCGCCTACTGCGCCTCCAAGTCAGGGGTCGAGGCCTTCACGCACTCCCTGCGTGCCGAGGTGGCCCACCGTGGCGTCGCCGTGGGCGTCGCCTACCTGAGCTGGACGGACACCGAGATGATCCGCGATGCCCGGTACGACGCGCCCCTGCGCGAACTGAGGGCCCTCATGCCCTGGCCCGCGAGCCGTACCTACCCCGCGGAGGACACGGCGGAGCGGCTCGTGCGGGGCATCGAACGCCGCGCGCCCGCCGTCTACGTACAGCCCTGGCTGCGCGGTGTCCAAGCGGTGCGCACCCTTCTGCCGGGTGTGGTCGCCTGGCGGGCCCGGCACGCGATGGGCGCCCTGGAACGGCGGACGGCAGGCCGGCGCAGGGAGTACGTTGAAGACGACAAGACGAGCGAGAACACCATGGCCGACTCCGACACCCCCCACCCTCCCGGACTCCTTGCGGATGAGATCCAGCGAGAAGTGAAACCCGGGACGGCAGTGCTGAGGCTGGAGACGACCCCCGACCGCCAGGGCATCCTCGACGGTGCGTGGTGGCCGCGTTCCCGCGACATCGTCGCGGAGCTTCCCAGCCTGATCACCGAGTTGGTCCGCCACCTGGGTCCCATCACGCGCGTCGGCCTGGACGCGAGCGCCTGGGACGAACTCCCCACGCGCCTGACCATCGACGACCGGGTCGTGCACATCGACTCCTTCGCCGTCGGTGACGACACGGTCCTGATCACCCGCGGCGAGCGGGACCACTTCTCCCTGCTGGTGGTTCCGCCACAGGCGACCCCCGATGCGGCACGCGCGGCGATGGCCAAGGCGGTGGCGGCCGGCAACGTCCAGGGGGCCGAACAGATCCTCATCGACACGGGCACCCCTCCCCGCGGACCGTGACGGGGGTCCCGGCGAAGCGGCGCGTCCCCTCCGCCCCATGCGCGACGACCCGCGCTCCCGCACCCTGGCACGGGAGCCTCGCGCAACCGCCAACACAACGGCCCCGGCGCATTCACACGCCAGGGCCGCCCTTCCAAACTGCCGCACGTGAGAGTGCGCCAGTTCACTGTCCATGGTACTGCTGCCGGACGCTCGACGCTGAGACACAGATACCGGGGAGAGCCATGTCCCGCGGACGAGGGTGCCGTCGCGGACGCCAGGGGGGAAGCCCCCAACGGGGCCCGCACCGGCGGTCTTTCGCCGGTCCGGGCCCCGCGGTGAAGCCGGGCGGGACGGGTTCGCCCGCCCCAGCCGCCTGCCGGCCCGATCGGGTACGGGCCGGTACATCACCCCCAGGCGGTTGCCGGCGGCCAGTCGGCCCGGCGGGCCCGGGCGGTGTCCGCTCGCTTGCGGGTCTGCGCCGCTTCGCCCGTGTCATCGCGGCCCGACTCCGTCCGAGCCGGAATCTCTCCCTCGTGCGGACGGCCGGTGGGGGCCGGGTGTCCCGTGCCCGCTCCGGACTGGAACGACTCCACGGCTCCGGGGCCCTGCGTGGTGTCGACCGTGAGGTGCAGGCGGGTGCCGCCTTCGGGATTCGCCGGGTAGCTGCGCTGTTCCGTCCCCGCGAAGTGCCTCCGGAGCGTTTCGGCGACCCGGCGGGCGGCCTCGGGGGACGCGGCGATGATGCGGACCTGGGCGAGCGCGGTCCGAGGCGGCGTGGCCGTCTGCCCGGTGTGCGCCGCCGACGGCGGGCGGTCCGCAACGGTGACCCGACCAGGCGAGGCCAGCAGCCGTTCGGGTTGCCGCGCACTCGCTGCCGTCGAACCTGTGGATCGCAGCAGTCGACGGCTTCCGCCTCGCGGCTCTTCCTGCATCGTCCCGGCCGGTGGGTTCGCGGGATCGCCCGCGCTTTCCTCCGGGACGGCGACGGTCCGGCGGCGACGGTACGGAAGGAGATCGCCGTAACGGAAGGCGGCGATCCGCTGGTCGTGGCGGTCGTTGAGCGCATGGATCAGGAAGGTGCCCACGGCGATCATCGCGAGGAGCACGGCCAGGCTGACGAGGATGGTCATGACGTCCACATCCCCTCAGCGCGGACCGGCCCCGCGGCCGCGCCGGCCGCCGGCGCGGCTCCGCCTTCCGACTCCCAGTCCGCTTCGTCTCCGCGGTCGGTTCCCCTGGCCCGGAGGGCTTCTTCGTCCGCCATGATGCCGCTCGCGGTGCTCCGGCTCCGGGGGTCGGCCGCGGCTGCCATCAGCCGGGTCGCTGCGGCCAGATCACATTCCGGCGGAATGACCAGCAAGTCGAGGCGGCCGGTGGTGTAGGAGAGCAACAGCAGTTTGTTCGCGTCCTGTTCGGTGAACCAGCCGACGTGGACGACATGTCCCGAGACGGGCACTTTGCGTGGGATCACAGGCCAGAGCGAGGGGTGCACCGCGACCCGGGTCACGCGCGCCCAGCAGCGGTCCAGCGTGTCGATCAGGGCCGGGAGTTCACGCGTGAGGTCGCGAGAACGAGGCCACCAGGCTCCGTCCAGCAGTCCCCGGGTGCCGGCACTGGCCGGCTTGAGTGCCAGCCGAGGCGGCGGTATCGGTGGTGAAGAGTCCTGCCCATCAGCGACGAATGGGCGATCGAGGACGATGTTCATGACACGGACCTGACTCCGGGGAGCGTTCCCGCTTGCCCGAGATGGTCGTTCGCCGGGAACGACACCGGCATGAGGGCCCGTGTGCGAAATGCTCCTGGTCCCTCAAGCGTACTCCGGTGAGGACCCGACGGGGCCGTGGTCGGGCGGCCGGCAGTGCCGTGATGCCCCGCGGGCGGGGCCCTGGAAGACTCGTCCCACGTACTCGGGGCCATGCGAAGGAAGCGAACGGCCATGGACCGGTACCTGGCGGAGATCCTCCGGGCGCACGGCGGCGGTGACCGCTACGCGCGGTTCGGCGAGGTCCGCGCGACGATCGTCACCGGCGGCGAGCTGTGGAGGCTGAAGGGCGTGCCGCAGGACCCGGCGCCCCGCAACATGACCGTGTGGCTCCACGAGGAGCGGGCGTCCCTGCGCCCCTATGGCGCGCCCGACCAGTCGACCGACTTCACCCCCGGCCGTGTCGCGATCGAGAAGGCCGACGGCACGGTCGTCGCCGAGCGCGGCGACCCCCGGTCCCACTTCGCGGGGCACACGATGACCACCCGCTGGGACGCGCTGGACCGCGCCTACTTCAACGGCTACGCCCTGTGGACCTACCTGACCACCCCCTTCCTGCTCGCCGGCCCGGGGGTCACCGTGTCCGGCATCGGGGCGTGGCGAGAGGACGACGAGACGTGGCGGGGCCTGCGCGCCACGTTCCCCGCGGACGTGGCCACGCACTCCCGTGAGCAGGACTTCTACTTCGACGACGCCCTCCGGCTGCGCCGCTACGACTACCACGTGGAGATCGCGGGCGGCTTCGCGTGCGCGCAGTACGTCTACGACTACGTCGAGGCCCAGGGGCTGCGGATGCCCTCGAAGCGCCGGGTGCACCTCCGCGCCGAGGACGGCAGCCCGCGGCGCGACACGTTGCTCGTCTCGATCGACGTCAGCGACGTGCACTACGTGTGAGGCTCAGGGGGCCAGCGTGAGCGTCGCCGGCGTCCCCCGCGCCAGCATCTTGGTGTAGGGACACAGCGAGTCCGCCCGCCGCAGCAGGGGAGCGGCGGTCGCCGCGTCCGTCCCGGGCCAGGTGATCACCAGGTCCGCCCGCACCAGGTAGCCGCCGTCCAGGGGGTCCCGGCCGAAGGCCACGGAGGCCTCCACCGCGATCGCCGCGGGGTTCCGGCCGGCCTGCCGGGCGACCAGGCTGAGGGCGCCGTGGAAGCAGGCCGCGAGCCCGGCGGCGAACAGCTGTTCCGGATTCGTGCCGCCGCTCTCCCCGCCGAGTTCGGGGGGCAGCCGCAGGACGAGGTCGAGCATCCCGTCGGACGACCGGGCCCGTCCCGATGCCCGTCCGTGGCTCACCTCGCCGCCGCTGACGGTCACGGACGTCGTGTAGATGGGGGAGAAGGCCGTGCCGTCGTAGTCCTTCGCCGTGGACAGCCCGGGCCACTGGGTCGGCTCGCTCACCGTGGTGCCCCTCTTCGGAGCCGGCTCCCGCACGGTGCGGGCGCCTTTCCGTCGCGTATGACTGTGGTCTGCATGGTCCGCCCTTCGTCATCCCGGGAGAGGCCCGGACCCGATCACCGAATCCGACCAATCAGCTGATCAACGTGTGACAACGCCTCGCGCCCAGGTGAACTCGCCCGCGGGCCCGAGCGATTGACGCCCGGGTCGTCCGCCGGGCACCCAAGCGCGGCATATCGGGCGTCACAGCCACGTCGATCCACTGGTCTCCATGAAGAGTCCCGGCCCGTCCCACCAGGAGGTCTTCATGAATTGGCGTTACGACGCTGCGTGCCGCGAGGAGGATCCGGAGCTGTTCTTCCCCATCAGCGGCAGCGGTCCGGGAATGGCGCAGATCCAGGAAGCCAAGGCCGTGTGCCTGCGGTGCCCCGTCACGGCGCAGTGCCTGCGGTCGGCGCTGTCGGCCGGTCGTCTCGACGGAATCTGGGGCGGCACCACGGAGGACGAACGGCGGAGGATGCAGCGCCGCGACTACGTCGAGCGCTGGCGGAAGACGCGGCAGGCCACCGTCTGATCCGGGTCGGACGCTCATGGCTTCCCTTGTCCGATGTTCGTCATATGTCGAACAATATAGGCCGGGAACGGATGGCGCGGCGGGGGCAGATGGGATCCATGTCACATATGCGGTGGATGTCCTGTCGTACCCGGAAAGCCGGAACGGTGGCGCAGCGCCGCACACGGGCGCGACCGCGCGGCCACGCAATGCCCCCGCACGGAAAGGCAGCGCATGATCCCCTCCCTTCCGCTCCGCAACCGCCCCGCCCCCCGCTCGCGGGGTCCGGGGACACGGCCCGCCGTCGGGCTCCTCCTCCTCGCCGCCATGAGCGTCCTGGACGGGCTGTGCCCACCGGCCGTCGGCTGGGCGACGACGCTCGTGGCCGCCTCGGCGGCGGCGGCGTTCGCCGGCGCCTCGCTGACCGCAGGAGCCGTCCTGATCGTCGCCGCGGCCGGGATCGGCCTGGTCGTCAGCCCCACCGGGGTTCCGCCGGTCACCACCTCGCAGGACGCCGTCGTGCTCGTGCTGTCCGTGGTTGCCGTCGTGTTCTGCGTCCGCCAGGAGCACCACCAGCTGGAACTGACCGCCGTACGGTCGGTCTCCGAGATCACGCAGCGAGTCGTCCTGCGCCCGCTCCCCGACCGGATCGGCCCGCTGCGCGTCGCCGCCGCCTACCAGGCCTCCGACGCCCACGCCACCGTCGGCGGCGACCTCTACGCGGCCGCCCGCGTCCCCGGAGCGACGCGGATGCTGATCGGCGACGTCCGCGGCAAGGGCCTGCAAGGGATCCACGAAGTGGCGGCCGCCGTCGGCGCGTTCAGGGAGGCGGCACCCCGCTGCGCCACCCTGTCCGAAGTGGCCGCACACCTGGAGTGCAGCATGCGCACCCACCTGGAGGAGTTCGAGGAGGGCCACGACGACGCCGCCGAACGCTTCGTCACCGCGCTGGTGTTGGAGATACCCGACGACCGGCGGGTCATCCGCGCGGTCAACTGCGGCCACCCCGCGCCCCTCGTCTCCGGCGGCGGGCGCGTCACCCTCCTGGCACCCCGCCGCTGCGGGCCGCCCCTCGGCCTGGGCGGCCTGGCCCCCCACGACCACCACGAGGACACCTTCCCCTTCGCCCCCGGGGACGTCCTCCTGCTCTACACCGACGGCGTCACCGAGGCCCGGGACCCGGCGGGCACCTTCTACCCCCTCCAGGACCGGGTCGCCTCCTGGGCGGGCGACGAGCCCGGTGGCCTCGTGCGGCACGTACGGGAAGACCTGTGCCGGCACCTCCGGGGCACGCTGAGCGACGACGTCGCCATCGTCGCCCTCCAGCGGGTTCCCGTTCCCGCGCAGGCGACCGCCCCCGGGGTGGCGGCCGGGCGGGTTCCGGGCGGGCCGCCGCCGGACGCGGCGGGGAGTTCCCGTCCGCCGCCCCATCGGGGTGATGGCGGCCTGCACGCCCTGACACCCGCCGGCCCGTCACACCGTGCGGCGCGGTCCGGCGTGCCCTCGGGCGGCCTCCGTGGCAGACCAGGCGCGTCGAGTGCCGCGAAGGTACGTTAAGCAGGTAGGGGCATTAACCGGTCACAGGCATCGGGAGATGGGCAAAGCCATGAAAATCGCAGTCATCGGCGGAACCGGGCTCATCGGCTCGCAGGTCGTGAAGGACCTCAACGCGGCCGGCCAGGAGGCCGTGCCGCACTCGCTGTCCACCGGCGTGGACCTCCTGAGCGGCGACGGCGTCGTGGAGGCCGTCGCGGGCGCGGACGTCGTCGTCAACCTCACGAACTCGCCGACCTTCGACGAGGCCTCGCCCGCGTTCTTCCAGACGTCGATGGACAACCTGATCGCCGCCTGTGAGAAGGGCGGCGTCGGTCACATGGTCATCCTCTCCATCGTGGGCGTGGACCAGGTGCCGGAGCTGGACTACTACCGGGCGAAGGTGCTGCAGGAGGACATCCTCAAGGCGAGTTCCATCCCGTACTCCATCGTCCGCGCCACGCAGTTCATGGAGTTCATGGACGCGACGATGTCCTGGACCACCGACGGCGACACCGTTCGGCTGCCGCACACCCCGCTCCAGCCGATCGCCGCCGCCGACGTCGCGCGGATGGTCGCCGAGGTCGCCTCGGGTCCCCCGCTCAACGGGACCGTGGACATCGCCGGGCCCGATGTCTTCTCCCTCGACGAGATCGGCCGGATCACCATCGCCGCCAAGGGCGACGGGCGTTCCGTCGTCGTCGACGACACGGCGGGCATGTTCGCCGTCCCCCAGGGCGACGTCCTCGTGGGTGGGCAAGCCGCTCGCATCGCCCCCACCCACTACCGGGACTGGCTGTCCTGACCGACGGGCGCGTCCGGACCGCGGACGACGCCGACCGAGGACGACGCAGTGGATGACGCCTACGACCTCCAGAAGGCACAGGAGGAGTTCCAGGCCGCCCGTGGCAGCCTGTTCGGCATCGCCTACCGGATGCTGGGCAGCGTGAGCGAGGCCGAGGACATCCTGCAGGAGGCGTGGATCCGCTGGCAGACCTACGACCGCTCCAAAGTGGAGAACCCTCCGGCGTTCCTCGCGACGACGGTCACCAGGCTCGCCATCAACGTGCTGCAGTCGGCCAGGGCCCGGCGTGAGACCTACGTCGGACCCTGGCTGCCGGAGCCGGTGGACACCGAGAGCGACCCCGCGCTGGGAGCCGTGAACGGGGAGGCGCTGGAGGTCGCGGTGCTGATGCTCCTGGAGAAGCTCACGCCCGCGGAGCGCGCCGCCTACGTGCTCCGGGAGGCCTTCGAGTACCCCTACGCGCAGATCGCGGAGATCATCGGACAGTCCAACGCCAACGCGCGCCAACTGGTGAGCCGGGCGCGCAAGCACCTGGCGGCGGAGAAGCGGGCCGGTGTCGTGACCGCCGACCGGCAGCGCTTCCTGACGGCGTTCGTGGCGGCCGCGAAGGCCGGGGAAGTGGGCGTGCTGGAGGACATGTTCGCCGAGGACGTCGTCTCGTACTCCGACGGCGGAGGTGAGGTCCGTGCCTCGAAGTTCCCCGTCGTGGGCCGTCAGCGGGTGGCCAAGTACATCCACGCCTTCGCCGACCGGTTCTGGGTCGGCGCCACCGTGGAGCCCATCCAGGTGAACGGCGGGCCCGGCATGAAGCTGTCCCGCGACGGCACGGTCTACGCCGTCCTGACGTTGAGCGTCACACCGGAGGGCATCGACCGGGTGATGTGGATGATGAGCCCGACAAAACTCGCCGTCCTGGACAAGTGAGTGCACGGACCCCCGGCACCGCCCAGGGGGCGCGGCGCCGGGGGAGCGGCCCGGTCAGTCGACGAAGTACGAGTCGTGCTTGTCCAGGAACGCGGCGCGCTCCTCCGCCGTGGCGTTGCCCATCCGCGAGATCTGCTCGAAGTACTCCTCACGCGGTGCGCCCGGGGTGAAGAGCAGCAGCATCTCCGCCGGGGCGTCGGAGTCGTTGCGGAAGGCGTGCAGCCCGCCCTGCGGGACGTGCAGGAAGTCGCCTTCCTGAGCGTCCACCCACTTCTCGCCGTTGTAGAGGCGGACGGTGCCGTTGAGGATGAAGAAGGACTCCGAGATGGTCCGGTGGAAGTGCGTCTTGGGACCGCCCGCGTTCGCCTTCATCATGACGCGGTAGAGCCCGTACTCGCCCCGCGTCATGTCCGTGGTCGCCAGGTAGTGGATGCCGTCCCCGGCCTGGCCGACGTTCGGAGGGGCGCTCGCCGGGCGGAAGTTGGCGTTGACCTCGCCGCTGTCCCCGAAGTACACCTGCTTTGGGTATGACATGCCTACCATCCCTCGCTCGCGTCGTGTGCGCCATGGCGCATCGGCGGGGCGGGTGCCGGCCGCTCCGGTCGGCCGTCCATGACCACGCCCCTCGGGGGGTAGACCGGGTTGCCCGGGCGCGTGTGACAGCTCCGTGGCGTCAGGAGACGGCGACGACGCCCACCGCGGCCAGGCCGTTGTCCGCGCGCAGGAGGATGTCGTAGAGGTAGGTGTCGCCCGCGCGGGGCGTCAGGACCTGCCGGCCCCCGGAGGGCAGGGTGCCGGTGACCGTCTCGTGTCTCTCGCCGGGCTCCGATCCGCTGACGGCCACGAGCCTGACCGGCGTCCTGCCGATGTTCTCCAGCGTAACGGAGCGGGTCCTCGGACACGTACCGGTGAGCTCGTCGGCGCAGTGGAAGCGCACGTCGCCGAAGTCGGTCAGGCCGCAGGAGACGTCGGTGGCGAAGCTGAAGTGGGCGGAGCAGACGGCACCCCCGCGCAGGGCCGTCGCGGGCGGCGAGGTGTGGGCGTCGTCCGGGGGAGGGTCGTCCGTGCACGCCGTGGCGAACGGCGCGAGCGCGACGGTGCTGACGAGTACGGCGGACAGGAGTGCTGTGCGCACGTGGAACTCCAGGAGAAGGAAGGCGAAGGTGGGGGGCGCGCGTGGCGTCGCCGTGGACGTCAGCCCGGGCCGGCTGACGTCGAGTCCGCAGGAACGTAGCAGACAGTGTTGATCCGTGCGGCGAGCGGAGGGGCTGTGGAAGGCCCCCCAAACGGTCGCTCTGGTGAGAAATCCCCCGATACATCCCTGCCGTGATCACAGTGTTCACCACTGAGCGGACATGCTCTGTCACACCGACAGGGCCTGCGCTGTCTTCTTGGTGACGGAGAGAAACAGAGGGAATCATGCGCGAGATCCTGATCGTCGGCGGCGGCTACGCGGGCTTCTACACGGCCTGGGGCCTCGAGAAGACGCTGCGGCCCGGGGAGGCGCGGGTCACCGTCGTCGACCCGCGTCCCTACATGACGTACCAGCCGTTCCTGCCGGAGGTGACGGCCGGTTCGGTGGAGGCACGTCACGCCGCCGTGTCGATGCGGCGGCACCTGCACAAGTCCCGGCTGGTCGCGGGCAGCGTGACCGGGATCCGCCACGCCGACCGCACGGTGACCGTCCGGCCCGTGAAGGGGGAGGAGTACGAACTCCGGTACGACACCCTCGTCGTCACCGCGGGAGCCGTGACCCGTACCTTCCCCATCCCGGGCCTGGCCCGGCACGCCATCGGCCTGAAGCACGTCGAGGAGGCGGTCGCCATCCGCGACCGGCTGCTGACGGCGTTCGACCAGGCCGCCTCGCTGCCCCCGGGGCCCGAGCGGCGGAAGCTGCTCACCGTCACCTTCGTGGGCGGTGGGTTCTCCGGTGTCGAGGGCTTCGGTGAGCTGCTGTCGCTGGCGACCGCGATGCTCAAGTCCTATCCGGAACTGAGCCTGGAGGAGCTGTCGTTCCACCTGGTGGAGGCGCGGGGCCGCATCCTGCCCGAGGTGACCGACGGGCCCGGGGCCTGGGTCGTGCGCCACCTGGAGCGCCGCGGCGGGCATGTGCACCTGAACACCCAACTGGTCTCCGCCGAGGACGGGCACGTCGTGCTGTCCAGCGGGGAGGAGTTCGACTCGGAACTCATCGTCTGGACCGCCGGCAACGCCTCGAACCCCGTGGTGCACAACCACACCGACCTGCCGGTCGACGAGCGCGGCCTGCTCATCGTGCGGCCGGACCTCCGGGTGGGTACGGAGGCCGAGCCGGTGCCGGACGTGTGGGCGGCCGGGGACGACGCGGCCGTGCCCGACCTGGCCTCGCCCGTGCCGGGGGCGCACACGGTGCCGAACGCCCAGCACGCGGTCCGGCAGGGCAAGCGCCTGGCCAAGAACATCGTCGCGAGCCTGCGTGGCGGCAGGGTCCGGGACTACCGCCACAGCAGCCTCGGCGTGGTCGCCACGCTGGGCCTGGGACGCGGCATCTTCCAGTACAAGGCCATCGTCGTCAAGGGGTTCCCGGCCTGGCTGATGCACCGCGGCTACCACGTGCTCGCGGTGCCCACGTGGGAGCGGAAGGTCCGGGTGCTCACCGTCTGGCTCACCGCGGCCCTGTTCGGCCGGGACCTCGTCTCCCTCGCCTCCGTGCAGCACCCGCGGGACGCGTTCGTCACGAGCGCCACCCCCCGGCGTCCCGCGGAGCCGCGGGCGGGCGACCACGCCGGAGTGTGAACGCCGGGAAGATGACGCTGAGCGGGCGGTGGAGCGCGCTCGACCGGCTCCACCGCCGCATCGAGAACCGCGTCGAGCGGGCGCTGCACGGGCAACTGGGCGTGAGCGCACGGGAGTTCCATGCCCTGCGAGCCCTCCAGGAGAGCATCCGCGATGCCGAGGGCCAGCTCCACTTCGACGAACTGGCCGACGCGATCGGCCTGACCCAGTCCGCGACCAGCCGGCTGGTGACCCGGCTGCGCGACCGGGGATTGATCACCACGCGCACCTCGGCGTACGACCGGCGGAGCGTGGACGTGCACCTCACCCCGGTCGCGCAGGACGTGCTGCGGCTCGGGGTGCCGCTCCTGGAGCGCGCCGTCCACGACGTCGTGTCCGGCCTCCGCGCGGAGGACGCCGACGCCAACCTGATCCGCTACCTCCAGGGGCTCTCGTAGCCCCTGGAGATAGCGGACGTCCCGGTCGGCCGGTCACTTTCCGTCACATCGACCTTCGTACATGCGGAACTTTCCACCACGGATGAATAACGTGTCACTCTTTCTCTGGCAACAGAGGGTTGAATCTGTGCGGTTTTTGGCGAAATGTCGGATTCGACATCCCTTTTGTGTCGTTTGTCCAGCGTATGATGTGAGGCAACGGTGGGTTGTGGGCTCATGGAACACACCATGCGCTCCCCGCAAGTCTGCTGTTCCGGTGCCGACGACGACTTTCTCCCGCCTTTTTCTGTCACATGATCGGGCCCCTTCCGGTCTATTCAGCGGACGTGAATGGAGAGTTCGTGACGCTCGGTGATCGGAGACCGTGTAGTGGCCACCCATGCAATACATCGTGTGACACCTTTGTGTCACACGGCCGGGGGCTGCCCGTAAATGACCTCTGACCGGCGGAACGCGGACGCCGAGCCGTCCCCCTCCGCACCAAGCCTCGACGTGGCGGCCTCCGCCTTCGTCGAACTCCAGCCACGCCTGTTCGGCATCGCGTACCGCGTGCTCGGCAGCGCCGTCGAGGCCGAGGACGTGGTGCAGGAGGTGTGGCTGCGCTGGCAACGGACCGACCGCTCCGCGGTGCTCAGCCCGGCCGCCTTCCTCTCGACCACGACGACCCGGCTCGCCATCAACGTCGCACAATCCGCCCGGGTGCGCCGGGAGACCTACATCGGACCCTGGCTGCCCGAGCCCGTGGACACGAGCGCGGATCCCGAGGCGGGCGTCCAGCGGACGGAGGCCGTGGAGTTCGCCCTGCTGCTGGTCCTGGAGCGGCTGAACCCCACGGAACGCGCGGCCTACGTCCTGCGTGAGGCGTTCGACTACGCCTATCCGGAGATCGCCGAGATACTCCAGCTCAGCATCGTCAACGTCCGCAAGATCGTCAGCCGGGCCCGCAAGCACGTGGTGGACAAGCCCCGCGAGACCGTCGACGCCGCGGAGCACCAGCGCCTCCTGGAGACCTTCGTCTCGGCGGCCCGGACGGGGAACCTCGCCCCGCTGGAAGCGCTCCTCGCCGCGGACGTCGCGGACCGTCTGGCCGGACGCGGCGGCCCGCACGGAGCGGCCCCCGCAGTCCGCGACGGGGTCTGCGCCGCCGGTCCGACGCGGACGACGGACGCCGGCGCATGAAGGGCTCGCGGAGCCGTCAGGGTCCGAGGGTGCCCACGGGGCGGGCCGGATGGTTCCAGGGCCGGAGCTTGTCGGGGTTGAGGACGATCCAGGCTTGCGAGACGCGGTGGTCGGCGACGTCCAGGCTGATGACCGCCACCACCTGGCCCTCGTAGCGAGCCACCAGACCGGTGCGGCCGTTCACGGGGTGGGCGGACAGGGCCACCCGCTGGTGGTGCGAGAGCAAGGTCAGCAGACTGCGCGCGACCGCCCGGGCGCCGTGCACCGGCCGGACCAGCGCCCGGACCTTCCCGCCACCGTCGAAGAACGCCGTGGCGTCCGGACACATCAGCGACGTCAGCCGCACCACGTCGCCGCCCGCGCAGGCCGCGCGCACCGCGCGCGCCACCGCGTCCTGCTCCTTCGGCGTCACCGGATGCGACCGGCAGGCGCGGATCGCCAGCCGCGCACGATCGGCGAGCTCGGCGCACTCCGGCTCCGACCGCCCCACCACGTCCGCCACGGCGCCCAGCGCCATCCCGAAGCAGTCGTTGAGCACGAACGCCGCCCGCTCCACGGGCGACAGCGCGGCCAGGGCCGTCAGCAGGACCTCACCGATCTCCTGTTCCAGCTCGGCCCCCACGCCCGGCCGTTCCGTGTCCGCCGCGGCCGGGACGGTTCCCCCGGCGGACGCGGCCAGCCGCGCCAGACAGATCGCGCCGACCGTCTTCACGAGCCACGCCCCGGGCGGATCGATCGACCGGCGGGCCGCCTCCGGCAGCTCGTACCACCGGCGGTAGGCCTCGTCGACGACCGCCTCGGCCTCCGCCGTGCCGCCCACCATCCACAACGCCACGTCCAGCAAGTGCCGACGTTCGTCCAGCAGCTCCGCGATCGGCACCGCGTCACCGGAGAAATCCATGACCCCCGACCTCCCTCGCCCACCACACCGACATGGCACCGAATTCCGGTCCTAGTGGTGAGACCAGGTCCGTGCGGACCTTGTGACATTGAGCCACGCGCCGGCCGCCGGCGGAGCTGTCCCCGTGCGGGTCCACCCCTCCCCCGTGAACAGGGCGCGAAACCTCCTTCCGCATTGGCGCGCAGACGGCGCACGTCACACTTTCGCCGCGTGATCGGTCGTATTGCCGGAAGGTGCACGAGAGTGCCGACCCGCGACCCGCCATGGGTGAATCATGAATGGTGACAGGAACATGGACGGTGACAGCCGGCCCGCCGATTCGGAACGACCGCCGGACCAGGGGGTGAAAGTCGCCGAATGGGTCGGCGAACGACTGGGTATTGACAGACGTACCAGATCGTCCGGGATGCGGAAGGCATTCCCCAGCCACTGGTCCTTCATGCTGGGGGAGATATCCCTCTACAGCTTCTTCATCCTCGTCCTGACGGGGGTGTACCTGTCGCTGTACTTCCATCCGTCGATGACGCCGGTGGAATACCACGGCAGTTACGCACCGCTGCAGGGCCAAATGGTGTCCGAGGCCTTCGACTCGACGATGCGCATCTCCTTCGAGGTGCGCGGCGGCCTGCTGATCCGCCAGGCCCACCACTGGGCGGCGCTGATCTTCGTCGCCAGCATGTTCGCCCACATGCTCCGGGTGTTCTTCACCGGTGCGTTCCGCAAGCCGCGCGAGCTCAACTGGGTGCTCGGCTTCTCCCTGCTGGTCCTGGGCATGTTCGAGGGACTGACGGGCTACGACCTCCCGGACGACCTGCTCTCCGGGACCGGACTCATGGTCGTGAACGGCACCATCCTCTCGATACCGGTCGTCGGGACCTACCTGTCGATGTACCTCTTCGGGGGCGAGTACCCGGGCAAGGACCTGATCGCGCACTTCAACACGCTCCACGTCGTGGTGATCCCCGCCCTCATGGCCGGCGTCCTCGTCGCCCACCTGGTCCTGGCGCGCCGTCACCGGGGCGCGCAGTACCCGGGGCCCGGGCGTACCGAGCGGAACGTGGTCGGCCTGCCCTTCCGGGTCTACGCCGTGAAGTCGGGGGCGTACTTCCTCCTGGTCAGCGGGGTCGTCCTCATCATCGCCTCGACCACGCAGATCAACCCCATCTGGCTGTACGGCCCCTACCGGCCCGACCAGGTCACCGCCGGTTCACAGCCCGACTGGTACATGGGCGTGCTCGACGGCCTGCTGCGCGTCATGCCCGGCTGGGAGGTCGTCCTCTGGGGCCACACCCTGGCGCTGGACAACCTCGTGCCCCTGCTGGCGGGCGCCGGGCTCTTCCTCGCCCTGGGCGCCTACCCGTTCGTCGAGGCATGGGTCACCAAGGACGGCAACCGCGACCACCATCTCCTCGACCGGCCCCGCAACCGGCCGGTGCGCACCGCCCTGGGCGCGGCGTGGGTCAGCGTGTACGCGGTGGCGCTGCTGGGCGCGGCGAACGACGTGATCTCCATCCGCCTGCACATGTCGGTCAACTCCGTGACGTGGGCCGTCCGCATCGGCCTGTTCGTCGTGCCCTTCGTGGTGTACGGCGTGACCAAGCGCTGGGCGCTCGCCCTCCAGCGCAGCGACCGCGACAAGGTGCTGCACGGCCGCGAGACCGGGATCATCAAGCGCCTGCCGGACGGCGAGTACGTCGAAGTCCACCAGCAGCTCGGCCGCGAGCAACTCCACCTCCTCACGCAGCACGAGCAGTACGCGCCCATCCGCCTCTCCCCGGACGGCAGGGCCGGCCGGGTGGAGCGACTGCGGGCCCTGCTCAGCCGGGGCCTGTACGGGAAGGGGACGCAGATTCCCAAGCCCACCGTGCAGGAATTCGAGGAGATCACCCACGACCACGGTGAGAAGAACATTATCCACTGAGGTGTCACATATTCAGCCGGTCCTTTGTCATAAGAGCGAAGGAAGTGCACGAGAGTGCCGAACTTGGGAGTTCGACAATGAGCAAGCCCGTCCTCGAGCCTGCGGCTCAGGAAATCGCGGACGCCACGGCGACGCCGCCATTCCTCTACGAGCTCGGTGCGGAAGGCGCCCGTAAGGTCCTCGACGACCTGCAGGCGGCGCCGGTCGAGAAGTACGACGTCCGGGAAAAGTGGATCACCGTGCCGGCCGAGGTGGGTGACGTGCGCGTGCGCATCGTCAAGCCCGTGGGGGCGGAGGAGGTCCTGCCCGTCGTGCTGTACGTGCACGGTGGCGGGTGGGTGCTCGGCAACGCGGGTACGCACGACCGTCTCGTGCGCGAACTGGCCGTCATGGCGCACGCCGCGGTGGTGTTCGTCGAGTACGACCGCTCGCCCGAGGTCCGGTACCCGGTGGCCATCGAGCAGGCCTACGCGACGGCCCGTTGGGTCACCGGGAAGGGCGCGGACGAGGGATTGGACGCCTCGCGCATGGCCGTCGCCGGCGACTCCGTCGGCGGCAACATGACCGCGGCGCTGACGATCATGGCGAAGCGGCGCGGCGACGTGACCTTCGTCCACCAGTCGCTCTACTACCCCGTGACCGACGCGGCCCAGGACACCGGCAGCTACCGGGAGTTCGCAGACGGCCCGTACCTGACCGCGAAGGCCATGGCCTGGTTCTGGGACTGCTACACCACCGACCCGGCCGAGCGGGCGGAGATCACCGCCTCGCCGCTGCGGGCGAGCCTGGAGGACCTCGAGGGCCTGCCGCCCGCGCTGGTCATCACCGACGAGAACGACGTGCTGCGCGACGAGGGCGAGGCCTACGCCCGCAGGCTCACGCAGGCCGGCGTCCCGACCACCAGCGTCCGCTACAACGGCACGCTGCACGACTTCATGATGCTCAACCCCGTCCGTTCCACGCAGGCGACCACCGCCGCCATGGAGCAGGCCACCCGCGCGCTGCACACCGCGCTGCACACCAACTGAGTCACCCCACCGCCGGACGCGGGGCCGGGCCACTGGGCCGCCCCCTGCCCGCGGGCCTCCCCGAGAAGCGCCCGCACCGGTGATTCCTGGTGGTCCCGGACCCGGACGTCCCCGGTTGCCGGCCGCGAGCCACCTCTCGCAGACGTGCGGCGGCAATCCGCCGCACCCTCCGCCGGACCTCGTTCCCGGGGCCCGGATCGCACAACCATCTCCCGCCTCGAAAGGGCCTTCCTGTGAACCGTCATGCCCGTTACCGGACCCTCCGCACCCCGCTCACCGTCATGGCGACGGTGACCGTCGCCGCCGGTCTGCTCGCCGCGACCATGGCCCCCGCCAGCGCCACCAAGGGCGGGCACGGCGCCCCCTCGCACCACCGCAAGCCGACCGTGGTCCTGGTCCACGGCGCGTTCGCCGACTCCTCCAGCTGGAACGACGTCGTCAAGAAGCTGAAGCACGACGGCTACCCCGTGGTGGCCGCGGCCAACCCGCTGCGCGGGCTGGCCAGCGACGCCGCGTACGTCCGGGAGCTGGTGGACAGCATCGACGGGCCCGTGGTCCTGGCCGCCCACTCCTACGGCGGCGCCGTGATCTCCAACGCCGCCTACGGCTCCGACAAGGTCAAGGCCCTCGTCTACCTGGCCGCCTTCATGCCCGACAAGGGCGAGAACGCCTTCGACCTGTCGCTGAAGTTCGAGGGCAGCACGCTCGGCGACGCGCTGAAGCAGGTGCCGGTCACGATGCCCGACGGTTCCAAGGGCGTCGACCTCTACATCGACCAGGCCAAGTTCCACCACCAGTTCGCCGCGGACGTCCCCGCGCACACCGCGGAGATCATGGCGGCCACCCAGCGCCCCGTGTCCGGCGGCGCGCTGTACGAGCCCTCCGGCGAGCCCGCGTGGAAGACCATCCCCTCCTGGACCCTGGTGGCCTCCAACGACCGGAACATCCCCCGCGAGCTCCAGGTCTTCATGGCCGAGCGCGCCAAGTCCCACGTGGAGGAGGTCCGCGCGTCCCACGCGGTGAGCGTGTCCCACCCGAAGGAGTCCGCGCGCATCATCGAGGAAGCCGCGCGCTCGGTCCGCTGACCGCCGGCCCGGTGACCCCGCGGGCGGGGCGGCGCACGATGCGCCGCCCCGCCCGCCGTTCGTGGCCTCCGGGAAATTCGGTTGCCTGACGGCCCGCTGGTCGAACATCATCTCGGCCATGGATCTGTAACCAGTGGCGCACGTGCGGAATGAAGACGGGTTCGAGTCACTCCCCGTCCGGTTCCGGCGTGCCGTTCGAAGCCCGCACCTCGTGATCGGGGCGGGCTTCCTTCACGCGACGTGATGTGCCACGTCGCGCCGGCCGGTGTGCTCCGCTCTCGGACGCCGGCCTCACGCCACTGGATCCGGGGGAGTTCACAGCGCCGCGACGCGCTCCCTGACGCCTCCTCCGTCAGCCCTGGAGTTCGCGAAGCCATGAACGAGGTCCGCAGTATCCGTGTGTCCGCTGAAGGCGGCGGTTCCGACGTCGACCGGAAAGCACTGTGGGTGGTCAGGGAGCTCGCTCTGCCCGCCATCGTCACGGCATGCGTGTCGTGCAGGTCCACGCGCCACCGTCCCAGCGGCAAGTTCCGCGTGAACGCGAGCGGCAAGCTCCTCGACGTCTGGATGCTGATCTGCTGCGAGCTGTGCGGCCGTACGTCGAAGATCCCCGTCCACGAGCGCGTCCACGTACAGGCACTCGACCACGAGCGGCTGCTGATGTTCGAGAACAACGATCCGGGCATGGTGCGGCATCTGACGATGGACGGGGCGCTGGCCGGAAGGGCCGGGTACCGGCTCGACTGGACCGGCACGTGGGAGCTGGAGACCGACACGCCGTTCTACGACATCGAGCAGGACGATCCGGCATCGTTCGAGGTCGTCGTCGGTTTCGACCTCCCTGCGCCCATCCGGGTCGAGAAGCTGCTCATGACCGGGCTCGGCCTGAGCCGGTCCGCCGTGAGAGCCATGGTGGCCTGCGGGCGGCTACGCCTGCCCCTGGCCGTCGACGCGAAGGCACGCGGAGACTTCACCTTCTTCGTCATCGCCACCCCACCGCCTTCGCACGACGCCGCCGCGGATCACACGGCCTAGGGCCGCGGCGCCGACAGCTCCGCGCACCGGGCGGCCGGTGCGCGGGGCATGGACATCACCGGCGCGGGCGTCGAAGATGGCCACCCACGACACGTCAAGATTTCTGCCCGGTGATGGAGTCGGTGCGGGGCGCGTGCCCCCTCTCCGCGCCACCACTGGACGGTTTCAGGCGGCTTCCACGGGACGGCACATCCGGGCACCGACGTCCCAGGTGGGCCGTCCCGCCGGGCAGCGAAAGGGAATCGCCGTGCCCTCGGCGAACTACCGTTCCCTGCTGCGTACCCCCGGCGCCGCGGCCTTCTTCCTGCCCGCATCGCTCGGACGCGTCGGCATCGCGATGACCGGCTTCAGCATCGTCTGGCTCGTGCACAGCCATACCGGCACCTTCGCCGCGGCCGGCCTCGTCGGCGGCGGATTCGCGGTGACCGACGCGCTCGTGGCGCCCCAACTGGCCTGGCTCGTCGACCGGTTCGGGCAGACCCGGGTCCTGCCGCCCGCACTGCTCGCCCACGCCCTCGCGGTAGCCGTCCTGGTGTCCCTGGTCGCCGCCGGCGCCTGCGACGCCCTCATGACCCTGGGCGGTGCGCTGGTCGGGGCCAGCCTTCCCCAGCTCAGCGCGATGTCCGCGGCACGCTGGGCGGCACTGCTGCGCACCGACCGGGCCGCGGAACTGCCCACCGCCTTCGCGCTGGAGTCGATCGGCAACGCGGTGGCCTACCTCGTGGGCCCGGCGCTGGTCAGCGCGCTCGCCGCGGCCGGACATCCCGCGGCCGGCGTGGTGCTCGCCGCCTCCTTGTCGGTGGCCGGCGGCCTGGTCCTCGCGGCGCAGCGCGGCAGCGCGCCCCCACCGGCGGCCGGCAGCGCCGTGCACGCGCGTGCGGGCCGGTCGTTGTTGTGCGGGGCGGTCTTCGTACTGATGGGGCTCAACCTCGCCCTCGGTGTCTTCTTCGGCGCCATGCAGGTGTCGGTGACCGCCTTCGCGGTGGAGCACGGCGCACCGGGCGCCGCAGCCGTGGTCTTCACCGTCTCCAGTTGCAGCGGTCTGCTGGCCGGTTGGGTGTACGGGGCGCGCCGGTGGGGCGCCACGCCCCCGGTGCAACTGCTGGCGGCGACCAGTGCGCTCCTGCTCGGCACGCTGCTGCTGCCCACGGTCGGCTCACCGTTCGGACTCGGCTTGGTCGTCCTCCTGACCGGTGCCACGATCCAGCCCCTTCTGGTGCTCTTCTCCGTGCTCACCGAGTCGACCGTCCACCGGGCCGTCCTGACCCAGGCGTTCTCCTGGCTCGGCTCCGCCAGCGCTGCGGGCTCGGCCGCCGCGGCGGCGGTCTCCGGCTGGGCGGTCGACTCGTCCGGGGCACGTGGCGGCTTCGCGATCACCACCGCGGCAGCCGCCGCGATGACCCTCCAGAGCCTCGCGGGCCTGCGTCTCCTGCGGACGCGGAAGGGACAGCCGGCGCGTGCGGAGCCGAGGGCGAACTGAGGGCGGGAACCTTCAGCCGCGTACGGGGCGGAGGCCGGCCGCCAGCTCCGCGCGGTCGATCAGCGCGGTGAGGCTGACGGCCGGCGCGGACGCCAGCGCGTCGCCCGCGAGCGCGCCCACGTCGACCGCCGAGGTCCGCCCGCCCAGCGGGTGCGTGAACCGGGTGATGACCCAGCGGCCGCCCACGGGTGAGCCCGAGTCCTCGCACCATGCCCAGCGTGCGCCGTGCGCGCTGATCAGGAACTCCGCGAGACAGGCCACCAGCAGCGTGTGGAGCTCGACCCACTCGTCCCGGTCGAGGAGAGCGGGGATCTCCTGGGCCAGGCGCGCGTCGAGGACGTGTGCCGCGGTCCCCGGGTCCGTCCGCAGGAGATCGGGAGCATGACCGAGACCGGCCAGGAGGTCCCCGGTACGCCCGCGGCACGCGGCGGCCCACTCGCAGACATCGACCAGGGCGGCGGCATGTGCAGTCATTCTGGTAGGGATATCAGAGCGGACTCGACGGGCCGCACGGCCCCCCCGCCCCCACCGCCGCTGCCAGGCGAAATCCCGTTGTCGGGTTCCGGGAGGCTGCGAGAGCATCCGGGAATGGACGAGCCCGCCGAGATCCTCCGCTCCGACCAGGTCGAACTGCGCCGCTGGCGCACCGGCGACGTCGACGCCCTGGACCACGCCATCGCCGAGTCCCTTGACCACTTGGCGCCCTGGATGCCCTGGGCTGCGGGCCACGGAAGACGGGACACCGCCGGCTTCCTGGCCCGCAGCCAGGACGAGTGGGGGAGCGGGGAGGCGTACGCCTACGCGATCACGTCGGAGGACGTGGTGATCGGCAGCTGCGGACTCCACCGCCGCATCGGTGCGGGCGGCCTGGAGATCGGGTACTGGCTCCACCCCCGGTGGACCGGACGGGGACTCGCCACGGCGGCCGCCGCCGCACTCGTCGGCCAGGGATTCGGCCTGACCGGCATCGACCGGCTGGAGATCCACCACGACGCCGCCAACGCCGCCAGCGGAGCCGTCGCCCGCCGCCTCGGCTTCACCGAGATCGCACGCGTACCGGAACCGGAAGGCCCGTCCGCCCCCGGCGACGTGGGGATCGAGGTCGTCTGGCGGATGACCGCGGACCAGTGGTGTGCGTCCCTGCCGGGTCGCGCGCTCTGAGTGCGGGGGTCACCGTGCGCGGAGGATCGGTCAGGAATGGAGAAGCCCCCGCGAGCGGGCCGCGGCTAGCGTGACGGCCATGGACATCACCATTCACTGGACCTTCCTCCCGCACACCGACCCCGAGGCCTCGCTGGCCTTCTACCGCGACACCCTCGGCTTCAAGGTCCGCAACGACGTCGGCTACGGCGACATGCGCTGGATCACCGTCGGCCCCGCCGACCAGCCCGGCACGTCGATCGTCCTGGAGCCGCCGGCCGCCGACCCGGCCATCACCGAGGACGAGCGCCGCACCATCACCGAGATGATGACCAAGGGCACCTACGCCCGCCTCACCCTGGGCACGCCCGACCTCGACGGCGTCTTCGAGCGGCTCGTGGCGGGCGGCGCCGAGGTCGTCCAGGAACCGACCGAGCAGCCGTACGGGATCCGCGACTGCGCTTTCCGAGACCCCGCGGGCAACACGATCCGCTTCAACGAGGTCCGCTGACCGCCCCGTGACCCCCGCTCCCGCGCCGCCCCCCCCCGGCGGGAACCCGGCCACCACACGGTCCGTTCGACGGGGACCGGTCCGAAGGGGGAGCGGGGCGGCCGGGTGGACGGTTACCGTGGCCGCGCCCCACCGACGCGGGGGGACCGGACATACTTGACCGAAGCCGGTCAGATCGAACCAGGCGACGCCGACGGAGACCGCCAAGGCGGCCCAGCACGCACCAGACAGATGGAGAGACGACACACATGGCCAAGAAGGCGGACGCGCAGTCGCCTGCGCCGCACGTTGCCGACAGCCACGATCTGATCCGCGTGCACGGTGCACGTGAGAACAACCTGAAGGACGTCAGCATCGAGATCCCGAAGCGCCGGCTCACGGTGTTCACCGGAGTCTCCGGCTCGGGCAAGAGCTCCCTGGTCTTCAACACGATCGCCGCGGAGTCGCAGCGGCTGATCAACGAGACCTACAGCGCCTTCGTCCAGGGCTTCATGCCGACACTGGCCCGCCCCGAGGTCGACGTCCTGGACGGGCTGACGACCGCGATCACCGTCGACCAGCAGCGGCTGGGGGCGGACCCCCGCTCCACCGTCGGCACCGTCACCGACGCCAACGCCATGCTGCGCATCCTCTTCAGCCGGCTCGGCACCCCGCACATCGGCCCGCCCAGCGCCTACGCCTTCAACGTCCCCTCCGTCCGGGCCAGCGGCGCGATCACCGTCGAGCGCGGCGCGAGCAAGGCCGAGAAGGTCACCTTCACCCGCACCGGCGGCATGTGCCCGCGCTGCGAGGGCCGGGGCACGGTCTCCGACATCGACCTGAGCCAGCTCTTCGACGACTCCAAGTCGCTCAACGAGGGTGCGATCACCGTCCCCGGCTACAAGGGCGGCGGCTGGAACGCCCGGCTCTACGCCGAGTCCGGCTTCTTCGACCCCGACAAGCCGGTCCGCACCTTCACCAAGCAGGAACTGCACGACTTCCTGCACCGCGAGCCGACCCGCATGAAGATCGCGGGCATCAACATGACCTACGAGGGACTGGTCCCGCGGGTCCAGAAGTCGATGCTCGCCAAGGACAAGGAGGCGATGCAGCCGCACATCCGCGAGTTCGTGGACCGCGCCGTCGCCTTCACCACCTGCCCCGAGTGCGACGGCACGCGGCTCAGCGAAGGCGCCCGGGAGTCGAAGATCGGCGGGATCAGCATCGCCGACGCCTGCGCGATGCAGATCAGCGACCTGGTCGCATGGGTGCGCGCCCTGGACGAGCCCTCGGTCGCGCCGCTGCTCACGAAGCTGCAGCACACCCTCGAGTCGTTCGTGGAGATCGGACTCGGCTACCTCTCGCTCGAACGGCCGTCGGGCACGCTCTCGGGCGGCGAGGCGCAGCGCGTCAAGATGATCCGCCACCTCGGCTCCTCGCTCACCGACACCACCTACGTCTTCGACGAGCCCACCACCGGTCTGCACCCGCACGACATCCAGCGGATGAACGGCCTGCTGCTGCGCCTGCGGGACAAGGGCAACACGGTGCTCGTCGTGGAGCACAAACCGGAGACGATCGCCATCGCCGACCACGTCGTCGACCTCGGCCCCGGCGCCGGCACGGCCGGCGGCACCGTCTGCTTCGAGGGCGACATCGAGGGGCTGCGGAGCAGCGGCACCATCACCGGGCGCCACTTCGACGACCGCGCGTCCCTGAAGGAGACGGTGCGCAAGCCCACCGGCAACCTGGAGGTCCGCGGCGCCACGGCGCACAACCTGCGCGACGTCGACGTCGACGTCCCGCTCGGGGTGCTCACCGTCATCACCGGCGTCGCGGGCTCGGGCAAGAGCTCCCTCGTGCACGGGTCGATCCCCGCCGGTGCCGGGGTCGTGTCCGTCGACCAGAGCCCCATCCGCGGCTCGCGCCGCAGCAACCCGGCGACGTACACCGGACTGCTCGACCCGATCCGCAAGGCGTTCGCCAAAGCCAACGACGTGAAGCCCGCGCTGTTCAGCGCCAACTCCGAGGGTGCCTGCCCCACCTGCAACGGAGCCGGCGTGGTCTACACGGACCTGGCCATGATGGCGGGCGTCGCCAGCACCTGCGAGGAGTGCGAGGGCAAGCGGTTCCAGGCCTCGGTGCTGGAGTACCACCTCGGCGGCCGCGACATCAGCGAGGTGCTCGCGATGTCGGTCACCGACGCCGAGGAATTCTTCGGCGGCGGTGAGGCGCACACGCCCGCCGCGCACCGCATCCTCGGCCGGCTCGCCGACGTCGGACTCGGCTACCTCAGCCTCGGCCAGCCGCTCACCACGCTGTCCGGCGGTGAGCGGCAGCGGCTGAAGCTGGCCACGCACATGGGCGACAAGGGCGGCGTCTACGTCCTCGACGAGCCGACCGCCGGCCTGCACCTCGCCGACGTCGAGCAACTGCTCGGTCTGCTGGACCGTCTCGTCGACTCCGGCAAGTCCGTCATCGTCGTCGAGCACCACCAGGCGGTCATGGCGCACGCCGACTGGATCATCGACCTCGGCCCCGGCGCAGGCCACGACGGTGGGCAGATCGTCTTCGAGGGCACCCCGGCGGACCTCGTCGCCGCCCGCTCCACCCTCACCGGCCGGCACCTGGCCTCCTACGTCGGCGCCTGACGCGCGGCGGGGGCCGGGGCGATCACGCCCCGGCCCCGTGCCGTCATGCTGCGGCTCATCGCGGCACCGGACGACGTCGCCGCGGTCGGTCACGCCGTCGGGTACGACAGCCCCTCGCAGTTCTGCCGCGAGTACCGCCGCATGTTCGGCGCCCCGCCCGGCCAGGACGCGGCTCGCCTGCAGACCGCGGCGGTGGTCCAGGAGTTGACGCCGCCGTCAGTCGCCCCACGCGTCTGCGGACCTGCTCGAATCGAAGAAGCGGTCCCTCGCGCACCGGATCTTGCCGTCCTCGAGACAGACGGTCGACACGATGTCGTGTGCCTCCATGGAATGTCCCTCCCCATCCAGGAGTTCGTCGGTCCGGCGCACGGAAACGACGTCTCCGTCGGCCTGGATGTCACGTACATCCATACGGAAGCCGCTCGCGCGGAAGGTCTCCAGGGCACGGCGCAGGTCGTCGAGGAGGGCGTCCAGGCCGTCCACGGGATGGTCGTTGATGATGACGGACTGCCAGTTGACGTCGGGATGGAGGAACCGGTGACAGGTGGCCGCGGCATCGTCGTAGGTGGGTCCGAATTCCGCACAGAAACTCCGGACCGTGTCCACGGGCGATGGATGGCTCATGTCCAGCATTCCTTCATGATCGGAGTCGTCCGGCGCGCCGAGTGTTTCAGAAAAGCGACGGCCCGCTCCACGAGCCCGTCCCTCCCAACTGGTAAGCGCAGCCTCCTACGAGCGGGGTCACACCCCGGCCCCCGCGCCGGCACGGCACAATCAGCCCGTGGCAACCGGGAGGGCCCGGCTTGGGGGAGGGTGCGCTGTGATGGTCCGTCATCGTCCGGTGGGGAGGCGCTCATTGGCCCGACGCGTCACCGGGTTCCTGGGGCTGCTGGCGGCCGCGGCGGTCGTGCTGGCGGCGGTCCTGCTGTCCCCGTTCGTGCTGGAGGGGATCTCCGGCTCGCGGGGGGTGGACTGGGACCGGCTGGGCCAGGTCGGTGCCGCGTACGGCTTCACGTCGGCGATCGTCTCGGCACTCGCGCTGGCCGGTGTCGCGGTGTCGCTGATCGTCCAGAACCGGCAGGCCAGGGCCGAGCAGATCCAGGGGATCCGCGGCTACTACCTGGAGCTGGCCCGGCTGGAGCTCGACGACATGGCACTGTTCCAGCCCGTCTGGGGTGCGACGGACATCGCCGATCAGGACGGACGGAGACGGCACGTCTACGCCGACCTGATGATGAACTACGCGTGGATGGGCTACGAGATCGGGACGATCCCCGAGGGCCTGCTGCGGGACATGCTGGCTGGGATGTTCACCGGGGAAGCGGGGCGCGACTACTGGAGCAGGGCCGGCGCCTCGTGGATCGCCCGCTCGTCCGGGAGCCGTGCGGGCCGTCGTTTCCTGGGCGTCGTAGGCGAGGAACTCGCCCGGGCCGTCGCCGCCGGGCCCCCGGCGCGCACCCCGCGGGTGCCCGGCGTCCCTGCTCCCCGGGGACCGCGCCGGCGGTGGGCCGTGTCCGGCACCCTGATCGGCCTGGGTACCGGTCTGGCCCTGGGAGCGGTCCTGCGGGGCCGACGCTGAAGACAGTCCCCGGGTGCCGCCCCGGGGGCCCGTCGGGCGATGGTGTGGTGCCGCGCGTCCTGATCGCCGTCCTGGCAGGATGGGCGGCATGGAACGTGTGCTGGGAATCGGTGGTTACTTCCTGCGGGCGGCCGACCCCGCGGCTCTGAACGCGTGGTACCGGGACTGCCTGGGCCTGGACGCCGATGAGCACGGCCTGTGGCGTCAGGAGGCGGGGCCGACGGTGTTCGCGACCTTCGAGTCCGGGACCGACTACTTCGGGTCCCGCACCCAGCAGACCATGCTCAACTTCCGGGTCCGCGACCTGGACGCCATGCTCGCGCAACTGCGGGCCAAGGGCGCCGACGTGGCCGAGGAGACGCAGGACATGGACGGCGTCGGCCGGTTCGGCTGGGTCACCGATCCCGAGGGCAACCGCATCGAGCTGTGGCAGCCCGCCTGACCGCGGGGCCCCTCAGTGGTCGTCGCCCGTGGCCTGGTCGGGGAGGAGACCGGAGCTGCGGAGGCCGCTCAGGGCCTCGGCGACGGCGGTCATGCGATCGGCGACGTCCGCAAGTTCGCGGCGCAGTTCCATGACGCGCCGCTCCAGCGCCACGGCCTGGGCGGTGAGTGCCGCGGCGGTGGCCGAAGTGTCGGGGTGGTGGTCGGCGGATCGGGTCATCACAGGGCCTCCGGGCCGAGTTGCAGCGCGGAGACGCTGAGTTCGAGCCGCGCCTTGTCGCTGAGCAGCACGCCTCCGGTCTCCAGGGGGACGTTCCAGTTCAGGCCCCAGTCCGAACGCCGGAGGACGGCCGAGCCCTCGAAGCCGACCCGCCGCTGCCCGTCGGTGTCGCGGGCGGTGCCGCCGTAGTCGAGGTCGATGTGCAGCGGCAGCTCGACGTCCTTGATCCTGAGGTTCCCCGTCATGCGGAAGCGGTCCTCGTCCAGGGGGACGACCGCGGTGGAGCGGAAGACCATGAGGGGGAACGTCGCCGAGTCCAGGAAGTCGGGGCCGGTGATGTGGGAGTCCCGCGCCCGGACGCCGGTGTCCAGGCTGCCGGTCTGCACGCTCACGTGGGCCTCCGAACGGGCCGGGTGAAGCGCGTCGAGCCGGAGGAACCCCTCGAACGCGGTGAATCTGCCCCGTACGTTGGCGACCATGGCGTGCCGGACGGAGAAGCCGACCGCGCTGTGGACCGGGTCGATGACGTACGCACCGGTCAGTTCCTCCTGCGGACGGGAGCCGGGGACGGTGGTTTCCGCGCAATTCCTGGGCATGGCGGGTCGACCTCTTCGTACGGGTGGGTCGGGGACGGCGCGGTGGCCCCCACCGGGGGCAGGGGCCACCCGCGGGGGTTACCGCTGCTGCTGGGCGAACCAGTCGGCGAAGCGGGTCGCGGCGAGCTGCGCGCCGGCGCCGGGGACGAGCGAGTCTTCCTGCAGCACGGACCCGTAGTACGGGGCCTGCGGGTCCGCGACGACCTTGCGGGGGTCGTTCTGGGCGGCGAGCACGTCACGGACCAGCTCGTCGAACCGGAACACGTCCGGGCCGGCGATCTCCACCACGCCGCCCAGGGGCGTGCCGGCCGCGGTGCGGGCGACGGCCGTGGCCACGTCGTCGGAGTAGATGGGCTGGAACTTCACGGGCGCGATGCGCACCGTGTCGCCCTCGGTCCCCGCGTCCGCGATACCGTTCACGAACTCGAAGAACTGCGTGGCGTGCACGATGGAGTAGGGCATGCCCGACGCCTTGATCAGCTCCTCCTGGGCCAGCTTGGCGCGGAAGTAGCCGTTGTCCGGGAGCCGGTCGGTGCCGACGATGGAGAGCGCGACGTGGTGGCCGACACCCGCCTTGGCGTTCGCCTCCATGAGGTTGCCGGTGCAGGTGCGGAAGAAGTTCATCACGGCCTCGTCCTCCCACGAGGGCGAGTTGGAGACGTCGACCACGACCTGCGCGCCCTGCAGCACCTCGGCGAGACCCTCGCCGGTCAGGGTGTTGACGCCGGTGTTGGGGGAGGCCGCGACGGCCTCGTGCCCGTGCTCGTTGAGCTTGCTGACGACCTTCGAGCCGATCAGCCCGGTTCCGCCGATGACTACGACCTTCATGATGGAGTCCTCTCGGATGTTCTCGTGCGTGACGCGCAAGGGGCGGTGGGGCGCCCCACCGGCACCGGCCGGTGTCTCTTCGCTGGGAAGACCGGGCAGCGGAGCCGTTTGTGACAGGGGCCCGATTCGGCGGGCCCCCGGATCCCTCACAGGACGCGAGCGTCCTCACTCGACGAGCTTGCCCTCGGTGGAGACCTCCTGCATCAGGGCGGTGATCTCCTCGGGGATGTCCGGGATGCTCTCCCGGGTGACGCCGGTCTTGGGGGACCAGACGAGGTTGACCCGCAGCGCGGGATCCTGCTCCGGGTAGTCGCTGCGGTTGTGGCAGCCGCGGGTCTCACGCCGCTCCAGCGCCGATTCCAGCGTGGCACGCGCCGCCAGGGCCGCCGACTTGAGGTCGAAGGCGTGCGCGAGGTCCTGGAAGCCGGCGATGTCGGGGTGGACACCGACGGACTCCATCCGCTTCTCGATGAGGTCGAGTTCGGTCAGACCGGCCCGCAGGCCCTCCTCGTCGCGCACCACGCCCGCGTGCTCGGTCATGGTGTTGCGGATGGCGCGCTGCAGGGCGCGGACGTTCTCGGGCCCGTCCGCCGCCACCAGGTCGTCGACCTCGGCGCGGGCCTGCGCCACCGCCGCCGCCGACCGCGGCTGCGAGGTCAGTCCCAGCGAGTAGGCGGCGGCCGCCTGACCCGTGATGCGACCGAAGACCAGCAGCTCGATGAGGCTGTTGCCGCCCAGGCGGTTCGCGCCGTGCAGGCCGCTGGACGCCTCGCCGATGGCGTACAGGCCGCGGACGTCGGTGCTGTGGTCCTCGGGCCGCACCCAGACGCCGCCCATCGAGTAGTGCGCGGTGGGCGCGATCTCGATCGGGTCGCGGGTGATGTCCAGCATCTGCAGGTCGAGCAGCGTCTGGTAGACGCGGGGGAGCCGGTTCATGATGGTCTGCCGCGGCAGGTGGGAGACGTCCAGCCACACGGCTCCCTTGGGGGTGCCGCGGCCCTCCTTGATCTCCGTGTACGAGGCGAGGGCGACGCGGTCGCGGGTGGACAGCTCCATCCGCTCGGGGTCGTAGCGGCTCATGAACCGCTCCCCGAGGGCGTTGCGCAGGATGCCGCCCTCACCGCGGGCGGCCTCGCTGACGAGCGTGCCGGCCGCGTTCTCCGGCTCGATGATGCCGGAGGGGTGGAACTGCACGAGCTCGGCGTCGCGCAGCCGCGCGCCGGCCTCCACGGCCAGACGGAACGAGTCACCGGTGTTCTCGTCGCGCCGGGAGGAGGTGCGCCGCCAGATCCGGGTGTGGCCGCCGGCTGCGAGGATGACGGCGTCGGCGTGGATGAGGTAGCGCGTGCCGTCGGTGAGGTCGAAGCCGTACGCGCCGAACACGGCGCCGTCGTGCTCGAGGATGCGGGTGATGTAGACGCCGTCGAGCACCGGGATGTCGAGCTGCTCGGCCCGCCGCACGAGCGTGCGCTGGATCTCCAGGCCGGTGTAGTCCCCGGCGAAGGCGGTGCGGCGGTATTTGTGCGCGCCGAAGAAGCGCTGCGAGATCCGGCCGTCCTCCTCCCTGGCGAAGGCCATGCCGTACCGCTCCAGGTCGTCGATGCCCAGGGCCGCACCCTGGGTGACGATCTCCACGGTGCGGGGGTCGGCCAGCAGGTAGCTCTCCTTGAGCGTGTCCGCGGCGTGCTGCTGCCAGCTGTCCTCGGGGTCCATCGTGGCGAGCGCGGCGTTGATGCCTCCGGCCGCCAGGGCCGTGTGGGCGTCGTCCTTGGGCCGCTTGCCGACCGCGAGGACGTCGACTCCGGCCTCCGCAAGTTCGATCGCCGCTCGCAGTCCTGCTCCTCCGGTACCGATCACCAGCACCATGGTGGAAATGTGTCGTTCAGTGAGGGCCACGGTCTGCTCCGATCGACTTGGTTGTCACCCCATACGACCGGGCGGTCAAGCCATCTGTGACAGCGGTCCCCGCCCCCGGACCGCGTGGCGGGGCGTCCGGAAGGGCGTGGGACGACCGGATCACCCGGCCGTCCCACGCCCACGGGACCGGTCGTCAGGCGACGACGCGGTCCAGGGGCACGTCCGGGTCGGCCAGGCGCGCGTCGTCGACCGCGGCGCGCGAGGTGATCAGGTCGCGGACCGGCTCGACGACGTCCCACACGTTGACGTTCATGCCGGCCAGGATGCGGTTCCCCGACATCCAGAAGGCGATGAACTCCCGAGCCGCCCGGTCCCCGCGGAAGACGACGCGGTCGTAGCCGCCGGGCTCCACGTAGCCGGTGTACTCCATGCCCAGGTCGTACTGGTCGGTGTAGAAGTACGGCAGCCGGTCGTAGACGGCGTCCTTGCCGAGCATGGCCTGCGCGGCGGTGGCCGGCTGGTTGAGCGCGTTGGCCCAGTGCTCGACGCGGATGTGGCGGTCGAGGAACGGGTGGTAGGCGTTGGCGACGTCGCCCGCGGCGAAGACGTCCGGTGACGAGGTCCGCAGGTGCGCGTCGGTGACGACGCCGTTGCGCACCTCCAGCCCGGCCGCCTCGGCGAGCTGGACGTTGGGGGTGATGCCGACGCCCACGACCACGGCGTCCGCGGGGAGGCGGGTGCCGTCGGCGAGCTGCACCCCGTCGGCGCGGCCGCCGGTGCCGGTGATGCGTTCCACCGTCACGCCGTGGCGCAGCACGACGCCGTGCTCGGTGTGCAGGCCCGCGAAGACCTCGGCGGCCTCGCGCCCCAGGACCCTGAGCAGCGGCAGCTCCTCGTGCTCCAGCACCGTCACCTCCGCCCCGGCCTGCTTGGCGGCGGCGGCGGTCTCCAGGCCGATCCACCCGGCGCCGATGACGACGATCCGCGCGCCCGCGGTGAACGCCTCCTTGAGCCGCTCGCTGTCGCCCACACGGCGCAGGTAGAGCACGTTGTCCAGCTCCGCCCCGGGGACGGGCAGGCGCCGCGGGGTCGAACCGGTGGCCAGGAGCAGCTTCGTCCAGGGCATGCGGCGCCCGCCGTCGAGCTCCACCTCCTTGGCGCCGGCGTCGAGGCCGGTCACCGTCGTGCCGAGCATCAGGTCGACGTCGTGCTTGTCGTACCACTCGTCGGGATGCACGAAGATCGAGTCGCGCGTCTCCTTGCCGAGCAGATAGCCCTTCGAGAGCGGCGGGCGGACGTAGGGCCTGTCCCGTTCGTCGCCGATGAGGACGAGCCGGCCGTCGTAGCCGTTCTCCCGCAGAGCCTCCGCCGCCTTGCCCGCGGCCAGACCGCCTCCGACGATCACGAAAGTGTTCTCAGGGGACACAATGCACCTCATCTCGGATGTCGCATGCTGCGAACCGTGTACGGAGAGTCAACCACCAGACCGCTCGGCGCTCCGTCGTGTGACACAGCCGGTCGTGTCGCCCGGCCTCCGGGCGGGCGCCATGTCACGACGTCAGGGGTGTGCCGGTCATACAGCTGATCGAAGGACGCCCGGGGCAGCCGGCCCACCGGTCCGTCCCCGTAGCGACCGAGGAGCAGAAGGTGGCCTACGTCATCGCGCAGCCCTGCGTCGACGTCAAGGACCGGGCCTGCGTCGCCGAGTGTCCGGTGGACTGCATCTACGAGGGCGGCCGGACGCTCTACATCAACCCCGTGGAGTGCGTGGACTGCCGTGCGTGCGAGCCCGTGTGCCCGGTCGAGGCGATCTTCCGCGAGGACGACCTCCCGCAGGAGTGGGCGCGCTACAGGGAGGTCAACGCCGAGTACTTCCGGCCCACTTCGGGCTCCGGCGGGCATGGCAGGCCGCTGGTCGGCGACGGGGACCACGCCTTCGTGGCCCGGTTGCCGCCGCAGCGGTCCCGCAAGAAGGACATCGCCCTCTTCGCCATCGGCAAGGAGGAGGCCGAGGAGGCCGACCTGTGGTTCCCGTCGTGACGGCCCCGGGAGGCGAGGGCCGGTGATTCCCTTCGCTCGCGACCGGCTGCGGAACGCAAGGCCCGCGCGGCAGGGGCCCGACGTGGTCGAGGTCGGCCCCCAGGACCTCGAACGCACCGTGGCCATGCACCTCAGGTGCTCGGCCCGCACCCTGTGGAGCCGGTACCACCGCGCGATGGGCGATCCTCGTTCCTACCTGCACACCCTGCTGTCCAGGCCCGGAGCCGTGCACCTGGCCGTGCAGCAGCCGGCCGGCGACATCGTGGCCGTGGGCCACCTGATGCCGGACCGCGGGAACGCGGAGGCGGCGCTGCTCGTCGAGGACGCGTGGCAGAACAGCGGGCTCGGCAGCCGTCTGCTGCGCGACCTCGGGCACCGTGCCGTCGGCGCCGGGTGGAAGGAGGTCTACGGCCTCGTCCTGCCCGGCGACGAGAAGATCCCCGCGATCCTGTCGCACACCTCCGTCCCCCTCCACACCCTGCACGAGGAGGGCGTGACGACCGTCTGGGCGGAGACCGGCGACATAGCCGCCGCGGAGGCGTCCACCGACGCCGGCGCGCGGTGAGCCGGCGCTGCGGACGGCGCCGGGGGAGTGCCGGGTGCGGGGCTGTCTGTCACAGATCCGGATGCTGTCCGGTCACAACCCCGGAAGACGCAAATCGGGCATTCCGCCCACCCTGCCTGCCTGAGGACGAGACTTCGATGACCTGCACGGACGCGGTGACACTCGGTAAGCACGTGAACACGCCCGGGATATCCGACTCGGCGTTCGCGCTCTTCGACGAGCGGGGAACGGTCGTCGCGTGGACGCCGGCCGCCGAGCGCCTGGTCGGATATTCCGCCGGAGCCGTGGTCGGACTGCCCGCCGCGCTGGTGCTGCCGTCCTTCGTGGAGACCCCGTCGATGTCGGACTTCGTCAAGCAGTGCCGTGCCGAGAACGGCTGGCCGGGCACGACGGCCGTGTCCCACCAGGACGGGCGCACGATCGACGTCACCCTGCGGATCACGATGCTGCGGGGCCGGAACGGCACGACACGCTGGCTCGCGACCCTGACCGACACCGGCGTCCTGTCCGGGGACGCGCTGAGCGGATCGGTATGGGGGCCGCTCCTCGCGCGCGCGCCCATCGGAGTGGTCATCCGCGACCCGCAGCTGCGGTGCGTCTTCGTCAACGACGTCATGGAGGACCACGACGGCATCCCCGGCGACGAGCGACTCGGACGACGGTTCGTCGACGTGCTGGCCGGCGCCAAGGCGGGCGCCCTCGAGGCCGTGATGCGGCAGGTCCTGAAGAGCGGCACCACCAAGGTGCACGAGTACCGGACCTGGCTGCCGGTGAGCAAGGGCCGGGAGCATCCGTTCGCGGCGTCGTTCCACCGCCTCCAGGGCGCCGACGGGGAATCGCTGGGGGTCTGCGTCATCAGCGCCGACGTCGTCGAGAGCCGGCTCGCGCGCGAGCGCCTCGCCGCCGTCGGCGAGGCCAGTACGCGTCTGGGCAGCACCTTGGACGTGATGCAGACCAGCCAGGAACTGGCCGAGCTCGCCGTGCCGCTGCTCGCGGACTACGTCGCCGTGGACCTGGAGCAGTCCGTGCCGTTCAGCGAGGGACCGCCGGTGCGCATCGACCCGACGGGCGAACGCCTCCCCGTTCTGCGACGTGCGGGTCTGGCCACGATCCACCAGGGAGCCCCGGAATCCGCGTGGGTGCGCGGCGAACCGGTCACCGTGCCGCCCGGCTCACCGTTCGCCCACGTCCTGAGCACGGGCAGGTCCCACCTGGAGCCGATCCTGGACATCGCCCCGGGGATCTGGATCGACCAGGACCCGGCCCTGGCCGCGAGGATCCGCAAGAACGGGGTCCACTCGCTGATGGTCGTCCCCATCCGCGCCCGGCGCGCACTGCTGGGTGTGGCGCTGTTCATCCGCACCGCGGACCCCGAGCCGTTCCAGGACGTCGACCTGCTGCTGGCCGAGGAACTCGTCGGGCGTGCCGCCGTGGCACTGGACAACGCGCGCCAGTACGCACGCGAGCACACCGCGGCCCTCACCCTCCAGCGCAACCTGCTCCCGCACCGGCTGAGGGGCGGCATGGCCGTCGACGCGGCATCGCGCTACCTGCCCGCCGACATGGACCACGGGGTGGGTGGCGACTGGTTCGACGTCATCCCGCTGTCGGGCGCCCGGGTCGCCCTCGTCGTCGGTGACGTCGTCGGTCACGGTCTGCACGCCGCGGCGACCATGGGCACGCTCCGCGCCGCCGTCCGCACGCTGGCCGACATGGAACTGCCCCCCGCCGAACTGCTGACCCGCCTCGACGACACGGTCCAGAGACTGGTCGAGGAGGACACCGACCCCGCGGACCAGACACCCGCCGTCGTGGGCGCCACCTGCCTGTACGCCGTCTACGACCCGGCCACCCGCGTGTGCACCATGGCCCGGGCCGGGCACCCCCCGCCCGCCCTCGTCGACCACGAGGGCCGGGTCACCTTCCCCGACCTGCCCACCGGAGCGCCCCTGGGCATCGGCCTCGGGGACCCCTTCGAGGCCGTGGAGCTGGAACTGCCCGTGGGAAGCCTGATCGCCCTCTACACCGACGGCCTGATCGAGAGCCGCGGCGGCGAC
This sequence comes from Streptomyces sp. NPDC006207, assembly GCF_040613835.1. Lineage (NCBI taxonomy): Bacteria > Bacillati > Actinomycetota > Actinomycetes > Kitasatosporales > Streptomycetaceae > Streptomyces > Streptomyces sp. NPDC006207. The sequence goes on along the minus strand of NZ_JBEXSX010000074.1, from coordinate 4,686 downwards.
ATCGAGGAAGGGATGGACCGCCTGGGCGCCGCCCTCGGGGAACCCGGCCGGTCCCTGGAGGAGCTCTGCACCCGCGCGACGGAGTCCCTCCCCGCGCAGGTACCGTGCGACGACGTCACCCTGCTCCTGGTCAGGACCCGGTCGCTCAACTCGGCCCACATCGCCTCCTGGACGCTGCCCGCCGACGAGACCGCCGTGCGCCGCGCCCGGAAGCTGGCCGCCGGCCAGCTGACCGCCTGGGGCCTGGACGGGCTCGAACACTCCACGAAGCTCCTCGTGAGCGAGCTGGTCACCAACGCCGTGCGCCACGGCGCCGGCCCGATCGGCCTGCGCCTGATCCGGCACCAGGCCCTGACCTGCGAGGTGTCGGACACCGACGTCTGCGCCCCGCGCCTGCGCAGCGCGGACTCCATGGACGAGAACGGCCGCGGCCTCTTCCTGGTCGCCCAGATGTCCCGTCGCTGGGGATCCCGCTCGGCGGTGGACGGCAAGGTCGTCTGGGCCGAACTGGACGTGGCCGCCTCAGCCGCGTAGGGACCGGCCGCCGCGGCCTCCGGCCGGCTGTGGCACCGTCGTAAGCTGAACCCCGCTCGCGAGGGACAGGAGACCGAGGTGGCCGAGACGACGCCGGCCGAGGTGATGGCCGAGCTGGCCGCGCTGGAGGACCCCAAGACCCGCGCGGTGAACGAGAGGCACGGCGACGACCACGGTGTGAACCTCGGCAAGCTGCGCGCCCTCGCGAAGCGGCTGAAGACGCAGCAGGAACTCGCGTGCGGGCTCTGGGAGAGGGACGACACCGCGGCGCGACTGCTGGCGACCCTGATCTGCCGCCCCAAGGCGTTCGGGCGCGGCGAGCTGGACGTCATGCTGCGCGAGGCGCGCGCGCCCAAGGTGCACGACTGGCTCGTGAACTACGTGGTGAAGAAGAACCCGCACGCCGAAGAGCTGCGGGTGGCCTGGCTGGCCGACCCGGATCCCGTGGTGGCGAGCGCCGGATGGGCGCTGACCACCGAACGCGTGGCGAAGAAGCCCGACGGCCTGGATCTCCCGGGGCTGCTCGACGCCATCGAGGCGGACATGAAGGACGCCCCGGACCGCCTGCAGTGGGCGATGAACCACTGCCTGGCCCAGATCGGGATCGAGCACCCCGAGCTCCGCGCCCGCGCCGTCGACATCGGCGAGCGCCTGGAGGTGCTCAAGGACTACCCGACCTCCCCGGGGTGCACGTCCCCGTTCGCGCCGGTCTGGATCACCGAGATGGTCCGCCGGCGGCACGATGCGGCGGCGGGCTGACCCGCGGAGCGACCGGTGCGGGGGTTCGGCATGGATCAGGCCCGCAGGTAGGCCAGGACGGCCAGGACGCGGCGGTGGGTCTCGTCGGCCGGGGGGAGGTCGAGCTTGGTGAGGATGCTGCCGATGTGCTTGCCCACGGCCGCCTCGGAGACGACAAGGTGGCGCGCGATCGCGCCGTTCGACCTGCCCTCCGCGACCAGCGCCAGCACTTCCCGTTCACGCGGGGTGAGCCGCTGCAGCGGATCGCGGCGGCGGCGCAGCAACTGCCGTACGACCTCGGGGTCGACGACCGTGCCGCCCGCGGCGACCTCGCACAGCGCCTCGACGAAGTCCTCGACCTGGCCGACCCGGTCCTTCAGCAGGTATCCGAGGCCCGTTCCGTCGCCGGAGTCCAGCAACTCGGCGGCGTAGGCGCGCTGCACGTACTGACTGAGGACGAGGACGGGCAGGGTGGGCCGCTTCTGCCGCAGCAGCACCGCGGCCCGCAGGCCCTCGTCCTGGAATCCGGGCGGCATGCGGACGTCCGTCACCACCACGTCGGGGGAGTGCTCGTCGACGGCCGTGACCAGCGCGCCGGCGTCGCCCACGGCGGCCACCACCTCGTGCCCGCAGCGGTCGAGGAGGCCGGTCAGCCCGTCCCGCAGCAGGACGCTGTCCTCGGCCAGCACTACGCGGAGCGCTCGGTCCACTCGCAAGGGATCTCCACACGTAGCAGGGTCGGCCCGCCCCGGGGGCTGGACAGGGAGAGTCTGCCATCCAGTACGGACACCCGGTCGGCGAGCCCGGTCAGCCCGCTGCCCGCAGCGGGCTCGGCGCCGCCCCGGCCGTCGTCGCGCACCTGGAGGAAGAGCCGCCCGTCGCGGTGCCCGCCGCTCACCTCGGCGCGGTCGGCGGCGCTGTGCCGGGCGACGTTGGCGAGGGCCTCGCGCACCACGAAGTACGCGGCGGCCTCGACCGCCCGGGGCAGCCGTCCGGGCAGTTCCACGTCGACGTCGACGGGGACGGCGGAGCGGTCGGCGGCGTCGGCGGCGCCGGTCGTGGTCCGCGGCCAGGACACCCTGCGCGTGGCCACGCCGAGGGGCGAGGCGACGCAGCCGCTCGCGCAGCCGCGTGCCGTACCCGCCGCGACCCGCGCCGGGCTGCGGCGGCTCGGCACGGTGGTCGAGGACCGGTCCTTCCCCGTACGGGCCGAGGGCGGGCCCGGCGACCTCGTGGGACACCCCTGGTCCACCGCGGCGTTCGCCCCGTACCGGCTCAGTGCGGGACGCGCGCCCCGCGCCGCCGACGAGGTCGTCGTGACCGGCGGCTGGGCCACGCCGGGCGCACGGGTGCGCACCGACCGGGGCACCGTGCGCGTCGTGGGCACCGTGCCCGGGCGCGGGTTCGAGCACGCCGTGTTCTACACCGACGCGCGCGCCGCCCGACTGTGCCCCGTCAGCGTGCAGTTGGTGGCCGACGCGGACGCCGCCGCGGTACGGGACGCCGTCCGCGGCAGCGGCGCCCGGGTGCTGACCGGGAACGAGCGCCGTCACGCGGACGCCGACCCCGGCCGGGACGCCGAGGCGGTGACCGCGCTGAACGCCCTGTTCGGCACCGCCGGCGGCGTCACCGCCTTCGTGTCGGTGTTCGTCGTGGCGTCCACGTTCGCCTTCGCGGTCGCCCAGCGGCGCCGCGAGTTCGGGCTGCTGCGCACCGCGGGTGCCACCCCGGGCCTGCTGCGCCGCATGGTGCTGACCGAGTCCCTGCTGGTCGGCGTGCTCGCCTCGGCGGCGGGCTGCGCGCTCGGCGGGTACGCCGCGCCGTGGCTGGCCGCGTCGGTGGTCGACGGCGGACTGGCACCGGGCTGGTTCGCCGTCGGCGACCACACCTGGCCGTACCACGCCGCGTTCTGGACGGGCCTGCTCGTCGCCCTCGGAGGGGCGGCCGCGGCCTCGTGGCGGGCCGGCCGCACCGGCCCGGCGCAGGCGCTGCGCGAGGCCTCCGTGGACACCGGGGCGATGACGTGGGGCCGGTGGCTGTCCGGCGGCGGGCTGCTGCTGACCGCCGTGGTGACCCTCTGCGTCACGCTGTACGGCGACCCCGGCGACCTGCTGCACCGCAAGACGTACGTGAGCCGGCCGATGCTGCTGATCACCGCGACCGCGCTGCTCGCACCCGTCGTGCTGCGCCCGCTGACCAGGCTGCTCGCCCGGGCCTCGGGGCTGCTGCCCGGCGCGGCCGGCATGCTCGTGGGCGAGAACGCCGCCGCCGGCGTGCGCCGTACCGCCGCGGTCGCCTCGCCCGTGCTGGTGGTGGTCGCCCTCACGGGCTCGCTGCTCGGCGCCACCGCCACGCTCGGCCGTGCCGAGGCCGCCGAGGCGCGCGAGCGGACCACCGCCGCCTTCGTCCTCGTCGCACCGGACGGCGCGGGCTTCGGCACCCGGACCCTGGAGCGTCTGCGCGACGTCCCCGGGACGCAGGTGTCACCGACCGCGTCGAGCGCGGTGTACGTCCTGGAGGACGGCCCGGCGCTGATCAGGTCCGAGGCGCACGCCGCCGACCCCCGGGCCCTCGCCGCCACCAGCCGGCTGCCGCTCGTCGCGGGGAAGGTGAGCGACCTGGACGACGGGTCGATCGTCGTCAACGAGGAATGGGAACGGCACTCCGTCGGGCAGAGCGTCCGGGTGTGGCTCGGGAACGGCACCGGCAGGACGCTGCGCATCGCGGCGGTGACGGCCACCGGCACGGGCGGGAACGGCGTCTACGTCACCCCCGCCAACGCCCCCGGCGCTCCCGTCGACCGGGTGGACGTCGCCCTGGCCCAGGGCGCCGACCCCGGCGCGGTGGCCGCCGCGCTGCGCGAGGCGGTGCAGCCGTCCGGCGGCCGGATGCTGACCCGGGACGCGTGGCTCGCGGCCGCCCGGCCCGGGAACGACCGCACGACCCGGCTCGGCTTCCTGCTCGTCCTCGGCATCGCCCTGCTCTACACCGCTATCTCCCTGGTCAACACCATGGTGATGGCCACCTCCGACCGGATCCGCGAGCTGGCCGTGCTGCGCCTGGCCGGGGCCACGCGGCGGCAGGTGCTGCGGCTGGTGGGCGCCGAGTCCCTGGTGGTCGTCGCGGTCGGCGCCCTGCTGGGCCTGGCCGTCGCCGCACTCAACCTGGCCGGGATGCGCTGTGCGTTGGCCCTGCTGTCGGTGGACAGTCCGATCGCACTGCCGTGGACGGCCGTCGGTGCGGCCGTGGGCGCGTGCGCGGTGCTCGCGGTCGCCGCCGCGACCGTCCCGGCCGCGCTGGCCGTGCGGGGCCCGGCGGCGGCACTGGCCGGGATGCGGGAGTGAACCCCGCGCCGGGCCGCCGCCCGGCGCGGGGCGGCGGGGGCCCGCTCGACTGGGTTAGGACAGGGCGTCC
>NZ_JBEXSX010000073.1:21606-46654 GCF_040613835.1 Streptomyces sp. NPDC006207 | reverse complement strand
CAAGGCGGAGAGTCGTCCTCGTAGTGGGCTACTCGGACGATTCGACAACGCAGCGTGGGGGCACCCCCGGCCGAAGGCTGGGGGAGTGCCGTGCCGGGCGTCGCTGGGCAGGCGGGCATTTGACGACACGGCCTAGGCCCCACCGGATTCCGGGCGGCCCGACCCTCCCCGTGTGTGCGGCGCGGGCGGGCGGCCCGGCGGTGGGCATGGCCCGGTCGTGGGATCCCCGACCCTGACCATCGCCCCACGGGCGGGCCGCGCCGACCCTCACACCGAGGGCCGGGACCGGAGGCACGAACCCCGGTCCCGGCCCTCGGGCGGTTCCTAGGCGGCTGCGGTGTGGACCGCGATCTGGCGTTCGGCGAGCGCCGCGGCCTCCGCGTTCTGGCGTGACTCGGCGACCACCAGGGCCCGGCCGGCGAGCGCGCGGGCCCTCCGGTGCAGGGCCGCCACACGGGCCGCTTCCGCCCGCCCCCGTCCGGCCGGAGCCGGGGAGAGCCGCAGCGGCGGACGCCCGTGGTGCAGGCCCGCCACGGCCTCGGCGAGCTGCTCCGCGGCACGGTCGAGGTCCGGGCTGCACTCCAGCGCCCGCAGCTCGTCGGTGACGGTGAGCAGGGCGGCGAGGTGTCCGGCGAGCTGGAGGTCCAGCTCCTCGTCACGACTGCGTCGCGGAGAGGTGGGCGCTGCCGTCGTATGGACCGATTTGGTGCGGATCGGTTCGTACATGGGTGCACTCCTCCTGCAATCAGGAGTACATCCTACCTTGGACTCAGTCCAAGGAGGGAGCTTTTCGAGGTATTGGCCCGGGCTACGGCTGCCCGTAGCCGTCCAGGAAGCGCGCGATCCGGCCCACCGCGTCCGCCAGGTCCTCCTTCGCCGGCAGCGTGACCAGGCGGAAGTGGTCCGGCTCCGGCCAGTTGAAGCCGGTGCCCTGCACCACCAGGATCCGCTCGGCCCGCAGCAGGTCCAGCACCATCTGCTGGTCGTCCTTGACCTTGTAGACCTTCGGGTCGAGCCGCGGGAACGCGTACAGCGCGCCCTTCGGCCGCACGCAGGTGACCCCGGGGATCTGCGTCAGCAGGTCGTACGCCACGTCCCGCTGCTCGGCCAGCCGGCCGCCCGGCAGCACCAGGTCCTTGATCGACTGGCGGCCGCCGAGGGCGGTGGCCACCGCGTGCTGGGCCGGGACGTTCGCGCACAGGCGCATGTTCGCCAGGATGGTCAGGCCCTCGAGGTAGCTGGTCGCGTGCTCCTTCGGGCCGCACACCGCGAGCCAGCCGCTGCGGTAGCCGGCCACCCGGTAGGCCTTCGACAGTCCGTTGAAGGTCAGCGTCAGCAGGTCGGGGGCGACCACCGCGGTCGGGGTGTGGGTCACCCCGTCGTAGAGGATCTTGTCGTAGATCTCGTCCGAGCAGACGATCAGGTTGTGGCGGCGGGCGATGTCGGTGAGCTGCCGCAGCAGCTCGTCGTCGTAGACCGCGCCCGTCGGGTTGTTCGGGTTGATGATCACCAGCGCCTTGGTGCGGTCGGTGATCTTGCGCTCGATGTCGGCGAGGTCGGGGAACCAGTCCGCCTGCTCGTCGCAGCGGTAGTGCACCGGGGTGCCGCCCGACAGGGAGACCGCAGCCGTCCACAACGGGTAGTCGGGCGCCGGGATCAGTACCTCGTCGCCGTCGTCCAGCAGCGCCTGCATCGACATCTGGATCAGCTCGGAGACGCCGTTGCCGAGGTAGATGTCCTCGACGTCCAGCTCGACGCCCTTGGTCTGGTAGTGCTGCATGACCGCCCGCCGCGCCGGCAGGATGCCCTTGGAGTCGCCGTAGCCGTGCGCGCCGCCGAGGCTGCGCAGCATGTCCTCAAGGATCTCCGGGGGGCACTCGAAACCGAAGGCGGCGGGATTGCCGGTGTTCAGCTTCAGGATGCGATGACCCGCCGCCTCCAGCCGCATGGCCTCCTCCAGCACCGGGCCGCGGATGTCGTAGCAGACGTTGGAGAGCTTCGTGGACTGGATCACCTGCATGTCCGTGAGCTTACGGGCACGTACCGGGGACCGCCCCGTGTTCTTGGCCACGTATGCGCCGAATGGTGACGTGCCGCTACTCTCGCCGCATGTTCTCGTTACTCAACGACGAACCTGTCGCCAATGCCGACGACGACCTCCTCGGCGGGGGCGCGCCGCGCGGCAACTCGCCCGGCTGCTCCTCGACTCGCGCGGATCCACCCCGTTCACCCTCGCCGTCGACGCCGGCTGGGGGACGGGCAAGAGCAGCCTGATGCGCCTGCTCGACGCCGAGCTCCGGGGCACCGTCGACGTCCACACCGTCTGGTACAACGCCTGGACCTCACGCGGTGCCGACGCCCTGGAAGGTCTGATCAAGTCCGTCCTGACGCAGTTCGACCGCCGGCTGCTGCGCCGTGCCCTGCACCGCGCGACCGAGCACCGTGCCCTGCTGCGGACCCTGCGCGCCGCGGCCACGCTGCTCGCCGGACCGCTCGGTGCGGCGGGCCTGGTCGACGAGCTGTGGCGCAGCCTCTCCGTCAACGCCCAGGCCCGCAACGAGATGCGCGACGCCCTGCGGGACCTGGCGACGCAGTGGGCCGGCACCGGCGAGCACGCGCCGCGCCGGCTGCTCGTCGTCTTCATCGACGACCTCGACCGCTGCGCCGAGGAGACCGTGCTCGCCGTCTGCGAGGCCGTCAAGGTCTACCTCGACGTGCCCGGGGTGGCCTTCGTCATCGGCTGCGACCGCTCCGCGCTGTCCCCGGGCGGCCTGCTCGGCGACCTGTCCCCGGCGGGCTCCGCCTTCATGGAGAAGGTCTTCCAGACCAACTACCGCGTACCGCCCCCCGAGGACATCGAGGGATACGTGCGCGGATGCGCCGAACGGGCCGGCATCGGTGCGCTCCTCGACGACACCCACGTCAACCTGCTCGCCGAACGCACCGGGGGCAATCCACGCCGCGTCAAGAGGCTGCTCAACGGTTTCGTCCTGGAGGCCGGACTCAACCCCGTCTGGCAGGACTTCGGCCCCGAGGTCATGCTCCGCATGCTCCTGCTGCAGTACCTGTACGGCGACTTCCACGGCGTGCTGGTCGGCGGACGCGGCAACGACGCGATCCAGGAGTTCCTGGACTACCGGGCGGTGCGGCGCCTGCTGCGCTCGCCCGCGGTCCCCACCGGCCAGGGCGACGCACTGGTGCGCCGCCTCCTCACCGAGCACGAGGTGCCGCTCGCCGCCGACCCCGGACCGGAGGAGCGCGCCCGGGCCCTGGCCGAACTGGAACGGCAGCTCCCCCCGTCCTTCCCCGCGCTGGTCGCGGACCGCGCGTTCACCTCCCTCGTCGACGACCTCGTCCGCATGCCCGAGGCCGCCGACCTCATCCACCGCCTGCGGCGCTCCCCACTGGCCGCCGTGATCACGACGGTCGACCTGGACCAGGCCGTCTCGCAGGCCGCACCCGAGCCTCCCCGGGCCCCGGAGGACGGCCCGTACACCGGGCTGCGCGTGCTGTGGATCGACGACAACCCCGGGACCGTCGCCACCGAGGTCCGGGCCCTGCGGCACAAGGGAGCCGAGGTCGAGGTCGTCGAGGACCGTGCCGGTGCGGAGGAGCGGTTGCCGCTCGCCGTCCCGGACCTGCTGATCTCCGACATCGAACGCCACGGCGACCCGGAGGCGGGCTTCACCGACCTCGAGCACCTGCGCGGCACCGGCCGCTACACCGGCCCTGCGCTCTTCTACGCGGGCTGGGTCGCCCCGGAACGCGAGGAGCGCGCCCGCCGGGCCGGCGCCCTCGGCCTCGTCTGCGAACCTGCCGCGCTGCGCGACCTCATCGACCACGTCCTGCGGCAGCCCGACTCCGCACCGAGCGTCCCGCCAGGACGTCCGTACGGCGGCCGTCCTCGATGACGAACCGCCCGTCGACGAGCACGTACGGGATGCCGGTGGGCAGCGTGCGCGGCGCCTCGTACGTCGCGCCCGCGGCGACCGTCCCCGGGTCGAACAGCACCAGGTCCGCACGGTGGCCCTCGCGGACCAGGCCGCGGTCCGGCAACCCCAGCCGGGCCGCGGGGCGTCCGGTGAGGTGCGCGACGCACTCCTCCAGGCCGAGCACGCCGAGCTCGCGCACGTAGTGGCCGAGGTAGTGCGGGAAGGTGCCGTACGCGCGGGGATGCGGCTTGTCGCCGACGAGCAGGCCGTCGCTGCCGCCGGTGTGGACGCGGTGGCGCATGATCGCCCGGACGTTCTCCTCGTGACCCACGTGCTGGAGGACCGTCGTGCCCAGGCGGTCCTCCAGCAGCAGCCGGCGCACCGTCGCGAAGTCCGGCAGCCGGCGCCCCACATGGCCCGCCAGGGCGGGCTCGCGCACCCCGGAGACCTCCAGCGTCCGCCACTCCACGGGCACGCCGTGGCAGCCGTCCGACCCCTCCACCTCCATCGCGTGCCGGATGCGTTCCGCCTGCGCGTCGTCCCGGAGCCGGGCGAGGGTCGCCTCAGGACCACCCTCCGTCGCCCAGCTCGGCAGGGTCGCCGCGAGCGTCGTGCAGCCCGGCAGGTAGGGATACGTGTCCAGGGTGATGTCCGCCCCCGCGGCGAGCGCCTCGTCCAGCAGCGCGAGCAGTTCCGGCGCACGGCCCGCGTTCACGCCGAAGTTCATCGTGGCGTGCGCCAGGTGCAGGGCGCAGCCCGCCTCCCGGGTCACGGCGATCATCTCGGCGTAGGCCTCGAGCGCGCCGGCGCCGTAACTGCGCTGGTGCGGGCAGTAGTAGCCGCCGTGGGCGGCCACGACCCGGCACAGCTCGGTCAGTTCGGCGTCCGAGGCGTACATCCCCGGGGTGTACGTCAGCCCGGACGACATCCCCACGGCCCCCTGCGCCAGCCCCTCGGCGACCAGTTCCTTCATCCGGTCCAGCTCCGCCGCGGTCGCCGGACGGTCCTCCCACCCGACGGCCAGCATCCGTACGGTGCCCTGCGGGACCAGGTACGCGGCGTTCACGGCGATGCCCCGGTCCAGGCGGTCCAGGTACTCGCCGACGCTGCGCCAGTCGTACTCCAGGCACTCGGGGTCGCCGTTCCACCCCGCGAGCTGGCGGCGCAGCCCGGCCAGGGTGCGGTCGTCCACGGGGGCGTACGACAACCCGTCCTGGCCCAGCACCTCCAGGGTCACGCCCTGCGCCGCCTTCGCCTCGTGCGCGGGGTCCGTGAGCAGGGCCAGGTCGCTGTGCGCGTGCATGTCGATGAACCCGGGGGCGAGCACGAGCCCGCGGGCGTCGAGCGTGCGGCGTGCGCCGCGCACCGTCCCGATCTCGGTGACGCGGCCGTCCACGACGCGCACGTCCGCCCGGTACGCCGGGGTCGCCCCGGACCCGTCCACGACGGTCGCGCCGCGAATCGCCAACTCCATCCGTGCGTCTCCTTTGTGCGTCTTCTTCGTCTGCGGCACCGTTGTGGTCGGGGTTGGCGGTTTTCCCGTCGCCCTCCCGATTGCCCGGCGCGGTCAGTGACCGCGCCGCGCGGTCGTTGTGGGGTCGGTGCCGCACCGGGCAATCGGGAGGGAGGGCGGGGGATGCCCGCCGCAGGCGCAAACAACCCGCACACAAACAACCGGGCCGTCAGAAGAACGTGCGGACGAAATCCGTGACGACCCCACCCGTGTCCACGACAGGGATGAGCTGCCACTTGTCGAACGCCGTGCACGGATGCGACACCCCCAGCCCCACCCAGTCGCCGACCGCCAGGTCCCGTGCCCCGGGGGCGACGTCCACGAACGCGTGCTGGTCGGCGAGCTTCGTGACCGTGAGCCCGGCCGCCGGGACGGCGGAACCGTCGGCGCGGCGCACGAGCTGCGGCACCGGGAGGTCGAGGTCGTACGGCGCGTCGCGCTTGCCCGCGTTGAGGAGGGCGAGGCCGGGCTCGGGCCGGGAGAGCACCTGCGTCCAGAGGCGGAAGGCGGGCTCGAGCGACCCCTCCGCGGGGATGCGGTCGTGGAACGGCGTCAGATCGCGGTAGTGGACGTCGTCGTGCGTGACGTACGCCCCGGACCGCAGGAGCCCGAGCACCGGCAGGGACAGGTCCCCGAGCGTGCCGAACGCGTCCGCCACGGCGTCGAACCACTCGCTGCCACCCGCGCTCACCACGATCTCCTCGACGCCGGTGAAACGCCCCGCCGCGTCGAATTCCTGTGCCAGCTGCACGAGTTCGACAAGCCACGCACGCGGGTCCGCCGCCGGCGCCTCGTAGCCCGCGACGCCGACGAGCCGCAGGTGCCGTGCCGCGGCGACCGCGTCGGCGACGCGCGCCGCCTCCTCCGGGCCGCGCACGCCGGTGCGGCCTCCCTCCGCGCCGAGCTCGACGACGACGTCCACGACCGCCGTCAGGGCCGCGTCCATCAGCTCCACCCCGCGCACGGAGTCCACGTAGCAGACGAAGCGGAACTCCGGGTCGCCCGCGAGCTCGCGGGACAGCCAGCGCAGCGCGGCCGCGTCGACGAGCTCGTTGGCGAGGAAGACGCGCCGCACGCCGAACGCCCGGTAGACCCGCACCTGGTGCGGGGTGGCGGCGGTGATGCCCCACGCGCCGTGGCCGAGCTGGCGGGCGAAGAGCTGCGGGGCCATGGAGGTCTTGCCGTGCGGCGCGAAGGCGAGGCCGTGCTTGCCGGTCCAGTCGGCGAGCTGGGCGAGGTTGTGCTCCAGGGCGGGCTCGGAGAGCGTGAGCAGCGGGGTCGTGAAGCCGCCGTCGAAGACGGTGCGGCGCTCGGCGGCGAGTTCGCCGACGGTCAGGCCGTCGGCGTCCGGCGGCAGTCCCTTGAAGCGGTGGTCCACCCGCTCCCGGTGCAGCTCGTCGATGCCCGTGACCTGGTCCATCCCGCCTCCGTCCACCGCCGTTGCAATATGTGCAACGACCGTTGCGTACCGTGTTTCCCGCTGTCTAACATCCCGGCCAGCACCGGGTCAACGGTGCGCGGAGAGGAGCGGAAGTGACCGGGACCGTGGGCGTGGCCCTGGACGTCGTGTGCGTGGGCGAGTCCATGGTCACCTTCGTCCCCTCCGTGCCCGGGCAGCGCCTCGCCGACGCGGCCGCCTTCGACCGTGGGACGGGTGGCGCGGAGTCCAACGTGGCCTGCGCGCTGGCCCGTCTCGGCCATGCCGTGCGCTGGATCAGCCGGGTGGGCACCGACCCGTTCGGGGACCACCTGGTGGCGACGATCGCCGCGGCCGGCGTGGACGTCTCGGGGGTGCGCCGCGACCGGGAGCGCCCCACCGGGGTCTACTTCCGCACCGGCGACGGCGAGGTCGCCTACTACCGGGCGGGTTCGGCCGCCACCGCCATGGGCCCGGGCAACGTCGCCCGCCACGAGGCCTGGGCCGGCCGGGTCCTGCACCTGTCCGGCATCACGCCCGCGCTCTCCGAGGGGTGCGCGGACCTCGTCCACGAGCTCACCGCCCCCGCTCCGGGCCGCCCGCTGGTCTCCTTCGACGTCAACCACCGCCCCGCCCTGTGGCGTTCGGCCGACCCGGTACGGCTGGCCCGGCTCGCCGCGCGCTGCGACCTCGTCCTGGTCGGCGAGGACGAGGCCGAGGCCGCCTGGGGCCTGCCGGACGCCGACGCCGTGCGCGAGGCCCTGCCCGGTCCCGCCGTCCTCGTCGTCAAGCAGGGCGCGCACGGTGCCACCGCGTACGAGGGCGGCGCCGACGGGGTCTTCGTGCCCGCGCCGGACACGCCCGTCGTCGACCTCGTCGGGGCCGGTGACGCCTTCGCCGCGGGGTTCCTGTCGGCGACTCTGCGCACGCTCCCGCTGCGGGAGCGGCTCGCCCGGGGCCACGCCCTGGCCGCCGCGGTGATCGGGGTACGGGGCGACTCCCTCGCCACCCTCGGTGACGAGGCATGGGGGAGACTGCGCGCATGAGCCAGACCGTGGACCGCGCGTTGCGCATCCTGCCCCTGCTCGCGGAGGGGCCCGCCAACCTCGAACAGGTCGCCACCCGCCTGGACGTGCACAAGTCCACCGCACTGCGGCTGCTGCGCACCCTGCACGAGCACGGCATGGTCTACCGCCAGGACGACCAGCGCTACCGCCTCGGCGCCCGGCTGTTCGCCCTCGCCCAGGAGGCGATGGAGAACCTGGACGTCCGCGGTATCGCCCACCCCCACCTCGCCGCCCTGGGCGAACTGACCGGGCACACCGTCCACCTCGCGGTGTACGAGGAGGGCGAGGTCGTCTACATCGACAAGGTGGAGAGCCGCTACCCGGTCCGCATGTACTCGCGGATCGGCAAGCCCGTCGCCATCACCGTGGCCGCCGTGGCGAAGCTGCTCCTGGCCGACCTTCCCGAGGCGGAGCGGCGCGCGGTCGCGCAGGGCCTGGAGTACCCGCGCTACACCGCGCGTTCCACCACCGACGCCGCCGCCTACCTCGCCGAACTCGCCCGGGTCCGCGAGCAGGGCTGGGCGAGCGACCTGGGCGGCCACGAGGAGTCCATCAACTGCGTGGCCGCGCCGATCCGCGGCGCCGACGGGCGCGTCATGGCCGCCTGCTCCCTCTCCGCCCCCAATGTGGTCGTCAGCGCGGAGGAACTGCTGAAGCTGCGCCCGCAGGTCCGGCGCACCGCGGAGGCGATCAGCCGCGAGTACTCCGGAAGGCCGAGCGAAGGAACCAGATGAGCGAGAAGACCGCGATCACCCCGGCCGGCCACACCACCCCGCCGGCCAGGTTCTCCCACGGTGTCCGCAAGGGCAACATCCTGCAGGTCGCCGGTCAGGTCGGCTTCGGCCCCGCCGTGCCGGGTCAGGCGCCCGCGCCCGTGGGCCCGGGGCTGCGGGAGCAGACCCTGCAGACCCTCGCCAACGTGCAGGCGGTGCTGGAGGAGGGCGGCTCGTCCTGGGAGGACGTCGTCATGATCCGGGTCTACCTCACCGACACCGCGCACTTCCCCGAGTTCAACGCCCTCTTCGACGAGTTCTTCGCGAGCCTGAAGGGCGCCCCCGCCGCCCGTACGACGGTCTACGTCGGCCTGCCCGCCGGACTGCTCGTCGAGATCGACGCCCTCGCCGTCCTGGGCTGACCGGGCGGCGTCGCCGGCGCGGTGGGCCCGGTGGTCCGACGTGACACCGCGCCCCCGGGGGACGGGACCTCTCCCGGGGGCGCGGTGCGTCGGTGACGGTCCCGCCGGTTACGGCAGCCCGTGCACGTGCGGGCCGACGGTGCCCGAGAAGGCGTTGCCGTTGGTCGCGTCCCAGTTGGTGGACCAGGTCATCGCGCCGCGCAGCCCCGGCCAGGTGGTGGAGGGCTTGAAGGAACCGCAGTTGGTGCCCTTGGTCAGGCAGTCCAGGGCGTTGTTCACCACGGTCGGCGAGACGTAGCCGCTGCCCGCCGCCCGGGTCGACGCCGGCAGGCCGAGACCCACCTGCGAGGGGGCCAGACCGCTCTGCAGCTGGATGCAGGCCAGGGCGGTGATGAAGTCGACCGTGCCCTGCGAGTACACCTTGCCGTCGCAGCCGTTCATGGAACCGCTGTTGTAGTACTGGGTGTTGACGACGGTCAGGATGTCCTTGATGTTCAGGGCGGTCTGGAAGTAGCCGAAGGACGTCGACTGCATGTCGATGGTCTGCGGGGCCATCGTGATGACCAGCCCGGAGCCGGCCTTGGCCGACAGGGAGCGCAGCGCCTGCGTCATGTAGGTCGCGTTGATCCCGTTCTCCAGGTCGATGTCGACGCCGTCGAACCCGTACGTCTGCATCAGCGAGAAGACGCTGTTCGCGAAGTTGTTCGCCGAGGCGGAGTCGGTGACGCTGATCGTGCCGTTCTGGCCGCCGACGGAGACGATGACCTTCTTGCCGGCCGCCTTCTTCGCCGCGATGTCGGTCTTGAACTGGCTGACCGGGTAGTTCAGCGCCGGGTCGAGGGTGAAGGAGACCGCGCCGGGCGTGGTCGTGGCGTCGGCGAACGACACCGCGATGATGTCGTACTGGCTCGGGACCTGGGCGATGGTCTGGACGGTCGCGCCGTTGTTGAAGTTCTGCCAGTAGCCGGTGAGCACGTGCTTGGGCAGCGAGCCGCCGCCGGTGGGCGTCGGCGTCGGTGTGGGCGTCGGTGTGGGCGTCGGTGTGGGCGTGGGGGTGGGCGTGGGGGTCGGGGTCGGCGTCCCCGTGCCGGGCGCGCCCAGCAGGCTCACGTCGTCCGCCAGGTACGCGGGCTGCGCGTACCAGCCGTGCAGGTAGACGGTGACCGAGGTGGTGCTCGCGCCCGTGGTGAAGCTGGTGGACAGCTGCTGGTACGAGGACGCGGACGGGGTCCAGACCGAGGCCTCCGTCATCCCGGTGCCGGTGGCGCCGAGGTAGACGTAGCTGCCCTGGACGAACGCGCTCAGCGTGTACGTGGAGTTGGGCCGGACGCTGATGGTCTGCGAGCAGCGGGAGTTGTCCGAGGAGGAGGGCGTGCCCTGGAGCGCCTTGGTGCCGCCGTGCACGGGGGAGCCGACGGCCGCGCCGCTGGAGGCGGTGCAGGACCATCCGGACAGGCCGCTCTCGAACCCGCCGTTGGTCACGATGTTGGTGTCGGCGGCGTTCGCGCTGCCGGACGTGGCGACGAGTCCCGCCACCGCGAGGGCGGCGGCGCCGACGGCCGCCGCGGCTCTGAGGGCGGTGCTCCGCGGGCGTGCGTGTTCCACTACTGCCTCCTGGGGGCGAGGAGTTGGGCGGTTACGCGAGTGGCCACTCTTGTGTGGACGCAGTTTGGTCCAGACCAATGCGGGGGTCAATACCCTTGCCGTCGTGCGTAGACCGTCGTCCCGCGGGTACCACCGACTTCATCAACTGTTCGGCGACTTTCCGCACTGCTCCGGCTACGCAGGGATAAGCTCTCCGGGCAGGGACTGGGCGGGAGTTCCGGGAGGTCGCGGGTGTCGAGCGTCATAGCGGTCACGGCGGACGACCTCGCGCTCCCGCTGGAGCAGCACGTGACGCGCACCGCCGCCGCCCTGGAGGCCCACGGCCACCTCGTCGTGCTCGTCCCGCCGGAGCCCACCGACCCGTTGCGCCGCCGCGTCCACACCGTGCGCGCGACCTTGGAGGCGGACCGGGTGGCGATCGTCCCGGTCGACCTGCCACCGCTGGCCGCCCTGCTCCTGGCCGAGCAACTGCGCCAGCTCGCCGCCACCGACCTCGGGCCCGGTGTGCTCGCCGGGGCCGCCCGGCTGCTGTCGCACTACCTCCACTCCGGCGCCCTGCTCGGTTCGGTGTCCCGGCTCGACCGGGTGGACGTGCCCGTCGGCGCCCACCTGAAGTCCCTGGTGCCCGGGCGCCACTTCGCCGTCCTCGCCCACCCCGAACCGCACCTGTCCGAGGCGCGCCCCGACGCCGTGCCGGCCGGGCCCGCGTTCCTCACCCAGCTCGCCGTCGCGCACGGCCACGCCATCGACGCCGGCTGGGTCACCGGGCCGCTGGCCCGCTCCTGGCGGAGCCAGCACGTGCGGGAGGTGCCGCTGCCGGCGGACTCCGCGCGCTGGTGGGGGACCGGCAGGCTGGTCGAGTTCACCGCCTACATCGCCGACGTCGGCGTGCTCTACCAGCTGGTCACCTCGGTCCGCCGGGACACCTGCGGCTGGTGCGGCCTGGCGGTCATCGGCGACCGCTGCCTGTTCTGCTCGGCCACGGTGGACGGGCAGCAGCGCATCCGGCCCCCGGAGCGGCCGCGCCAGGTCGTGCACTCGGGACCCCGCGCGCCCTCCCTGTCGCCCAGGGCGTCGCCCACCCCCCAGGTCTCCCCCCACCAGCAGTCGGCACTTGAGCGATAGGGCCCCACCTCTATGAACTCACGTCAGCGTCGCGGCGTCGTCCTCCTCGTGGTCTCCGCGCTGTGCGCGCTCGCCGCCTTCGCCGGTGTCGTCACCGTCATCGGGGACGCCCGCTCCCAGGTCGGGCCGAAGGTGACCGCGTACCGGCTGGCCGCGGACGTGCCCGCGTACGAGGCGGTCGGCCGCGCCCAACTGCGTGAGGTCCGGATGCCCGAGCGCTGGCTGCCCGTCACCGCCGTCCGCGACGTCGGCCAGCTCGACGGCAAGATAGCCGCCGTCCCCCTGCACCGGGGCTCCCTGCTGCAGACGGACATGGTCGCCGAGCGGCCCGCGCTGCGGGCCGGGCAGATGGAGATCGCGATCATGATCGACGCGGAGACCGGGGTCG
Source organism: Streptomyces sp. NPDC006207 (assembly GCF_040613835.1). Classification (NCBI taxonomy): domain Bacteria; kingdom Bacillati; phylum Actinomycetota; class Actinomycetes; order Kitasatosporales; family Streptomycetaceae; genus Streptomyces; species Streptomyces sp. NPDC006207. Next base: position 34,472 of record NZ_JBEXSX010000073.1, on the reverse strand, counting down.
CCGGGAAGATCACCCCGGGGGCGAGGGTCAACATCTTCGCCACCTTCGCCCCGCGCAGGGACACCGACCCCGAGGTCTCGAAGATCATCGTCGCGGGCGCCCGGGTCATCGACGTCGGCCAGATCAAGGCCTTCGACACCGGCGGCGACAACCGCCGGGTCAGCAGCCAGGGAGTCCCCATCACCTTCGCCCTCGGCGCCGCCGACGCCCAGCGGGTCGCCTTCGCCGAGTCCTTCGCCCGGCACGTACGCCTCGCCCTCGTCGCCCCGGGGGACGCGACCGCCCCCTCCGAACGGGACCGCACCTACACCCTCGCCGGTGACGGAGCCGCCTCGTGACCGGCGTCCGCATCCTGTCGGGCACCCCCGACCCCGACACCGCCCGCGCCCTGACCGGGGTCCTCCACCAGCTGCCCGGAGCCGAACCCGGGCCCGCGCTGCCGGACTCCACCACACTGCTGGACGTCCTCGCCCGCGCCGCCGGGACCGGGGTCGACGAACTGCCCGAGGTCGTCGTCGTCCACGACCGCATCACCCCGGTGCCCGCGCTCGAGGTCATCCGCGAGATCGCGCTGCGCTTCCCCGCGGTCGGCGTCATCCTGCTCACCGCCGACCCGAGCCCGGCCGTCCTGTCCGGCGCCATGGACGCCGGCGCGCGCGGTGTCGCCGGGGTGCCCCTGTCGTACGACGAACTCGGCGCCCGCGTCGAGGCGGCGGCCGCCTGGGCGGCCGGCGTTCGGCGCCACCTCAGCCCCCAGCAGCCCGCGCTGCCCGCCGTCCCCGGGGGCAGGCTGGTCGCCGTGGCCGGAGCCAAGGGCGGGGTCGGCACCACCGTCGTCGCCGTCCAGCTCGCCCTCGCCGCGCAGGCCGCCGGCAAGTCCACCGCCCTGGTCGACCTCGACCTCCAGGGCGGCGACATCGCCTCCTACCTCGACGTCCAGTTCCGCCGCTCCGTCGCCGACCTCGCGGACATCGCCGACGTGACCACCCGCGTACTGCAGGACGCCATGTACGTCCACGAGTCCGGGCCCGCGCTGCTGCTCGCCCCCGGCGAGGGCGAACGCGGCGAGGAGGTCACCGACCGTGCCGCCCGGCACGTGCTGCACGCCCTCCGGCAGCGGTACGAGGTCGTGGTCGTCGACTGCGGCACCCAGATGACCGGCGCCAACGCGGTCGCCGTCGAGACCGCGGACACCGCCCTGCTGGTGACCACGCCCGACGTGGTCGCCGTGCGCGCCGCCAAGCGCATGGTGCGCATGTGGGACCGGCTGCAGATCCGCAAGCCCCAGGACGTCGTCGCCACCGTCAACCGGTACACCCGGGGCAGCGAGATCCAGCCCTCGCTGATCGCCCGCATCACCGGCACCCGGATCGCCTCCGCCGTGGTCCCCGCCGCCTTCCGGGAACTGCAGGCGGTCGTGGACGCCGGACGGCTCCAGGACCTCGACAACCGCTCCACCGTCAAGCAGGGCGTGTGGACGCTCGCGGCGGAGATCGGCGTCTGCGGGCCCGGGCACGCGGTGCCGCCCCGCAGGAGCCGCCGCGGCCGCGGTGAACAGGGCCAGGTCACCCTGGAGACGCTGGGCATGACACCGCTGATCCTGCTGGTGCTCGTCCTGCTCTGGCAGGCGGTGCTGACCGGGTACACCTTCACCCTCGCCGGCCACGCCGCCGACCGGGCCGCCCGCGCGGCGGCGGTGGGGAAGGACGCCCAGGCGGCGGCGGCCGACGACCTGCCCGGCGCGTGGCAGATCGAGGACTTCGGCACCACGCACACCGACGGCATGGTCGGGGTGACGGTGGGCCTGCGGGTCCCGGTCCTCTTCCCGGGCGCGATCGACTTCCCGCTGACCGTCCACGGCCACGCCTCGGCCGTCGACGAAGAGGCGGGCACGCCGTGACGGCCCGGACCCGCCGCCGGCGCGACCGGGGCAGCGCCTCCCTGGAGTTCCTGGGGATGCTGCCGATCCTGCTGCTGATCGCCCTCGCGGGCGTGCAGCTGGGCCTCGCCGCCTACACCGCGGCCCAGGCCGGCACGGCCGCCCGCGCCGCCGCGCGCATGGCCGCGCTGCACGACCCTCCCGTGAGCGGCCCCGTCGCGGGCACGGAGGCGGTGAGCTCCTGGCTGCAGGACGGTACGCAGGTCAGCACCACCGGCGACACGGGGGACTCCGTGCAGGCGACGGCGACCGTGGAGATCCCGTCGGTGCTCCCGGGCCTCAGCCCGGGCTCCGTCACCCGGACCGCCACGATGCCCAGGGAGGACGACGAGGGGGCCGACGAATGAGCCTGCGCGACCGCATCGCCGCGAACGAGGACACCGCCCCGCAGACGCAGGAGGGCCACCTCGTCGCCGTCTACCGGGCCAAGCTCCTCCAGGAGATCGACCTCGCCGAGATGTCGGCGCTCGCCGCCGCCGAGCGCCGGGTGCGCCTGGAACGCGTCCTCGGCCACATCATCAGCCGCGAGGGACCGGTGCTCTCCACCAAGGAGCGCACCGGCATCATCCGCCGGGTCGTGGACGAGGCCCTGGGCCTGGGCATCCTCGAACCGCTGCTGGAGGACGCCTCCATCACCGAGATCATGGTCAACGGCCCGGACCGCATCTACATCGAGCGGGCCGGCCGGGTGGAGCCCGTCGCCGCCCGGTTCAGCAGCCCCGAGCAACTCCTGCAGACCATCGAGCGGATCGTGTCGACCGTCAACCGCCGGGTGGACGAGTCGAATCCGATGGTGGACGCCCGGCTGCCCTCCGGCGAGCGCGTCAACGTCATCATCCCGCCGCTGTCGCTGACCGGCCCGGTCCTCACCATCCGCCGCTTCCCCCGCGCGTACGCCCTGCACGAGCTGATCGGCCTCGGCACCCTCGACGAGCACATGCTGATGCTGCTCTCCGCCCTCGTGCGGGCCAAGTTCAACATCATCGTCAGCGGCGGCACCGGCTCGGGCAAGACCACCCTGCTCAACTCGCTGTCCGGGCTCATCCCGGACGGCGAGCGGATCATCACCGTCGAGGACGCCGCCGAACTCCAGCTCCAGCAGGAGCACGTCGTACGCCTGGAGAGCCGGCCGCCCAACGTCGAGGGCCAGGGCCGGATCACCATCCGCGACCTCGTGCGGAACTCGCTGCGCATGCGCCCCGACCGGATCATCGTCGGTGAGGTCCGCGGCGGCGAGACCCTCGACATGCTGCAGGCCATGTCCACCGGCCACGACGGTTCGCTGGCCACGGTGCACGCCAACTCGGCCGAGGACGCGGTGCTCAGGCTGCAGACGCTGGCCTCGATGTCGGAGGTGAAGATCCCCTTCGAGGCGCTCCGCGACCAGATCAACAGCGCCGTCGACGTCATCGTCCAGCTACGCCGCGACGTCGACGGCACCCGCCGGATCGCCGAGATCGCCGTGCTGTCCTCACGGGGACGCGACACCTTCCGGCTGACCAGCGCGACCCGCTTCCGCGCCGAGCCGATGGGGCCCGACCGGATCGTGCGGGGCTGGTTCCACCATCAGCCCGTACCGCGTCAACTGGCCGAACGCTTCCACCTGGCGGGCGAGTCCGTGCCGGCGGCCTTCGGGGTCGGCGAGACCGAGCTGGAGCTGTCGAGCAGGGAGGCGAAGTGAACACGCCAACGATGGCCCTGGCGGTGCTCGGCGTGAGCGGCCTCGCGCTGGTGCTGGGCGTCTGGGGCCTGCACGCCTGGAGCGGCGGTCGCGCCGACCGCGCCGCGCTCGTGGACCGGCTGGCCGACGTCCCGGCCGCGGAACGGCGCGCCGTGCCCTTCGCCGGGCTGGACCTGCGGGTCCGGCGCACCGCCTGGGGCCGCCGGCTGGCCGCGCGGCTCGCCGCCACCGGCACCGACCTGACGCCCGGGCAGTTCACCGCGGCCGCCCTCGCGGTCGTCGGCGGCGCCTGGCTGGTCGCCGACATCGTGCTGGCCCCCTTCTTCGGACCGATCGCCGCGCTCCTGGCGGCCTGGGCGGTCAGCTCCTTCCTCGGCTGGCGACGACGGGTGCGCACCGAGCGCTTCATCGCCCAGCTGCCCGAACTCGCCCGCGTCCTGGCCAACGCCACGCAGGCAGGGCTCGCCCTGCGCACCGCCGTCGGCATGGCGGCGGAGGAACTGGAGGCCCCGGCGGGCGAGGAACTGCGGAAGGTCGCCGACGCCATGACGCTCGGGCACTCCATCGAGGACGCCATGGCCGAACTGCAGGAGCGGCTGCCCAGCCGGGAACTGGTGGTGCTGGTCTCCACGCTCGTCCTGTCGGCCCGGGCCGGCGGCTCGGTGGTGGAGTCGCTGCGGAACCTGACGGTGACCCTGGAGGAGCGCAAGGAGACCCGGCGCGAGATCCGTACCCAGATGTCGCAGGTCACGGTCACCGCGTACGCCGTTCCCGTCATCGGCGTCGGCTCGCTGCTGCTGCTCGACCGGATCATGCCGGGCTCGCTGAGCGCGATGACCGGCTCCGGGGCCGGACGGATCGCCGTGCTCGTGGCGCTCGGCCTGTACGTCGTCGGCTTCGCGCTCATCCGCCGCATGTCGCGGATCGACGTGTGAGGGGGGGCGGGGGACCTGTGATCACCGTCGTGCTGGCCGCCGTCGCCGCCCTGGGAGTGGTGGGCGTCTGCTACGGCATCGGCCTCTACCGTTCCGAGGTCAAGCTGCCCAGCGACCTCCAACTGGCCCTGGAGGTGGGCCGGACCCGCACCACCAAGGTCGGCAACGCCGTCGACCGCCTCGGGATGCGCTGGGCGCCCCTGGTGCTGCGCCTCATGGGCCCCGCCCGGGTCAACCGGATCCGCACCCGCATCGACCACGCGGGCCACCCCTACGGCCTCACCGTCGACCGCTACGCCGCCCGCCGCGCCGTCTACGGCGCCCTCGGCGGCCTCGCGGCCCTGGTGCTCCTGCGGGCGGGCCACTGGTTCGCCGCCCTCCTGATGGTCGCCTACGGCCTGGGCTGGACCGACCTCGGCATCCGGCTCGCCATCCGCAGGCGCCGCGACGAGATCGAGCGCACGCTCCCGGACTTCCTCGACGTCCTCGCGGTGGTGGTGAGCGCCGGCCTCGGCTTCCGCCAGGCCCTCGAACGCGTCGCCTCCGTCTACAAGGGCCCCTGGAGCGACGAGATCCGGATCGCCCTGCGCCAGATGGACGTCGGCGTCAGCCGCCGTGACGCCTTCGACCAGCTGCGCAGGCGCAACGGCAGCGAGCAGGTCGGGCAGTTCGTCACGGCCCTGCAGCAGGGCGAGGAACTGGGCGCGCCCATCGCCCGCACGCTGCTCCAGATCGCCACGGACATGCGGCGCACCGAGGCCCAGAACGCCCGCCGCCGCGCGGCCCGCACCGTGCCGCGCGCGACGGGTGTGATCACCACGCTCCTCGTCCCCGCGACGATGATCCTGCTGATGACGGGCACGATCCTCGGGTCGCGCATCAACTTCGGTGACCTGCTGGGGTGATGGGGGTGACAGGGTTGTGAACGCATGTTCGGTTCGGGTGGTGGGTAGTGACCGGAGCCGCCATATTGGGTGCGGAGCCCACGGTCGCGGTGTACATTTGCAGCCGCAACCACATTTGCACCTGCAATCAGGCACGGATCGCGGCGGGTTGACCCGATGGGAGGCGGTGCGCCGTGGACCTCACCGGCACCGCAGCCGCCCGCGACGATAGCCAGACCCCGGCCGACGCAAGGGGCGCGGCCGGCGCACGTCACGTGACTACGGTTTGGGGCACGGAAGATGAGCAGGTGGGTTGTGAAACGGCTGACCGCGCTGCGCACGCGCATGCGCGTCCGCGACGACTCGGGGCAGACGTCGTTCGAGTACCTGGGCATCGCGGTGGTGATCGCGGTCATCATCGGTGTGCTGGCCGGGACGACGGACATCGGCACCGCAGTTCTGAACGGGATCCTCGACAAGATCCAGGACATCGTCGACGCCGGCTGAGCAGGCGTGGGCGCGGTGACAGCGGGCAAACCCTCGGCATCTACATCGTGGCCGTCGCGGCGCTGTTCTTCCTCGCTTTCGCCTACTTCGCCGTGGGTCAGGCGTCCTCCATCCGCAACACGGCGCAAACGGCGGCCGATGCCTCGGCCCTAGCGGCGGCGCGGGAGGTTCGGGACAGCGTCCGGGAGCGGTTCCTCGAGGCCCTGGAGTCCGGCGACCTGGACCAACTCCGAGAGCTACTGACCCTGAACGGCATGACCACCGGCAACGCCTGTGGTGCAGCCACGGATTACGCGGGCCAGAACGATGCGGTCGTCGACGAATGTGACGTGAGCGGTCCGGGCGGCGCCTCGGTCGCAATCCACACCTCCGGCACCGTTGGCAAGTCCGTCGTGTCGGGTACCGACTCGATGCATGCGCGCGCGACAGCCACCGCCGTCGTCGAAAGCCGCTGCGGCGTCGACGATAAGGATGGCGACGAGATCACGTTCATCTGCGACGGCGACCGGCTGACAGTGGACCCGACGAGCGACGACTTCCAACTGAACCTGGCGGAGTTCTACTCCGTCCATCTCAGCGAGTGAGGAACGGGGGACCGATGCGTATCCAGAAGCAGGGCCTGGTTGCAATCGTCGCCGTAGTTCTTGCCGCGGCCCTGGCAGGTTGCAGCGGTGGTGGTGACGAAGGCAAGGGTGGGGCCACTCCGTCCGCAAAGACGAGTGCGCCGAAAGGCTCGGCCAAGGCGAGTGCAACGCCGACCGACACGCCTGAACAGATCCTGGCCCAGATGAAGGGTGAGAAGGGCATCACGGTCACGGTCAATGAGGCCACCCGGGACTCGGGAGGCTTCGTGACGGTGAAGGGCACGATCACCAACAACGGGACGGATTCGTTCAACGCCTCGAATTGGATCGGCCAGGAACTCGCGGTCGCCAAGTCCGGGGCGTCCGTGGCCGGTGCCGTGCTGGTCGACGCGGTCGGCAAGAAGCGCTACTACGTGCTCCGCGACACCGACGGCATCTGCCTCTGCACGACCAAGCTGATCGGCATCCGGCCCGAGGAGACGAGGCCGTTCTTCGCGCAGTTCCCGGCGCCGCCGGAAGGCACCACCGAGGTGGAGTTCCAGCTGCCGACGATGCCCCCGGCCAAGATCACGATCGCGGAGGGGTGAGCCGTGCCCCGTCCCCGTCCGCACCCCCGTCCCGGTGTCGCGACCGTGCTCGGCCTCGCGCTCGTGCTCACTCCGCTCACCGCCGCGAGCGCGCGGGCGGACGACGACCCGACGGCGCAGCCCACCCCGTCCGCGCCCACGAAGGTGGACGCGGCCGACCCGGACCTGCAACTGCCCGAGGGGGCGACGCTGGCGCCGCCCAAGGTGCTGGACATCGTCTCCGTGTCGGACGCGTCGTCCTCCGAGGACGCCTCGGCCGACGACGGCGAGGAGCGGCACGAGGAGTCGAACTCCTCGGTCACCTACGCCCTTCAGGCGGACGTCCTGTTCGGCAGGGATAGCGCCAAGCTGAACGCGACGGCCACCGCCCGGATCAAGGCCATCGCGTCCGACATCGATGCCAAGGACGTCACACAGCCGATCCGCGTGTTCGGCTTCACGGACAACCTGGGCTCGTACGAGCACGGCAAGGTGCTGTCCAAGAAGCGGGCCGACGCCGTCTACAAGATCCTGGCGGAGGAGCTCGGTTCGCTCGGCAACTCCGTCCACTCGTTCCAGGTGCGCGGGTACAGCGAGGACTACCCCATCGCCGACAACTCCACCGAGACGGGCCGCAAGCAGAACCGCCGCGTGGAGATCACGTTCCGTCCGTCGTAGCGTCGGGGGCCGCCGGTCAACCGAACGGCTCACCCACGTGGGTAAGGCGCGGCGACAGAGCCCTTGAATTCCGGGCCAAAGGTCCGGTGCTTTCCGTGACGGAGCGTATGCGGTGCGGATGTGGCGTCGGTGGACGAGTCGGCGCATTCGCGGCCATTCGGTCTAATCGCCCGGCGATCGAGCCACTTCTTCGAGGGAACCTTCACATCTCCCTCATGACCTTGGACCTGGAGAGCGGTTCCGGCGCGGTACCTTGGAATCCCCCCCCTCGGGCCGGTCCGCTCTCCCCCCCTGCGGACCGGCCCGTCTTCTTTCCCCCGCGTCTCACTCCGTCAGGAACGGCCGCACGCACGCCAGGAACAGGTCCGGCCGCTCGTTGTACGCCTCGTGCGCCGTGGGCAGGGTCGCGAACGTGGCGCCGGGCGGCAGCGAACGGCGGGCCCGGCGACCGTCGGTGAGCACGGGGAGCAGCGGATCGCGGCGGCCCCAGAGCAGCAGGACAGGCGGGACGACCCCCGGCAGGACGCCGCTCAGCCCGAATCCGGGCGCGGCGAAGGCGCGCCACAGGGCGCAGTGCACCGCGAGCCGGCCGGCGTCGGCACGGACGCCACGGGCGCGTTCGTACGTCGCGCGGGCGCTGCTCGTACGGAGCCGGCCCAGGTAGGCACGGGCCAGCGGGGCGATGAGGCGCGCGGCGCTGGACGGACGTCCCATCACGGCACGGCAGAACCAGCGGGTCACCGGGGTGAGCCGGGTGAAACCGGCCGGGTCGACCAGGACGAGCCCGGCCACCTGCGCCGGGCGGCGCTCGGCCAGCCGTACGGCGGCCCAGCCGCCCACGCTGTTGCCGACGACGTAGACGCGCGGCGCGCCGCCGCGCGCGATGGCGTCGAGGGCGCGCTCGGCCACGTCCGCGAGTCCATCGGGGGTGACGGAGTGCGGGGCGGCGGCGGTGGAGCGGCCGTAGCCGGGCCAGTCGAGGGCGAAGACCTCGCGTTCCGCGGCGAGTCCGGCCGCGACGGCTCCGTAGTCCCGGCTGTCGCCGGGGTTGGCGTGCAGCAGCAGCACGGGCGTGCGCGGGGTGCCGGTGGCCGGGGTGCCGAGGCGGTGCAGGGCGACGTCGCCCAGCGGGGTGGCGAGCACGGTGTGGCCCATGGCGGGAGCGTAGTGCCGGTGCGGCACCGCCAACGCTCCCTTCCCTGCGCCCGGTTGGGTGAGCTTCGGCACCCGCCCCGGCGGGAACCGACCGGGCGCGCCGGGTGTCTCCGTACGACAACGGGGGCGGTCGCCCCCGGCGCGACGACGGGGGATGTCGATGGAAGCCGCGATACCGGTGCTCTTTGTCGTGATGGCCGTACTGATCACGCTCGTACCGCTGGTGGTCGCGGTACGCGCGGGCCGTCGCGTGCTGTGGATACGGCGGGCCGTGCACGGCGGGCTCCGCGCCGAGGGGCGCTGTGTGCGGGTCTACACGACCGTGGGCTCGACGGGTGAGGGCCCGACCCACTCGCGGCAGCACTTCGTCTTCGAGTTCCGGACCGCCGACGGGCGCGACGTGCGCTTCGAGGACCCGGGGGCGCCGGGCACGACGATCGAGGGCGACCACCTGACGGTCGCCTACGTCCCCGAGGCACCCGAGCACGCGCTGGTCGTCCCGGCCGGCTACCGGGTGCCGTACGGCCAACTGGCGCTGACGCTGGTCTTCCTGGGGATCTTCCTGGCCGCGGGGATCCTGTTCCTCGTCATCGGCGCACAGTCCCCCGGCTTCCCCGGCTCCGCGGACTTCGGCGGCGGCGGGTTCTAGACGGCCGCCACGGCCGCCCGCAACGGACGGGACGAGGCAGGGGTCACGCCTGCGCCTCCACCGTCACCGCCGCCCCCGGCACCAGGCCCCACGCCGCCATCGCGCCGGCCTCCGCCTCCAGCACGTGACGGGCCCGCAGCCGCGGGCGGCCCAGCCGGCCGGGCGGCATGGTGCGGACGGCGAGGACCCGCAGGCGACGGTCGAGGTAGGCGACGTCGATGGCGAAGCGCATGCCCAGGGTGTGCACGCTCGCGGCGGGCGTGAGCAGCAGCGCCCCGCTGATCCCGGTTCGGCCCAGCAGCCCCCGGGTGCGGGCCCGGTAGGAGGCAGCGATCTCCAGCGGTATCCCCGCGCCGTCCGGCGTCACCGCGCCGTCCGTGCCGTGGCCGCCGGTGAGGTGCAGCAGCCCGGTCCCGTCGCGCCGGCGGTCACCCATGCGGCTCACGTCCCTTCGCGTGGTGCGCCCGTGTACGGTCGGGCCCGATGCATGTCTATCCGATCGCCGCGGCCGTCGTGTGGGGAACCGTCGCGGGGCTCGCCCTGCCGCGTCCGGCGTACCGGCTGTCCGTCGCCCCCGAGCAGCCCTGGCGGGCCCGGTGCCCGGCGGACGTGCCCTACCCGGCCGGCCGGCGCGGCTGGTGGGGGCCGGTGCGCAACGCCGGGAAGCCGGCCGCCGGATGGCGCTACGCCCTGGTGACCGCCGTGGTCAGCGCGGCCGTCGCGGCGGGCACCGGGCCGCGCCCCGAACTGACGGTGTGGCTGCTGCTCGTCCCGCTCGGAGTGCTGCTGGCCCGCGTCGACCTGACGGTGCTGCGGCTCCCGGACGTGCTGACGCTGCCCGCCGCCACGGGGACGGCGGCTCTGCTGGGGGCGGCCGCGCTGCTCCCGGGCCATGAGGGCTCGTGGCCCCGGGCGCTGCTGGGGGCGGCCGTGCTGGGGCTGTTCTACCTCGTGCTGCACCTGGTCAACCCGGACGGCATGGGCTTCGGCGACGTCAAGCTCGCCCCGACCGCGGGCATGGTCCTCGCCTGGTACGGGTGGGGGACGCTCGCCGCCGGCACCTTCGCGGCCTTCGCGCTGGGCGCCGTCACGGGCCTGGTGCTGCTGGCGGCCCGCCGCGCCGAGCGCCGTACGCCGCTGCCCTTCGGTCCGTTCATCCTGGCCGGCGCCCTGGCCGGACCGCTGCTGCCGTCCTGACCGGGGCGCCCGCCGACCTCACGCGTCGCTGCTGCGGGACCAGAGGTTGACGCCCGACTCGAGGGCGAACTCGTCGATCTCGGCGAGATCCTCGGCCGTCAGCGGGGCGGCACCCACCGCCGCGACGTTGGCCTCCAGCTGGGCGACGCTCGACGCCCCGATGAGCGCCGAGGTGATCCGCTTGTCGCGCAGCACCCAGCTCAGCGCGAGCTGCGCCAGCGACTGACCGCGCCGGGCGGCGATGCCGTTGAGGCCGCGCAGCCGCCGTACGACCTCGTCGGTGATCAGGGTGGGGTCGAGGGACTTGCCCTGGGCGGCCCGGGAACCCTCGGGGATGCCATTGAGGTACTTGTCCGTCAGCAGGCCCTGGGCCAGGGGGACGAAGGGGATGCAGCCCATGCCCTCCTCGTCCAGGACGTCCAGGAGACCGTCGTCCTCGACCCAGCGGTTGATCATGGAGTACGAGGGCTGGTGGATCAGCGCCGGGACGCCCATCTGGCGCAGCAGCGCGGCGGCCTCACGGGTGCGCTGCGCGCTGTAGGAGGAGATGCCGACGTAGAGCGCCTTGCCCTGCCGGACGGCGGACGCGAGGGCGCCCATCGTCTCCTCCAGCGGCGTGTCGGGGTCGAAGCGGTGCGAGTAGAAGATGTCGACGTAGTCCAGGCCCATCCGGTCCAGGGACTGGTCCAGCGAGGAGAGCAGGTACTTCCGGCTGCCCCACTCGCCGTACGGGCCGGGCCACATGTCGTACCCCGCCTTGGTCGAGATGACCAGTTCGTCGCGGTAGGGCCGGAAGTCCTGGGCGAGGATGGTCCCGAAGTTGCTCTCGGCGGAGCCGTAGGGCGGGCCGTAGTTGTTGGCCAGGTCGAAGTGCGTGACGCCGAGGTCGAAGGCGCGGCGCAGGATGGCGCGCTGCGAGTCGAGCGTGCGGTCGTCGCCGAAGTTGTGCCAGAGCCCGAGGGAGATCTCGGGGAGCTTGAGGCCGCTGCGGCCGGTACGGCGGTACGCCATCGCGTCGTAGCGCTCGTCGGCGGCGCGGTAGAGAGAACGAATATCCACAGAAGCGGTCCTATCACGACGGTGGTCCACAGCCCCGCACCCGGTTCGGCGGCCCGAGGGGAGGCGCAGTAGGGTGGCGAAGGGGTGACGACCGCAGGAGGGGCCCGCCAATGAATCTGCGCGACCTGGTACGTCTCAGGTTGACCGACCTGTACGCCCACCGTGTGGAGCGCCGGCTCGACCTGTCGCAGGGCCCCAAGCACATCGGCGTCATCCTCGACGGCAACCGCCGCTGGGCCAAGGCCGCCGCGCGGACGACCGAGCAGGGCCACCGGGCCGGCGCGGACAAGATCACCGAGGTCCTCGGCTGGTCCGAGGAGACCGGCGTCGAGGTCGTCACGCTCTGGCTGCTCTCGACGGACAACCTGGACCGCCCGGCGGAGGAACTCGTCCCGCTGCTCGGCATCATCGAGGACGCGGTCCGCGGGCTCGCCGCGACCGGCCGCTGGCGTGTCCACCACGTCGGCGCGAAGGACCTGCTGCCCGCCCGTACCCAGTCCGTCCTCAAGGAGGCCGAGCAGGCCACGGAGGGCGTCGAGGGCATACTCGTCAACGTCGCCGTGGGCTACGGCGGCCGCCAGGAGATCGCCGACGCGGTCCGCTCCCTCCTCCACGAGCACGCCGGCCGCGGCACGTCCATCGAGGACCTCGCGGAGATCCTCGACATCGACCACATCGCGGAGCACCTCTACACCCGCGGCCAGCCCGACCCCGACCTCGTCATCCGCACCTCCGGCGAGCAGCGCCTGTCGGGCTTCATGCTCTGGCAGAGCGCGCATTCGGAGTACTACTTCTGCGAGGTGTTCTGGCCGGCGTTCCGCAGGGTGGACTTCCTGCGGGCGTTGCGTGACTACGCGGCGCGGCACCGGCGCTTCGGGGCCTGAGCGCGGGCCCCGGCTCCCGGGGGTGCGGGGGGTGGCTCCCCGCGTGGATGCAGCATGCTCTGGCAGAGCGCGCATTCGGAGTACTACTTCTGCGAGGTGTTCTGGCCGGCGTTCCGCAGGGTGGACTTCCTGCGGGCGTTGCGTGACT
>NZ_JBEXSX010000073.1:0-21507 GCF_040613835.1 Streptomyces sp. NPDC006207 | reverse complement strand
TACGCGGCGCGGCACCGGCGCTTCGGGGCCTGAGCGCGGGCCCCGGCTCCCGGCGTCACCCGAACGGCCCTGCCGGGGAGAGATGCGCCACACCCGGCTTGCGGCGAACGGCCGAAGGGGCGGTGGCCGGATTACGTCCCGGCGACGGGGGCGCGAACATCGGGCGGCGGGGCGGCAAGGGTAGGGCCCGGGCCAACACCTGTCATATGCAGTCGCATAGGCCTCCACTTTCGAGGGAATAGACCCGTCAGACCGACATCCGGCCCATGGATGTCGGACAGAAGCGGACGGCACCTGGCCCGTCCGCCCGGGAGGCCCCTTGCTCACGGACGTGCCGTTGTCAACCCTTGACTCGGACGGCATTGACCGCGTCGACTCGAAGGGCCGTGGTCCGGCCCTTCTGGTCGGTCCCGGCCCTGTCCCGCGCGACGCCGTCGCACCCCGACCTCTTCCGAGGGGGTTCGTCCACACGTGGTGACCAGCAAGAATCGCCGTGAGCACGACCGGCGCACTTACGTACTCGACACCAGCGTGCTGCTTGCCGACCCGCATGCCCTCCTCCGCTTCGATGAGCACGAGGTGGTCCTGCCGGTCGTGGTGGTGACCGAGTTGGAAGCCAAGCGCCACCACCCCGAGCTCGGCTACTTCGCCCGCCAGGCGTTGCGGCTGCTCGACGAGTACCGGATCCGGTACGGGCGGCTGGACGCACCCATCCCGATCGGCGAGCTGGGCGGCACCCTGCGCGTCGAGCTGAACCACTCGGACCCGGGCGTGCTGCCCGCGGGGTTCCGCCTGGGCGACAACGACTCGCGGATCCTCGCGGTGGCCCGGAACCTCCAGGCCGAGGGGTACGACGTCACCGTCGTCTCCAAGGACCTGCCGCTGCGCGTCAAGGCCTCCTCCGTCGGCCTGCTGGCCGAGGAGTACCGGGCCGAGCTGGCGATCACCTCCGGGTGGACGGGGATGCACGAGCTGCAGGTCTCGGCCCAGGAGGTGGACGACCTCTTCCAGGAGGAGACGGTCGATGTGCCCGACGCGGCCGGGCTCCCGGTGCACACCGGTCTGGTGCTGCAGTCGGACCGCGGCAAGGCGCTCGGCCGGGTCACGGCCGACGGCCGGGTCCGGCTGGTGCGCGGCGACCGGGAGGCCTTCGGCATCCACGGCCGCAGCGCCGAGCAGCGGATCGCGCTGGACCTGCTGCTCGACCCGGACGTCGGCATCGTGTCGATGGGCGGCCGGGCCGGCACCGGCAAGTCGGCGCTGGCGCTGTGCGCGGGGCTGGAGGCGGTGCTGGAGCGTCAGCAGCACCAGAAGGTCATGGTCTTCCGGCCGCTGTACGCCGTGGGCGGTCAGGAGCTCGGCTACCTGCCGGGCACCGAGGCGGAGAAGATGAGCCCGTGGGCCCAGGCGGTCTTCGACACCCTGGGCGCGGTGACGTCGAAGGAGGTCATCGAGGAGGTCGTGGCGCGCGGCATGCTGGAGGTCCTGCCCCTCACGCACATCCGGGGCCGCTCCCTGCACGACGCCTTCGTGATCGTCGACGAGGCGCAGTCCCTGGAGCGCAACGTCCTGCTGACCGTGTTGTCCCGTATTGGGCAGAATTCCCGGGTTGTCCTGACTCATGACGTCGCCCAGCGCGACAACCTGAGGGTGGGTCGGTACGACGGAGTGGTCGCCGTCGTCGAGAAGCTCAAGGGCCACCCGCTGTTCGCGCACATCACCCTGACCCGCTCCGAGCGCTCGCCGATCGCCGCGCTCGTGACGGAGATGCTGGAGGACGGGCGGGCGTAACAGACGAGTTGGACGGTCCGCTAGGCTGCTGCGCCGCGAGGGCGCAGCAGCCTAGCGCTGTGTCCGGAGGCTACGGATGCGTAACGGAAATTTCCGTGGCCTACGTGGCGTGTGAGCTTTGACACGCAACGGGGAATTGCGTGGACGCGTCCGGCTACGGCAGGCTGTCGGTTCTGTCAGGCCCCCGCCCTCGGCACACCCGTACCCGCAAACGTACGGAACCTCAGAACTGAACAGCGTTCGCCGTGGGCCGCCCGAACCGAATCAGCGGACTCCCGCCCCGTCGGGGGAGCCGCACCGGGCCAGTGCTTCTGTGACCGGTGCAGCAGGAAGCCAGTGCGAAGGGGCACGATCGCGTCCGTGAGGTCACCAAGCGGGCGACGCTGGAAGGAAACCGTGTGAGCCGGATCTCGGTCCGGGGATTCGCGGTGGCTTCGGCCACTGCGGTCACCACTGTGGGCGCCGTCGTCGGTGTCGCCTCCGGTAGCGAGGGTGTCGTACAGCCCGTCGCCGCCGCCGATGCGACCACCGTCCTCGCGGACATACCCGCTGGGCAGCAGGTCCAGCAGGCTTCCCTCACGCAGCAGGTGCAGGCGCAGTCCGACGCCGCCGACGCCGGCGCGAAGAAGGCCGCCGAGGAGGCAGCGCGCAAGCAGGCCGCCAAGGACGCCTCCGCCCGGAAGAAGGCGGAGGAGAAGGCCGAGGCCGACCGCAAGGCCAAGGAGGCCTCCCGCGCCGCGGAGCGCGCCGCGCTGGTCGTGAAGGCCTCGTACACGGTCTCCGAAGTCCAGGCCATGGCCCAGGGCCTCATAGGCGACGCCTCCCAGTACCAGTGCTTCTCCAACATCGTCACCCGTGAGAGCGGCTGGAACTACACCGCGACGAACGCCTCTTCCGGCGCCTACGGTCTCGTCCAGGCCCTGCCCGGCTCCAAGATGGCCTCCGCGGGCGCCGACTGGCGCACCAATCCCGGTACCCAGATCAAGTGGGGCCTCAACTACATGAACAGCCGGTACGGCAGCCCCTGCGGTGCCTGGTCGTTCTGGCAGGCCAACCACTGGTACTAGGCCGTACATCCACAAATCGCCGACGAGCCCCCGACCCCTTGAGGGATCGGGGGCTCGTTGCGCGTACGGTGGTGCGGACGGACAGGCCGGGGGGCGGGGGACAGGGGAAGCGATGTCGGAGAAGCGCCAATGGGGCTCCGGGCTGGCGGCGGAGCTCGCCAAGCTCGCCGGGAGGCTGGAGGAACAGCGCCGGGCCGCGGCCGCGGGCGCCCGCGAGGAGGCCCGCCGTCAGGAGGAGCAGGCCGCGCGCCGGTACCCGGCGCGCACCTCCGGCCCCGGCGACCCGGTCGCCCGGGTGCCGTGGAGCATGCGGGTCGCGGCCGAACTCGGCTGGCGGCTGCTGGTGCTGGCCGGCACGGTCTGGGTGCTGATGCGGGTGATCGGCACCATACAGCTGGTCGTCCTCTCCTTCGTCGCCGCGCTGCTGATCACCGCGCTGCTGCAGCCCTTCGTGGGCCGGCTGAAGCGGTTGGGGGTGCCGCGCGGGTTCGCCACGGCCATCGTCTTCATCGGCGGCTTCGTGATGATGGGCCTGGTCGGCTGGTTCGTGGTCTGGCAGGTCATGGAGAACATCGACAACCTCTCCAACAGCCTCCAGGACGGCATCACCGAACTGAAGCGCTGGCTGCTCAACAGCCCGTTCCACGTGACCGAGGACCAGATCAACCAGATCGCCAAGAACCTCCAGGAGGCGATCGGCACCAACTCCAAGGCGCTGACCGACGCCGGGCTGCAGGGCGTCACCGTCGTCGTGGAGATGCTCACCGGCATCCTCCTGGCGATGTTCAGCACGCTCTTCCTGCTCTACGACGGCCGGAACATCTGGAACTGGTTCCTCAAGCTCTTCCCCGTGGACGCCCGCGACGGCCTCGGCGGCGCGGGGCCGCGCGCCTGGCGCACGCTCACCCTCTACGTGCGCGGCACGGTGATAGTGGCCCTGATCGACGCCATCTTCATCGGCATCGGCATCGGCATCCTCGGGGTGCCGATGGCGGTGCCGCTGGCCGTCATCATCTTCCTCGCCGCGTTCGTCCCCCTGGTCGGCGCGGTCGCCTCAGGTGTCATCGCGATGGTGGTGGCGCTGGTGACGGAAGGTCCGTTCACGGCGCTGATGGTGCTGGTGGTGGTCCTGCTGGTGCAGCAGATCGAGGGCCACATCCTGCAGCCGTTCATCCTGGGCCGGGCGGTGCGGGTGCATCCGCTCGGCGTGATCCTGTCGGTGGCCGCCGGTTCGCTCATCGCGGGGATCGGCGGGGCGGTCGTGGCCGTACCGCTGGTCGCGGTGACCAACACCGTGGTCGGCTACCTGCGGGCCCACTCCCGGGAGGCGGCGATGGCCGACGAGCCCGCACCGCACGGCGCGACGGCCGCCGAGGTGGCGCCGGTCGGTGCGCGGGGACTCCCCGACGCCACGCCGGGGGAGACCGTCTGACGGTGTGACCACCCGGTGCCGCGGCCGCCCCTCGGGGCGGCCGCGCGCGTGTGCGCTCCCGGAAATCGCACCGTGACCGGTGCGTCACACAGTGCGCCTAACGTCGCGTCATGGCGGACATATTTGACGCGTACGCGTTGGCCGACGCGTGGGACGAGATGTTCGAGCGGCCGGGTGTGGTCAGGACCGCCTATGAGCCGGTACTGGCCGCCCTGCAGCCCATGGAAGCGGCCGAGCTGAGGTTCCGGGCGGACCAGATGGCCCGTTCGTTCACGGACCGCGGGGTCACCTACGCCTTCGCGGGGGAGGAGCGGCCCTGGCCGCTCGACCTCGTCCCGCGGGTCCTCGACGCCCTGGAGTGGGACCTGGTCCAGCGCGGGGTGATCCAGCGGGTAAGGGCGCTGGAGGCCTACCTCGCCGACGCCTACGGCCCGGCCCGCGCCTTCGAGGACGGCGTCGTCCCCTGGCGGCTGCTGCTGCAGTCCCCGCACTTCCACCGGGCGGCGCACGGCGTCGAGCCCCCGAACGGGGTGCGTGTGCACGTGAGCGGGATCGACCTCGTCCGGGACGAACAGGGCGCGTTCCGGGTCCTGGAGGACAACGTGCGCGTCCCCTCCGGCGTCAGCTACGTCATCGAGAACCGGCGGGCGATGACCCGGATGTTCCCCTCCCTCTTCGCGGAGCAGCCGGTGCGTCCGGTGGACGCCTACGGCCAGCGGCTGCTGGCGGCGCTGCGTGCCGCCGCGCCCGCGGGGGTGACCGACCCGCAGGTCGTCGTGCTCACCCCGGGACCGAGCAACGCCGCGTACTTCGAGCACGCACTGCTGGCCCGGCTGATGGGGGTGCAACTGGTCCAGGGGGACGACCTGGTGTGCTCCGGCAACCGGGTGTGGATGCGGACGACCCGCGGCGAGGTGCCGGTCCACGTCGTATACCGCCGGCTCGACGACGACTTCCTCGACCCGCTGCACTTCCGGCCGGACTCGGTGATCGGCTGCCCGGGCATCCTGGGCGCCGCGACGGCCGGGAACGTCACCCTCGCCAACGCCGTGGGCAACGGGATCGCCGACGACAAACTGCTCTACACCTACGTCCCCGACCTGATCCGCTACTACCTCGGTGAGGAGCCCGTCCTGCCCAACGTCGAGTCCTTCCGGCCCGACGAGCCCGGCCGGCTGGAGGCCGTCCTCGACCAGATCGACCAGCTCGTCGTCAAGCCGGTCGACGGGGCGGGGGGTTCCGGCATCGTCATCGGGCCCGCCGCCGACGCCGCGACCCTGGAGCGGACCCGCAAGGCGGTGGCCGCCGACCCCCGGGGCTGGATCGCCCAGCGCCCGGTCGCCCTGTCGACCTCGCCGACCTTCGCCGACGGCGGGGTCGCCCCGCGCCACATCGACCTGCGGCCCTTCGCCGTCAACGACGGGGACGAGATCTGGGTGCTGCCCGGCGGCCTCACCCGGGTCGCCCTGCGGGAGGGCAACCTCATCGTCAACTCCAGCCAGGGCGGCGGCTCGAAGGACACCTGGGTACTGGCGCCGGCGCGCCGGTCCGCCGAGGCCTTCGGCGGGCCGCCGGAGCAGGACGCGGCGGAGGCGGAGGGCGCGGCGGCCGTGCCGCCGTCGGTGGCCCCGCGCCACCTCGGACCCGGCGGCGGCCGTGGTCCGTCCGAGCAGGAAGGAGCCCAGCAGCAGTGACGGCACCGACGGCACCGACCGGACCGGCAGGAGGCACGGCGATGAACGACATCATCCTCTCCCGCATCGCGGAGGCGCTGACCTGGACCGGCCGCTACGTCGAGCGCGCCGACGCCACCGCCCGCATCCTCGACGCCTACCTGCACCGGTTGCTGGAGGACCCCTGGCGGGACGAGGACGCCGCGTGCCGATCGCTGTACGCGATCCTCGGCTTGTCCGCCCCGGGCGACCAGCCCTGCGACATGGACCAGGTGATGGACGCCCTCGCCTTCGACGCGCGCAGCCCAGGCTCCATCGAGGGGGCGCTCGGCGCCGCCCGCGCGAACGCACGCAGCGCGCGCGAGGCGATCTCCTCCGACATGTGGCAGTGCCTCAACTCCACCTGGCATGCCCTGGGCGAGCAGCGCCGCGCCGCGCGCCGCACCGGTCCGTACGCCTACCTGGACCTCGTACGCCGCAGGGCGGCCCTCTTCGCCGGGCTCACCGACTCCACGATGAGCCGGGACGACAGCTGGCGCTTCATGGTGCTCGGCCGGAGCCTCGAACGCGTCGACATGACCGTACGGCTGCTCGCGGTGCGGGTCCTGGACGCCGCGCACGCCCCCGACTGGCCGACGCTGCTCAGTGCCAGCGGCGCGGACGAGGCCTTCGCCCGGGTGTACGGAGGATTCGGGGACACCGCGCGGGTCGCGGAGTTCCTGCTGCTGGACCGGGACTTCCCGCGCAGCGCGCTGCATGCGCTCACCACCGCCGAGGACTGCCTCACGGAGCTGGGCAGACCCCGGCACGACCCGGCCCGCCGACCCATCGGGCGTATGCGCACCCGGCTGGAGTACCTGGACTCCGGCAGCCTGGAGGAGGCGCTGCCGCTGCTGCTGCGCGACCTCCAGCAGGCGTGCATGGCCTCGGCCGAGGCTGTGGCGGAACGGTTCTTCCCCTACCAGGGCGCCATGGCGTGGGCGCAGGAAGGAGCGTGAGCGCGATGGCCCGCAGACTGCGCATCCGGCACGAGACCCGGGTCGGCTACTCCGAGGCGGCGGTCTCCTCCCACAACGAGGTCCGCATGACCCCGCTCACCCTGCCCCGCCAGACGACCCTCGACGCCCGGGTCACCGTCAGCCCGGCGACCACCACCTGGTCGTACTGGGACTACTGGGGCACCCAGGTCACCTGCTTCGACCTGACGGAACCGCACGCGGACCTGGTCATCACCGCGGTCTCGCTGGTCGAGACCGCGCCGCCGGCACCGCTCCGCACCCCGGCCGGATGGCCGGAGATCGCCGGACGGGCCGCGGCGACGCGGCTGCTGGAGCACATCGCGTCCACGCCGCGGACCTGCGTCGCCCCCGAGGTCACCGGCGCCGTCCGGGACGCGGTGGCGGGGCTCGACCCCCATGAGGCGGCGGTCGCGGTGGCGGAGTCGGTTGCCGACCGGGTGGCGTACGTGCCGGGCGCCACCGCGGTCCACACCTCCGCGCAGGAGGCCTGGGAGCAGGGCGCCGGCGTCTGCCAGGACATCGCCCACCTGACGGCCGGGCTGCTGCGCGGCATCGGGCTGCCCACGCGGTACGTGTCGGGCTACCTGCACCCGGACCGCGAGGCCGGTCTGCACCGGGCCGTCGCCGGGCAGAGCCACGCCTGGGTCGAGTACTGGGCGGGGGAGTGGTACGGCTACGACCCCACGAACCGCTGCCGCGCCGACGAGTCCCACGTCGTGGTGGGCCGAGGCCGCGACTACGGGGACGTCACACCGCACAAGGGCGTGTACCGCGGCGCCGCCAGCGGACCGCCCCGGGTCACGGTGGAGTTCACGCGGCTGGCCTGACGCGGGACGGCCGAAGGGCCCGGCTCCCCCGAAGGGTGGCCGGGCCCCAGGAGCACGCGTCACGCGCCGGCGAGGACCGCCTCGGCGTCTAGGGTCGCCGCGACCGCCTGCACGACGGCGGCGATCTTGAAGGCTTCCTGGACCGTCTCGCGCTCGACGCCCGCCTTGCGCAGCACCTGCTCGTGCGAGTCGAGGCACATCCCGCAGCCGTTGATCGCCGAGACCGCCAGCGACCAGAGCTCGAAGTCGGTCTTGTCGACGCCCGGGTTGCCGATGACGTTCATCCGCAGACCGGCCCGCAGGTTGCCGTACTCCGGGTCCGACAGCAGGTGCCGGGTCCGGTAGTAGACGTTGTTCATCGCCATGATGGCGGCGGCGGCCTTGGCGGCCTGGTACGCCTCCGGCGAGAGGTTCTCGCGGGCCTCGGGCTCCAGCGCGCGCAGCACGACGGCCGAGCGCGAGGCGATGGCGGTGGCCAGCACCGTGCCCCACAGCTGCTGCTGGGTGAGGAGTCCCGTGTCCTCGGCGTTGCCGATCACGGAGCCCAGGTTGAGCTTGAGGTCCTTGGCGTAGTCCGGCAGCGCGGACTTCAGCTCATCGAGCGCCACGGTCACTCACCGGCCAGCAGCTTGACGACGTCGAGGGTCTCGTCGCCCTTCTTCCAGTTGCAGGGGCACAGCTCGTCCGTCTGCAGCGCGTCGAGGACCCGCAGGACCTCCTTGGGGTTACGGCCCACGGAACCGGCGGTCACCATGACGAACTGGATCTCGTTGTTCGGGTCGACGATGAAGGTGGCGCGCTGGGCGACGCCGTCCTCGCCGAGGATGCCGAGGTCGGTGCACAGCTCGCGCTTGATGTCCGACAGCATCGGGAAGGGCAGGTCGCGCAGGTCGTCGTGGTCCTTGCGCCAGGCGTGGTGCACGAACTCGGAGTCGACGGAGAAGCCGAGGATCTGCGCGTCACGGTCGGCGAACTCGTCGTTCAGCTTGCCGAACGCCGCGATCTCCGTCGGGCAGACGAAGGTGAAGTCCTTCGGCCACGCGAAGTAGACCTTCCACTTGCCCTCGTACGACTTGTGGTCGATCTGGGCGAAGGCCTTCTCGGGGTCGAGGTCCACACAGGCGGTCAGTTCGAACGTGGGGAACTTGTCACCGACGGTGAGCACGCGCACTCCTAGGGAGGGTCGGGACCCGGGCGCGGGGTGGCCGCACGGTCCCTCGATGGGTCCCGCTCACCCTGCCATGAGGTCATTGATCAGTGAAATCGCCCCGGCGGGTCGCATTGATCGGAAGCCCTTATCGACGAGTGAGGCTCCGGCGTGCCGCTGCGCAGAGTGACCGGCACCACAGGGGGCGGACGGCCGCCCGGCCCCGTCGGTCATTGATCGCGTACGCAACTAGACTGGAGGTCGTTGATCGGAGGCGGTTATCAGTAGTCAGCGCGGCAGCCAGCGCCAGCCGAGCCTGTCCCAGCTGCGGGCCTTCGCGGCCGTCGCCGAGCACCTGCACTTCAGGGACGCGGCCGCGGCGATCGGCACGAGCCAGCCGGCGCTGTCCGGGGCGGTCGCCGCGCTGGAGGAGGCGCTCGGGGTGGTGCTCGTGGAGCGCACGACCCGCAAGGTGCTGCTGACCTCGGCGGGGGAGCGCGTCGCGGTCCGGGCGCGGGCGGTGCTGGGAGCGGTCGGCGACCTGCTCGACGAGGCGGAGGCGGCGCGCGCGCCCTTCACCGGGGTGCTGCGGCTCGGGGTGATCCCGACGGTGGCGCCCTACCTGCTGCCGACCGTGCTGCGGCTGGCGCACGACACGTACCCGGAGCTCGACCTGCAGGTGCACGAGGAGCAGACGTCCTCGCTGCTGGACGGCCTCACGGCGGGCCGGCTGGACCTGCTGCTGCTCGCCGTACCGCTCGGTGTCCCCGCCGTCGCCGAACTGCCGCTCTTCGACGAGGACTTCGTCCTGGTCACCCCGCGCGACCACTGGCTGGCCGGACGGATGGACATCCCCCGCGAGGCCCTGCGGCAGCTGGACCTGCTGTTGCTGGAGGAGGGGCACTGCCTGCGCGACCAGGCGCTGGACGTCTGCCGGGAGGCGGGCCGCACCGAGGGGGCGACCGCCACCACGACCGCGGCGGGGCTGTCCACGCTGGTGCAGCTGGTGGCCGGCGGGCTCGGGGTGACGCTGCTGCCGCGGACGGCGGTCCCGGTGGAGACCGGACGCAGCGCGGACCTCGCCACGGGGTACTTCGCCGACCCGGCGCCGTCACGGCGCATCGCGCTGGCGATGCGCGCGGGCACCGCGCGCGCGGAGGAGTTTCAGGCCTTCGCCTCCGCGCTGCGCGGTGCCCTGGCACCGCTGCCGGTACGGTTCGCCCGCTGACGGGCGAACCGCCCGGGGTCACTCGGTGCGCAGACCGTCCGGACGCATCATCCGCCACAGCGGCGGCAGGCTCAGCGCCGTGACCAGGATGACCACTCCCGCTCCGGCGCCGGTCATGGCGCCCACGCTCGCCCAGTCGACGCGGGGGTCCTCACCCACCATCGTCCGCAGGGCGGCGCCGAGACCGGCACCCCCGACGACGGCGAGGACGAGTCCCAGGGCGACCGGCAGCGCGGTCTGCCAGAGGACCGACAGCCCGAGCACGGACCGCCGGGTGCCGAAGGCGACCAGGACGGCCAGCAGCCGCCTGCGCTCGCGCAGTTGCTCCAGCATGGAGACCAGCAGGCTCGCGCCGATCAGGGCCAGGGTGGCCGTGGCGCCGATGAACAGCCCGCGCCGGATCGTCGCGAACTTGCGGTCCTCGCTGGTGGCGGTCAGCTGGAAGACGCTGAGCGTGGGGTCGATCCGTGCCGCGGTGTTGCGGGCGTGCTCGACGGCGTCCGGCGAGCCCGGGTCGGTCCTCAGCATGAGCCGGACGGCGGGCGTGCGCAGGGCCGCCACGTCCAGGGCACCGGGGGTGGCCAGCACGCCCCACTCCTGGTTCCCGTCCGGTGAGACGCGGGACTGCACCGTGCGGGCGTCCGCCGGGATGCGCCACGGCCGCGGCGTGCCGGTGTACTTGTCCGTGACCGGCGTGTTGAGGTCGAGCGTGTCGCCGGGCTCGGCGAAGCTCATGTCACCGTAGCCGCCGGGGTCGGACACCAGGAACACGTCGCCGTCGGCGCAGCCGGCCCCGACGTGGGCGAGTTCGCGCAGCGTCACGCAGTCGCCCAGGACCAGGGGTACGCTCTGGCTCCCGTCGACGCCCATCCGCTTCGAGATGTCCCCCCGGGCGGCGTCGTCCTGGATGACGCCGAGCACCGCGCGGATGCCCGGGGTCTCGGCGAAGGCCTTCTCCACGCGCTGCGCCTCGGCCCCGCTGTCGACGGTCTGCATGATGCTGAGCTGGGCGCGCTCCGGGTCGTCTCCGGTCGCCGTGACGAAGTCGCTCTGGACCCCCGTGAAGAGCGACTGGAGGGCGATCGCCCCCGCGACGGCGACGGTGACACCGCTGACCATGCGGGCGGCGGCACTGCTGTTGAGCTGGATGCGGCGGGTGGCCAGCTGCCAGGGCAGCGGGCCGCCGCGGAGGCGGCCGACGACCGACTCGACCAGCCAGGGCAGTACGGCGGTGAGACCGACCAGCAGCAGGACCACGCCGGCCGTCACCTGGTAGGGGTTGACCGAGGTGTTCTGGGAGATGCTCCCGAACAGCGGGGCCAGCAGTCCGAGCCCGGCCAGCGGGATCAGCAGCCGCCACCACAGCCTGCGCTTCTGCGCGGTGGCCTTGCGCACCACTCCGAGCGGCTCGACGGCGATGCCGCGCATCGCCAGCAGGGTGACCGCGACCGCCGCCCCCGGAACCGCCACCGCCACCAGTGCGGCCAGCCCGGGACCGGGCGTGATGTCGGACGGGTAGACGCTGATGTCGTACAGCGTCACATCGGGCGAGAACTGCCGGGTGACCAGGAAGATCCCCGTGCCCACGGCGAGCCCGAGCAGGGAGCCGAACAGTGCCTCGCCGGCCGCGATCCGCCGGGTCATCCTGCTGTCCGCGCCGACCAGCCGCAGCGCGGCCAGCCGCCGGTCCCGGCGTTCGCCGCCGAAGCGCACCGCGGTGCCGATGAAGACGGCCACCGGCATCAGCAGCACCACGACGATGATGACGACCAGCAGGGTCAGCACGCCGCCCAGAGGATCGCCCTTCACCTCACCGCGCCCGAAGTACGGGATGCGGGTGGCGTTCCCGGAGGTGCCGTCCGCGTTCCTGGCGACGAGGGAGTCGCTGCCCGCGTAGTAGGCCAGTTCGGCGGGTCCGAGCAGGCCCTGGTCGCCGATGACGCCGGCGAGGCGGTAGTCCAGCCGTTCCCGCAGCAGCTTGCTGCCGGGCTGGTCGAGCAGCTTCTTCAGCGCGGGGGAGACCACCATCTCACCGGGCGCGGGCATCGTCTTGACGCCCGGCGGGAGCACCGGCCGGTCACCGTCGGCCTTGAGCAGCAGACCGCGGATGTTGTCCTCGCGGAAGTTGGTGTCGGCCGAGGAGTACAGCACCGTGCTGGCGGTCTGCTTGGGCGGCTCCTTGAACCAGGAGTAGTCCCGCTCGTACGCCCGGTCGTTGCGGGCGCTCATCATGGCGGGCACGGCGGCCGCCAGCAGCAGCATCGCCACACCGAGGCCGACGCCGACCGCGGTGAGGACGGTGCGGGTCCAGCCCTCGCGGCCGCCGGTCGCCGCGAAGCGCAGGCCGAGGGCGAGGTCGCGGACCCAGGTCCCGACCATGCCGCCGGTACCGCCCTGTCCGGAGGTGCTCATGCCACCCTCTCCATGTCGCGGGACTTGCCGTCGCGGACGACGACCTCGCGGTCGGAGTAGGCGGCCACCCGCGCCTCGTGCGTGACCAGGACGACGGCGGCGTCGGTGTCACGGGCGGCGTCGGTCAGCATGCGCATCACCCGCTCGCCGTTGAGGGAGTCCAGGGCGCCGGTCGGCTCGTCGGCGAAGACCACCCGCGGGCCGGTGACCAGCGCCCGCGCCACCGCGACCCGCTGGCCCTGGCCGCCGGAGATCTCGCCGGGACGCTTGCCGGCCAGGTCGTCGACCTCCAGCCGGGCCAGCCACTCGCCGGCGCGCGCCTCGGCCTCCTTGCGCCGGGTGCCGTTCAGCCGCAGCGGCAGCGCCACGTTCTCCACGCAGGTCAGCTCCGGGACGAGCTGGCCGAACTGGAAGACGAAGCCGAACTCCCCGCGGCGCAGCGCGCTGCGCTCGGCGTCGCTCATCGCGGTCAGGTCCCGTCCCCGGTACAGCACCTGGCCGGAGTCCGGCCGGACGATGCCGGCCAGGCAGTGCAGCAGCGTCGACTTGCCGGAGCCGGACGGCCCCATGACCGCGACCACCTCCCCGGCGCGTATCGCGAACTCCGCGCCGTCCAGGGCCGGGGTCGGGCCGTACGCCTTGTGCAGGTCGACGGCCTCCATCAGGTTCTCCGTGGTGCTCACTCGGCTACCTCCGCCGCGAGTAGGTCCAGGCGGGCGGCGGTGAGCTCCAGCCACCGCAGGTCCGCCTCCAGGTGGAACAGGGCGTGGTCGCAGATGAGCTGGTCCGCGAAGTCGCCGTGCCGCTTGCGTTCGGTCAGTTCCCGCATCAGCCGCAGATGCTCGGACCTTTGTGTGTCGAGGAGATCGGCGGCGCTGCGCCCGGTGAGCAGCGCGAGGACGACCTTGGTGTAGAGGGTGTTCTGCAGGTAGGGCTCGGGCTTCTCCGGCTGCCCGAGCCACTTCTCGACGTCGGTGATCCCGGCCTCGGTGATCGCGTACCGCTTGCGTTCCGGGCCGCCGCCGGGCTCGATGCCGTCGACCTCGACCAGCCCGTTCTTCAGCAGGCGCGCCATCGTCGAGTAGACCTGGCCGTAGTGCAGCGGGCGGTCGTGGCCGAACTTGTCGTCGAATGCCCGCTTCAGGTCGTATCCGTGGCGCGGGCCGGACTCCAGGAGTCCGAGCAGGGTGTGGCCGATGCTCATGACCGAGGACTCTACACGACGCGTATACCTACGGTGTATAGACCTCATGCATAGCGGCGAGCCGGTGACAGGACCCCGCATGACCAGGGGTTTTCCCGTTCCGGACGCGATGCAGCCCCGGGGCACGGACGGACATCACGTGCACCGGGGCTGCGGCCGTGGGGAGGTCCGGCTCACAGGCCGTTGACGTTGGCGGCGATGCGGTCGCCTACCTCCTTGTCGATGTTGCGCCAGTACTCGACCGCGCGGGCCAGGACGGGGGCGCTGACCCCGTTCTTCAGGTGGCCCGACACGTTGGAGACCAGCCGGTCGCGGGCGGCGTCGTCCAGGACCTGGCGGATCATCGTCCCGGCCTGGCCGAAGTCGTCGTCCTCGCGGTGCAGCTTGTACGGCTCGTGCACCATGTTGCCCGCCACCTCCCAGCCGGCCGGGTCGCCGAAGCGCCGGATGTCGGCCTCGGGCCCGCCGAAGGAGTTCGGCGCGTACGGCGCGGCGGTGCGCGACGGCTCGTAGCGCATCGGCCCGTCCTTGGCGTACGAGCGCACCTCGGTGTGGGCCCGGTTCGGCGGCAGCTGGGCGTAGTTGGGGCCGATCCGGTAGCGGTGGGTGTCGGCGTACGAGAAGAGCCGGCCGAGGAGCATCTTGTCCGGCGAGGGGCCGATGCCGGGCACCATGTTGCTGGGCTCGAAGGCGGCCTGCTCGATGTGGATGAAGTAGTCCTCGGGGTTCTTGTTCAGGGTCATCCGGCCGACCTCGACCAGCGGGTAGTCGCCGTGCGGCCACACCTTGGTGAGGTCGAAGGGGTTGAACCGGTAGTCCGCCGCGTCGTCGAACGGCATGATCTGCATGTAGAGCGTCCACGAGGGGTGCTCGCCGCGTTCGATGGCCTGGTACAGGTCCCGGCGGTGCAGATCGCCGTCGGCGCCCGCGTAGTGGTCGGCCTCCTCCTGGGTGAGGAAGTCGATCCCCTGGTCGGTCTTGAAGTGGTACTTGACCCAGAACCGCTCGCCGCCGCCGTTGACCCACATGTAGGTGTGGGAGCTGTAGCCGTTCATGTGGCGGTACGACTTGGGCACGCCGCGGTCGCCCATCAGCCAGGTGACCATGTGCGCCGACTCCGGGGACAGCGTCCAGAAGTCCCACTGCATGTTGTTGTCGCGTAGCGAGCTGTCACGGCGGCGCTTCTGGCTGCGGATGAAGTCCTGGAACTTCATCGGGTCGCGTACGAAGAAGACCGGCGTGTTGTTGCCGACCATGTCGTAGTTGCCGTACTCGGTGTAGAACTTCAGGGCGAAACCGCGCGGGTCGCGCCAGGTGTCGGGGCTGCCCAGCTCGCCGGCGACCGTCGAGAAGCGGGCCAGCATCTCCGTGCGGCGTCCCGGCTGGAAGAGGTCGGCCTTGGTGAACTGGCTGACGTCGTTCGTCACCTCGAAGACGCCGTACGCGCCCGAGCCCTTGGCGTGCACCACACGCTCCGGTACCCGTTCGCGGTTGAACTGCGCCATCTTCTCGATCAGGTAGTGGTCCTGGAGGAGGATGGGGCCGTCCGAGCCCACCGTGAGCGAGTGCGCGTCGCTCTCCACCGGGATCCCGGCGTTGTTGGTGGTGTAGGGGGTGCTCATGTGAGTGTGTCCTCCCGTCGATCTTCGGAAGAGTCCGTCGGGGGCTCCTGGTCGCTAACGACCACACAAACACTGAATCACCGGCTCGGCACGCCGGGCAATGACTTCACGCCATGGATCTGGACAATGTCCAGAAATAAAACGTGTACGGATACGGAGCGTCTACCGGTCGGCACCGCCCGGAATGCCCATCTCGAACCAGACCACCTTCCCGGCGCTCAGCCGGGTCGCTCCCCAGCGCTGCGCCATCCGGTTGACGAGGTACAGCCCGCGGCCGCCCTCGTCCTGCGGCTGCGCATGGCGCATCCGCGGCAGCGTCGGGGCATCGTCGCCCACCTCGCAGCGCAGCACGTCGGTACGGAGCAGCCGCAGCGTGATCGGCCGCTCCGCGTACCGCACCGCATTGGTGACCACCTCGCTGACCAGCAGCTCGGTCGCCTCGGCCAGCGGCTCCAGGTTCCAGCGGCTGAGTGCCTGGCGCACCAGCCGCCGGGCCCGGCCGGCCGTCTGCGGCCGCGGCTCCAGGAACCAGTAGGCGACGTCGCGCGGGGCGATGCCGTCGAAACGGGCGGCCAGCAGCGCGATGTCGTCGTCCCGGTCGCCCGGGCCGACGATCTCCAGGACCTCGTCGCATAGCGGTTCCAGCGGCGGCGGGCACAGCACCGCCGAGGCCGTGTGCAGCCGCTCGCGCAGCATCTCGATGCCGCCCCACACGTCACGGGTGCGGGACTCCACCAGGCCGTCGGTGTACAGCAGCAGCGTCGCCCCGGCCGGGGCGGGCAGCTCGACCGCCTCGAAAGGCACGCCGCCCACGCCGATCGGGGCCCCCGGCGGCACGCGCAGCACCTCGGCCAGGCCGCTGGCGTGCAGCAGCACCGGCGGCGGGTGGCCGGCGTTGGCGATGGTCACCCGGTGCGCTATCGGGTCGTAGACCGCGTAGATGCAGGTGGCCATGCGGTCCTGACCGAGCCGCTGGGCCTGCTCGTCCAGGTGGTAGAGCACCTCCTGCGGCGACAGGTCCAGGCCCGCCAGGGTCTGGACGGTCGTCCGCAGCTGGCCCATGATCGCCGCCGAGGTCATGGAGTGGCCCATGACGTCGCCGACCACCAGCGCCACCCGGCTGCCGGGCAGCGGGATCGCGTCGTACCAGTCGCCGCCGACCCGGGCCGACTCCGCGGCGGGCAGGTAGCGGCTGGCCAGCCGGACCCCGGTGGGCTCCGGCAGGGAGTCCGGCAGCATCTCGCGCTGCAGGGAGTCGGCGATCGACGCCTCGCGGTCGTAGAGCACCGCCTTGTCAACGCCGAGCGCGGTGTGGGTGGCCAGCTGGGCCGCGATCAGCAGGTCGTCCGGGTCGAACGGGGCACGCTCGGGACGGCGCAGCAGCACGGTCGCGCCGATGACCCGGCGGCGGCCGCGCAGCGGTGCCAGGATGGCCCGGCGTCCGGTCGGCAGGTCTAACGTCTCGCCGAACTCCGCCTGCCGGCAGCCCCCGACCAGCTCGTGGAGCGCCGCCGTGGCCTGCGCGTTGTCGGAGAACACCGGGCGCACCCCGCGCAGCACCTCGGCCAGCGGGCCGTCCATGGGGACGGTCACGACCTCGGCGGCAGCGCCGTACGCGCCCTCCGTGGAGGGGACGACCGGCATGAGCAGGCCCTCCACCGGCTCCGGGGCGTTCTCGTCCGGAACCCGGTCGGTGCGCCGCAGCCGCAGGACCAGCGGGCCGGAAGGGCGCTCGTCGCCCACCGGCAGCGGGTCGCGCAGGTAGACCAGGATCGCGTCGGCGAAGGCGGGCACAGCGGAGCGGCACAGACCCAGCACGATCTCGTCCAGGTCCAGGCCGCGGGCGATGCGGCGGGTGGCCGCGCCGACGTAGCGCAGCCGCTCGGTCTCCGCCTGCCCCGCCCGGCCGCGGTTCTGCGGGCCGATCTTCTTGAGCGGCTGGCCGCCGGTGGAGTCCTCGTCGACGGGGTGCCCGCCCGCGTGGCCCCCGCGGCCTCCCTGCCGGCCCGTCGTCCGGGACGTGGGCAGCGTCGTGTCAGGGGTCCGCTGCCGCGTGCGCGGCTCGCCGCCTTCCGGCTGCGTCGGACCGGGGACACCCGGGACGCCCGGGGTCCCGCCGCCCGCCGTGGCCCGGCGGCCGGGCTCCACGGGAGCGGCCATGGCGGTGGCGGCCCGCCGGTCCCGGCCCGCGGAGCCGTCGAAGGACGGACCGGTGGCCGGGGCGCCGCCGGGGGCGTCGGTGGAGCGCAGCCGTACGGTCTGCCGTCCGCGGGCGCCGTCCGCGGGGGCGGCGGCCATGTGCTGGACGGTGGCGAGCCCCTCGCCGGCGACCACCCGGGCGGCCTGACGGTCCCGCACCTCGGAGGACTGCCGCGCGGTGCGTCCGCCGCGCGCACGCCGGCCGCCGCGGCCGGGCTTGGCGGGGGCGGGGGCCGACACGAGGGGATCGGAGGGGGTCTGACGTTCCGGCGGCATGGCCGTGCCGCCGGGATCGCCGGCGGTCGCGCCGCGCTTGGCGCCGCCGCTCCGGCGGCCCCGGCGCGGGCGGTCGCCCGCCGCGGACGGGTCCGTGGACCGCCCGGAGGCCGGCGCCCCGGCCGTGGACGCGCCCGACTCGCCGCCCGGCACGGGGTCCGCGGGCAGCAGGAAGCCGGCCCGTGGATCCGGTACCGGTTCGGTGTCACCCGGACGTGCCGGGCCGGCCGTCGTCCCCTGGACGGCGGCCTGCTCAGAAATGCGCTCCGTGCTCACGCTGGTCGTTCCATCCGGTCGGGTGCGTCACGTGCCGGGCACGTGGCGGGGCGGCCGCGTCAGGCGGGTCGTCGGCAGTGCAGGAAGAGCTGCTCCTCCGGCGGCACTTCGGTCGTGTGCGGCGCGTACGCGTACGAATCCTCCTTAAGGACCGTGAATCCCGCGTCGGCCACCACCTGGCGCAATTCATCCCGTAGATAACCCGATACCCGGATGGTGTTACCAAGGAACGGAATCGCGAAGTCGTCCACGTCGGCTTCCACCATCGAAAGGGTGAACATTCCGCCCGGGAGGAGGAGGTCGTGGACGCTGCGCAGGGCCAGCGGGATCTCCGCCCGAGGCAGCATCAGCAGCGAGAAGAAGGCCACGGCGGCGTCGAAGCGGCCCGGGTCCCCCGGGCCGTCGGGTCCGTGGCGGCCGCCGGTCCGCAGGTCGGCGATGTCGGCCTGGAGGAAGGTCGCCCGGGGCACGTGCCGGCGGGCGAGCGAGAGCATCCCCGCGGAGAGGTCCACACCCGTCACCTCGTGCCCGGCCTCGACCAGCTGACGGCAGGTCGGCAGTCCCGTGCCGCAGCCGAGGTCCAGGACGCGGGAGCCCGCCGGGAGCTGCGCCAGGAGCCATTCGCCCGCGGCGACCTGGCCCTCCTTGTGCGGGAAGGCCTCGTCGTAGCGGTCACCTATGGCGTCGAACCCCTCGGCCTGGCCGGTGCGGTCCAGCTGTATGTCCTCGTAGCCGCCGACTCCCACAGCCCGGGCCTCCCGTATGACCTTGGTGACATAGCGTCAAACTCTAGTGTGAGCCTGTGTTTTGTGCAGCACTATGGGCCACGATCTTACGATTGGGGCAGGGGTCCCCGGCAAGCCGCTCACGCGGTCACCTTGCCGGACGATCCCAGTCAACCGGAAGGGCCGGTACCGGCCACGCCGGATCCGGACGCCAGTGCTCCCAGCCGTCCCGGAAGGGATGCCCCCAGGCGCCGATCACCTCGACCGCCCGGCGGCCGGCCTCCCGTACCCGCTCCGCCGTGACCGCCGTCATCAGGCCGGCGGCCTGGGCCTGCGCGAACTCGTCCTCGTCCCGCCACTGCCAGCCCCGGTCCGGGGTGACGTGGATGTCGAGGAAGTGGTCCTCCGAGTCGACCCCGCCCGGCCAGCGGTGCCGCGGCTCCTCCAGGTTCACGTACCAGTTCTTGAAGCGCCAGCCCTGCTCCCAGAACAGCCACACCGACCAGGGCTCGTCCGGGCGCGCCAGCTTCAGCACGCCCGCGCCCCACCAGCGGTCGACGCACGTCGTGCGCGGCTTGAGGTAGCGGGTCTCCAGCGGCTCGTGGTGGATCGGCGAGCCGTCCGCCAGGACCGGCTTGACGCACTCGGTGCCCGGCGCCATCCACACCGCCAGCAGTTCCGGGTCGTCGCGCACCACGGTCACCGGACGGCAGATGTGCACCGCGTCGCTGCCGTTGCCGCGGTAGCGCCACAGCACCTGCTCGCCGGGCGCCCAGTGGCCCGCGCCGCCGTCCTGGCCCGCTCCACGGGGAAGAAGGATGTCCGCTGTCATGAACGGATCTTACGGACCCCGTGTTACGGGGGCGTCACCCTTGAGCCGAGCGTTCGTCACGCCGGGCACCGGGGAGCGCCGGGACGACGGCGCGGCGCGCCGTCAGGGCCGGGTCATCCGCAGCACGTCCAGCGCCTCGTCCAGCTGCTCCAGGGTGAGCAGCCCGCGCTCGACGTAGCCGGACTCCAGGACCACCTCGCGGATGGTCTTCCGCTCGGCCAGCGACCGCTTGGCGACCTTGGCCGCCTCCTCGTAGCCGATGTACTTGTTGAGCGGGGTCACGACCGACGGCGAGGACTCCGCGTACTCACGGGCGCGCTCCACGTTCGCCGTGATCCCGTCCACCGTGCGGTCGGCCAGCAGCCGGGAGACGTTGGCGAGCAGCCGCACCGACTCCAGGACGTTCCTGGCGATCACCGGGAGCATCACGTTCAGCTCGAAGTTGCCCGCGGCGCCGGCCGTGGTGATCGTCACGTCGTTGCCGATGACCTGTGCGGCCACCATCAGCACCGCCTCGGGGATCACCGGGTTCACCTTGCCCGGCATGATCGACGAACCGGGCTGCAGGTCCGGCAGGGCGATCTCGGCGAGACCGGTGCGGGGGCCGGAGCCCATCCAGCGCAGGTCGTTCGCGATCTTGGTCAGGCCCACGGCGATCGTGCGCAGCTGTCCGGAGGTCTCCACGACGCCGTCGCGGGCGCCCTGCGCCTCGAAGTGGTCCCGCGCCTCGGTCAGCGGCAGCCCGGTCGTCCGCGCCACCTCGGCGATCACCGCCGCCGAGAAGCCGGGCGGGGTGTTGATCCCCGTGCCGACCGCGGTGCCGCCCAGCGGCAGCTCCGCCAGCCGGGGCAGCGAGGCCCGCAGCCGCTCCACCCCGTACCGGACCTGCGCCGCGTAGCCGCCGAACTCCTGGCCCAGGGTCACCGGCGTGGCGTCCATCAGATGCGTGCGGCCGGACTTCACGACGTCCGCGAACTCCGCGGCCTTGCGCTCAAGCGACGCCGCCAGGTGCTCCAGCGCCGGGACCAGGTCACCGGTCACCGCGGCGGTCGCGGCGATGTGCAGGGAGGAGGGGAAGACGTCGTTGGAGGACTGGCTGGCGTTGACGTGGTCGTTGGGGTGCACGTCGCGGCCGAGCCGCTCGCTCGCCAGGGTCGCGATGACCTCGTTGGCGTTCATGTTGGACGAGGTGCCGGAACCGGTCTGGAAGACGTCGATCGGGAAGTGCCCGTCCCAGCGCCCCCCGGCCACCTCCGCGGCGGCCTCCTGGATCGCCTCCGACACGTCCTTGTCCAGGACGCCCAGCTCCGCGTTGACCTTGGCCGCGGCCGCCTTGATCCGGGCGAGCGCCTCGATGTGGGACCGCTCCAGCCCGCGTCCGCTGATGGGGAAGTTCTCCACCGCGCGCTGGGTCTGCGCGCGCCACTTGGCGTGGGCCGGGACGCGCACCTCGCCCATCGAGTCGTGCTCGACGCGGTACTCGCGCTCGTCCTCTGCGTCCTGCTCGGGCATGGCCGGAATTCCTTCCATCGCGGACATCGTCGGGCGTACCGGGTACTTCCCAGTAGAACCCCGACCCCTCGGTAGGACAGTGGCGCGGGACGTTTCATTCCCCCCGGTGGCCGCCCGGAAGGCGGCCAGAACGGACCGGGGAACCAGGCGGCCCGGCACCGCGCACGCGGCCCGGTCCCCCGTACCCGCGCACGGCCTTCGGCTGGCCGGTGGTGCCGGACGGCCTCACCGAACTGCTCACCGGTCTCGACGCGCGGTACGGGGC
>NZ_JBEXSX010000072.1:0-46706 GCF_040613835.1 Streptomyces sp. NPDC006207 | reverse complement strand
ACTCCCCACCGGCAAAGCACTCACCGTCCAGACAGCAGCCGACCGCTACCTCGATGCGCTCGGCAACCCCAACACGGCCCGCAACTACGGCATCGAGCCACCGTCGCCGGCGTCGCCGACCACGAGGTCGAGGACCCGGACGCCGGTCAGGTCGACGTCGGCCTGGCGGGTGTCGTCGCGGGTCAGGACACCGCTGTCGAACAGCACCTTGCCGTCACCGATGACCTGGAAGGTCGACGTACCGCCTTCCGGGCCGACGTTGCGCACCGCGTCGTCGATGCCGACGGTGGTGGTGAGCCGGCTGCACTGGTCGCCGAGGTAGTAGCGGATGGTGGAGGGCGAGGCGACCCCGATACCGGTCGGGTGGACCTGGCCGAGCATGCTGATCGGGGACCAGCCGCCGACGCTCAGGTCGACGGTGGGGCTCATCCATCCGCTGGTGGCGCTGATCCACTGGTGGTGGGACAGCACGACGTCGCCGTCCGGTGCGGCCGGTGCCACCACGACGGGCGCGGTCGTCTCCTGCCGCAGCCGCTTGTCGCCGATCACCTCGTACGACGTGGTGGCGGTCAGCGCGGTGCTGCCCGGCGCGGCGGTGGCCGGCAGGGTCACGGTGAAGGCGAAGGTCACCGAACGGTTGGAGTCCAGCAGCTTCGGCGCCGTGCCGAGCGGACGGGCCGTCCAGCCGGCGGGCACCGTCAGCTCGGTCCGCGGGGTGAAGACCGGCTGCGCGCCGTCGTTGCGGACGGTGACCTCGACCCGGGCCTGGTCGCCACCGGCGACCATCGGGGCGGTCCCTGCCGGCACGGTGTCGCCGCCGACCTGGGTGACCTGCGGCAGACCGGCCACCACGTGCGGGACACCAGGCTTGCCCGTGGCCCGGCTGACCCGGAACAGGGCCGCGCCGTGGGCGGGGACGGCGGCACTGATGGTGCCGGCGCTCTCGGTGACCTGGTCGGTCCAGGCGTTCTTCAGGGTGAACCGGTCCCCGGACAGTCCGACCGACGACGCCTTCGTGGTCAGCGTCGCCGGGCTGTCGCCCCGGTTCAGCAGCACCACGGCACGGTCACCGTTGGCCAGTCGCTTCACCCAGGTCTCGGTCGTGCCGGCGGGGCCGACGCGGACGGCCTGGACGACGGCAGGGTCCTGGTTGATCGCGAGCACATCGGGGTCGGAGAGGGTGCTGAGCGAGGTCTTGCCCAGCTTGGTGACATCGCTGCCGATCACCAGGGGGGCAGCCGCCACCGACCAGAGCGTCATCTGGGTACGGAACTCCTCGTCGGACATTCCGTGTTCGGGCCCGAGGTAGTCCGGGTCGTTGACGTGCCCGGGACCCGCGGCTTCGGGGTGCCGCGCGTTCGCGTCGTAGTTGCGCAGCACGTCCTTGAACTTGATCTCGTCGACGAAGCCCACGTCCGTGTAGGTCCGCCAGGACTGTGCGATCTTCGGCGCGTAGCTCCAGGAGTACGTCGACTGCTGCTCTTCGGGGTAGTTGCCCCAGTCCGGGGAGGTCACCGGGTTGCAGAGGTTGAAGATCATGGGGCGCTTGCCGGCGTTGTTCCGCAACGCCTGCGCGAACTCGGTGTAGACGGTCTTCGGGTCGAGGTCCGCGGCGATGCCGCAGAGGTAGTCCACCTTGACCGCGTCGAACTTCCAGGCCGCGAACTGGTCCGCGTCACGCTGGTAGTAGCCGCCGCTGCCCAGTCCGCACTTGCCGGGGATGTACGGGCCGGCGTCGGTGTAGATGCCGGCCTTCAGGCCCTTGGAGTGGATGTAGTCGACCAGCGGCGCCAGCCCGT
This sequence comes from Streptomyces sp. NPDC006207, assembly GCF_040613835.1. Taxonomy (NCBI): domain Bacteria; kingdom Bacillati; phylum Actinomycetota; class Actinomycetes; order Kitasatosporales; family Streptomycetaceae; genus Streptomyces; species Streptomyces sp. NPDC006207. Next base: position 44,907 of record NZ_JBEXSX010000072.1, on the reverse strand, counting down.
TCGGGAACTGGGCGGGGTTGGGCGTCAGGTCGCCGGCCGCGCTGCGCGGGGTCGGCGCCGCCCAGTTGCCGTCGATCCACACGTACTCGTAGCCGGCCTTGCGCAGGCCGCTGCTGACCAGGAAGTCGGCCGTCGACTTGATCTCGGCCTCGGTGGGATCGCCACCGAACGCGTAGTAGGTGTTCCAGCCCATGTACGGCGTCGGGCTGAGCACCTGCGCGGATGCCGGCGCCGTGACGGCTGTGCCGGCGACGGCCGGGGCCGCCTGGGCGGACGCCGGCACGGCCGCGGCCAGCGCGCCGGTCACCAGGGCGAGGAGGGCGGTGAGATGTCGTTTCACATCGGATCCTTCGCTGTCCGATCGATCAGGCGTGCCGGCCCGTCCTGGCCGTGAGCCCGGGGCGCCGCCCCTCTCGTCGAGGGTGCGGCGGCCGGTTCCCGGACCGCTCCATGCCCGCGCGCCTGTTGCGATCTTGTTTCCAGGGATCCTGCAGCGGTTACCGGCGCGCGTCAATAATAATTCCTAAATTAAGAGTTACTGATTGGACTCGGCCGGGGCACCCCCAACGGCGTCCCGTCGGGTCGTGCCTGATCTGGTGCTAGATGTGGCGTATGGCGGGATGGTGGGGCGGTGTTCCCGCTTGTGGGTGTTCGCGGCCGGGGCGTCCAGCGCCGGCTGCCCACGGCTGCAACCGTGGCGAACCCTGTACCGCCGGTGCTGTCCGTCGCAGAGCACGCGAAGCTGGTGGCATGCGCCGCATCGCAGGGGGATGCGTCCTGACGCAGCCCCCGAAAAAGGTTGCGGGCTGCTGTCGATCCGGCCGCTTCGTGTTCGACGTCTTCGTGTGGGGCGGCCTGCCGCACGATGACGACGAACAGGACCTGGCGAGGAAGATCGTGGATCAGCTGCTGAGAGTGATGAACTTCAATGTCTCCAGTGACGGGATCGGTGCCGGTGAGCACCAGAGCCTGGAGCGGCCGTTCGGCTGTGACCGTCCCGAGAGGCTGTTCGGCTGGGCCGGCGCGACGGCGAGCTGGCCGATGCGCACCGACCCCGGTGGCAGCCGGGGCCTGGACGACTACTTCACCCGGGACTTCGCACGCAACATCGGCGCCGAGATCATGGGCCGCAACAAGTTCGGGCCCCAGCGCGGGCCCTGGAGCGACCATGAGTGGCGCGGCTGGTGGGGGCAGGAGCCCCCGTTCCGTACGCCGGTGTTCGTCATGACCCACCACCAGCGCCCTTCGTTCACGCTGTCCGACACCACGTTCCACTTCGTCGACGGCGACCCGGCCACGGTCCTGGAACGGGCGCGGGAAGCGGCGCAGGGCAAGGACGTGCGCCTTGGCGGCGGGGTCACCACCATCCGGGCGTTCCTTGACGCCGGCCTCGTCGACACCCTGCATGTGGCGGTCGCGCCGGTGAAGCTCGGGGTGGGGCTGCGCCTGTGGAAGTCTCCCGAGGAACTGCTCGACCGGTTCCACCTGGAGGTCGTGCCCAGCCCGAGCGGCGTGACGCACCATCTGTTCTGGCGGCGGTGACACCTGGGCCCACTGGAATTCAGGCTGCGACTGCGAGAGGGCGTCTGTCCCAGCCGATGCCCTCCTCGCGGCGGATGCGGGCACGTTGGCCCCCGCCCGGCGGCGACTACGTCGCGGTGACGGCGGCGGGCGCCTGTGCAGGGGGCGGTGCAGGGCCTGGGTCTGCCCAAGATCGCTGCGGCGGTGGGTGCTGGCCGGGCCCGTGGGGTGGACCGGTCGCTGAGCTCAGTGATGACCTCAAGAGGTTGTCGTCTTTCCGGGCTTGAGGACTGCGTTCTCGCTGGTCAGGCATAGGGTCGGCGGTCTCGTGGCAGTGGAGTCGTGTCGTGTCGTTGCTTTGGTGGAGGTCGAGGATGCCGTCGGTCGTGGGGCTGCTGGCACAGCGTGAGCTCACCGCTCGCCGTCGTGGCGACGATCTGCGGGAGAAGGCCGACCGCCTCCAGGCGGAGCTGGCCGTGGCTGAGCGGGAGTGGAACGAGTGGGTCATCGCCCGCTCACGCGTTGGCGAGGTACTGGCCCCGGGCAACGACACCGTCGTCGGCCCCGCCGCCTCCGAGGGTCTGCCGGCTCCCGGTGTGCAACCGGCGCGGCCCGAACCGGCGGAGGCGGCGAACCGGAAACAGTGGTGCCGGTGTGGCGCGCGGGGCTGGCCTGGTCGGCGCTGTCGATGGACTACCAGCGCATCCTGCAGGCCCTCAGCGACCGTAACCGACTCGGTCAAGGAGCGTTGACGTGCCAGGAGATGGCCGCCTGCTTCGGCCTGGACCCCGTACCGCGAAAGGTGGAGGTACTGCGATCGAAGGCCAAGCGGCTGACGGCGCGCGGCTGGCTGATCGAGCCGGCACCTGGCCGATTCACGCTCGCGAAGGACGTGGCCGGGCAACGCGGCGGGTCATGGGCATCGTCATCGACCAGTAGACCGTCGCCTCCGCGCTGGTGATGGACCGCTCGAAGTCGCGCACGAGACGGCGACTTCGCAGCAGGTGGGCGAAGAACCGCTCGACGATCCACCGGTTGGGCAGCACGACGAAGCCGCGCATGTCGTCGCTGCGTTTGACGATGGCGAGGACCAGGGTGAGGGCCGCGAGGCAGTACTCGACGAGGCTGCCGGTGTATCCGCCGTCGGCCCAGACCAGGGCCAGTAGGTGGTGCGCGGCAGTGACCTGGGCGAGTAGGACCTGGGCCGCGGCGCGGTCGCCCACATCCGCTGCGGTGACCATCACCGCGAGCAGCAGGCAAGGGTGTCGACCAAGACGTGCCGCTTGCGCCCGTTGATCAGCTTGCCGCCGTCGAAGCCGCGGCTGTCAGAGCCGACGACCGCGTCCGCTTTGACCGACTGCGAGTCGATCTCGCCCGCGCCCGGCTCCGAGTCCCGCCCGGCCCGCTCGCGGACCAGGCGGCGGAGCCGGTTGTGGAACTCGCGGACCAGATCGTGGTTGCGCCAGCGCCGGAAGAACGCATAGACCCGGTCCCACGGTGGGAAGTCGGCAGGCATGGCCCGCCACTTCGTGCCGTTGTCGACCAGGTAGCGGATCGCGTCCGGCATCGCGCGGTGGCAATAAGCCTCCGGTTGCCCGCCCCCGCCCCCGCCCCGGCCCAGCAACCAGCCCGGCACCGGCAGCAGTGGCCGGACCACCGCCCACTCGGCGTCCGACATGTCGGTGGGATACCGACGCTCGCGCGCCCCGTGGTCTCTGGCGTTCCCGAACCTGTGGGCCAGACAGCCACACGCGAGAGCGGCTGAAGTGGACCCCACTCCCGCGTGCCGTAGAAATGCGGCAACAGGGCCTCCTGGACCGCACGTTGGCTTCGACACCCTTCGAGCTACCAAGTGGCCCGGCTCTCATGCACGGCAGCCGCCGCAGTCACCCGATCGACTGACTTGTCGACGAGATTGGGACGACGGCAGTCGCGTCGCTTCTCGTGATCGCTGGGACGGACAAATGCGCACTGCCATCCAGGTAGACGGTCGGCTTGGTGACGCCCCGAGGCCGCCTCGCGGGTTTGAGCCCGGTGCCGCGGCTGACGAACCTGGCGAAGAGTCGTGTCTTACCGGCTCGAGGCGCGGTCAATCGCCCTACGTCCTACTTCTCTTCCGGCTCCCAGGCGCGGAGCAGGTCGAGCAGCCCTGCGTCTCCGTCAACGTGCAAGGAGTCCGCCTGGATCCGGTCGTACAGGTAGAGGACCAGCTCACTGGCCGTGCCGTGGACGGAGGCGTCGGCTGCGTCCGAGTCTTCGCCGGTCGCGGCGGTGGGCGCGGGGATGCGGGTGGTGCGTGCGCCGTCGCCGTCGACAGTGAGGCGCCAGGAGCGGCCCTCGGCGGCGTGGAAGTCGAAGGCCGTGGGCTTGTGCGGCCAGGCACTCGGCGTTGCGCAGACGGTGAACAGGAACTCCTCCACACCGTCGAGCGCCAACTCGACCGGCAGCGGCTGCGGAGCGCCCCCGGCGAGCTGGGCGTCGTAGGTGTGCACCGCGGTCTCCTGGACCCGGTGCCGGGCGGTGCCGCCGGCGGTCTGCGGTGACTGCGACGCGGGCCACCACGTCCAGCAACCGCTCTCCGGTCCCGCCGCGCGCAGGGCGCCCAGCAGAAGCTGCGTCGACGCGTCCAGCCAGGCCAGCAGGGCCTCACGCTCCTGCGGCAGTTCCAGCGCGGCGCGCGCGGCGACGGCCTCGGCCGGGGGAGCGTCGGCAGACCCCGCGCCGACGATGGCGGCCCAGAAACGGTCTCCCCCACCCAGGTGCTTCACCAGATCGAACAGCGTCCACCCTGGGCAGGTCGGCACCTGCGCGTCGAGACCGGGCGCGGCGGCGACCACGGCGCGGAAGGCGGTCGACCGCTCATCGATCAGTCGCAACAGGTCAGGGAACTCAAGATTCTTCTCCACGCCGGGTGTCTATCACCGTGCTCCGGTGATGGACAGCGATTTTCACAGTCGCCGCCGGTTGGCCATTGCGGACGTCCTCCCGCCCACCGCTCGGGTGACAAGCTGCGCACTGCTGCGAGGGCGCTGGTGGTGGCGGTACGCCACGCGTCGTGCCTGTGGGTGCTCTGGCCTCGCCGTGCGGCCGGGCACCTCGGCGACGTGACGTCCACCCGGTGCGCGCGGTCATGCTGCCGCTCGATGTGATGGACGCGGAGGTCACGACGGCGGGGAGGACCGGTCGGGTCGGGAGTTCAGCTGACTCCCGTTCGACCAGCACTCCTCAAGTTCGGAACAACAACAGCCACTCAGTCGCACGCCGCAACAGCCCGGGTCGGGCCGCTTGCGGCGTACGGCGCGGCCGGTAGGGTGGCCGGTTCGGCCCGCGGGCGGCGGCTGTGCCTGCGAAGGCACATCGACAGACGCCGCAGGATGCATCTGCGACGGGTGCCGGATGCATGGCGACCCGATCCGGCAGCGGCGGCCTCCGGCCAGAGCCAGGGTGGTGCGGCAGGACCATACGCCGGCCGCAGATCCTTCGCCGCCCGGCAGGTCCTCCTGGCGCCGAGGTTCTATACACCCGGTGTCCTGTGCGATCAGGCTTTCCTCGCCGGCCGCAGAGGTCGGCTGTTCCACCAGCGATCGAGGACCCGTGAACCCGAGCACCGACGAACCCATGGCCGATGTGCGAGACATGTACATGGCCCACACCATGATCCGGCGTGAATTCGGCCTGCTCCCGCAACTCGTGCGGGACGTCGAGCCGTACGACATCCGGCGCTCGGAGGTCGTCGGCGCCCACGCCGAACTCGTCTGCGGCTTCCTGCACTTCCACCACGAGGGCGAGGACGTGATCCTGTGGCCGCTGCTGCAGCAGCGGGGCGGGGCCGAGGCCAAGGCCATCGTGCCGCTGATGGAGGAGCAGCACCACACCATCGAAGCCGCCAACAGCCAGGCGTTGCGCCTGCTGCCGCAGTGGCGGTCCACCGCACACGGCGGGCACGAGCTCGCGGAGGCGCTCGACCGGCTGCTGGCCGCGCTGCTGGAGCACATGACGATGGAGGAGCAGCGCATCCTCCCCCTGGCCGAGAAGTACGTCACCGCGGCCGAGTGGAAGCAGCTCGGCGAGCACAGCATGAGCGAAGTGCCGAAGAAGGCCCTGCCGCTCGCCTTCGGCATGGCGATGTACGAGGGCGACCCCGAGGTGATCAAAGCGGTCCTCGCCGAGGCTCCGCCGCCCGCGCGGCTGATCCTGCCGTTCCTTGCGCCGCGCCTGTACGCCAGGCACGCCAAGCGGGTGCATGGCACCGCGACCCCGCCGCGCGTCACCCGCTGACCACACGTGCCCGGGCCGGTCCCACCCCGCGAGGGCCGCGGGCGAACGGCCGGCGGCCCCCGGTATCGGCCGTCATCTGCTCAGGTGGCGGCCGATACCGGGGGCCGTGACGACCGGGCGCATGCGGGGCGCGGTGGACGGTGATGCCCTGGACCGGCCGGTGGGCGCCGACCCGGCCGTCCGGCGCCACGCCGCCGCCTGCACCGCCGCCGCCAAGGCCACGGGGCAACCGGTGGCGCCGCGCCCGGGCGGCTGCGCCGGCAGCCGCCGTGAGGCTCCTGGCCGTGGTCTGATGACGGCAGGGACCCGCGCCCGTCATGTCCGGGCCGCCTGCCGGCAGCAGCGTGGCGGGCACCGCTCCTACCGGGCCCGCGGCCGGCCACCGCCCGGTGCCGGCCGGCGGCCCTTGGTCGTGCACGAGTTCGAAGGTCGCGGACTCTTGCGCACCCGCATCCTCGGTGGCGTCCCCAACGGGCACCGCCATGCGGCTTGACCTGCGGCGACGGCTTTCCGGGCCCCGTGCGCTGACTGCCCTGGGGTGCGTCCGTCGCGAGGCCGGGGTGCGCATATGAGCGCAATCCGTTCATACTTACGCATAACCCTCAGTCGGGTCACGATTACCCTACGTAACCGAGGCGTGATCTCGTATGAACGCCAAGACGAAATACACACTCGCCGCCGCTGCCGTCGGCTGGACGTTCCTTGCGTCCCAGTGGTCCGGCAAGGGCTGCGACTTCGTCCCGCAGTCCTACGCCCTCGTGGTCTCCCACGGCATGCCCACCAACAGTGAGGGATGCAAGGCCGAGACGGACGGGCCGCAGTACACCGACAAGTACGACCGGTGACGCACGCGTGAGGTTCGGCGTGGCTGTCACTGCGGTGTCCGGCTTGGGTGCCCACGGGAGCCTGTCGTCAATCGATCTTGCCTGGCCGATCGCGGTCCGGTGATAGGTCGCGATGAACTGTCGGATGCCGAGTGGGAGTTCGCGCGGCCGTTGCTGTCGCATGCCGCGTGGGGGCGCAAGCGGCTGGACGGGCGGACGGTCCTGAACCGGGCCCCTGCGCAATCCGTACCGGGCTCAGCCACTGCTCGCCTTCATCGCTGCGGGCCTTCAGTGCTCGGCCGCGGCCGCAGGCCGGCTTGTCACCACGACGCGGGTCGGTAACGCGGCCGGCACCTCGCCGATGGGGAGAGCCGGGGCCGGGTGGGGGCATCGTCGTCTTCGGCTGCCGATGTCAAGCATGACGATCGTCGGGGGTCGAAGGGGGCCGTCCGGCCCGGGTGTTCGCGGAGCTGCGTGCCTAGCGTCGGGCCCCATGGAATCGAGATCTCGGTACGGCTCCGGCCGTCGTGTGGTGGGTTCGATGGCGGTACTGGCCGCCGGCGTGGTGATCGTCGGCCTGTTGTACCCGGGCGGGCTGGGCGATGCGGGACCCGTCGAGGTGACCGACGGTGCGTCGGTGTCGTTGTACCGGGCGGTGAACGACGCCGTCGGGAAGGCTCCGGCGTGGATGGGCTCGATGGTGGTCCCGGTCGCCGGCGGCCTCCTGATCGTTCTGGGGCTGCTTCTCGTCCGGGTCTGGTCGGTCGCCGTGCGACGTCGCGACGTCCGGACCGCTGCCGGGGCGGTACTGGTCGGGGCCGGCACCGTCCTCGCCTATGCCGTCAGCGAGGCACTGAAATTGGTGGTGGACGAGGAGCGGCCGTGTCGTGCCGTGACCGGAATCCGGGCGGTGACCGACTGCCCCGGAGCGGGTGACTGGTCCTTCCCCAGCAATCACGCCACATTGGCCGCCGGGCTGGCTGTCGGCCTGGCCTTGCTCCGTCCCCGACGGGCGGCTGTCGTCCTTCCGCTCGCGGGCGTGGTGGCGGTGGCTCGCGTGGCGGCGGGCGTGCACTATCCGCACGACGCTGCGGCCGGTGCCGTGGTCGGTGCCACCGTGGTCGGCGCGACGGTGCTCGTGGCGACCCCGCTAGGGGTCCGGGCAGCCGCCGCGCTACGGGATCGCCTCGGCCGCTGCAACGATGCCGGCCTCGTGGGCGACCACGGCCGCCGCCGCCCGGTTGTCCACGCACAGGCGGGCCAGGATGGAACTGACGTGAGCCTTGACCGTTCCCTCGGCCAGGCCCAGGCGGCGCGCGATCTGGCCGTTGGACAGCCCGGTGCCGAGGAAGGCCAGTACCTGGCGTTCCCGGGGGGTGAGCGCCTCGACACGGCGGCGGGCCGTGGCACGCCGTTCGCAGCGCGTGCCGGCGTCCTGCGTGGTGAGGTGGGCGATCACCCGGGCCGCGACCTTGGGTGACAGGTAGGCCGCGCCGTCCGCCACGGCGCGGACACCGGCGATCAGCTCCTCGGGCTCGCCCGACTTGATCAGGAAGCCGGCGGCGCCGTCGGTGAGGGACTTGAGGATGTACTCGTCCTGTCCGAACGTGGTCAGCACGACGACACCGGTCGTGGGGACGGTGCGCTGGATCTCCGCCGTGGCACGCAGTCCGTCCACGCCCGGCATGCGGATGTCCATGACCACCACATCCGGGCGGTGGAGTTGGGCCAGCTCCACCGCCTGGTGGCCGTCGCAGGCCTCGGCGACCACAACGAGGTCGGGCGCGGTGGACAGCACGGCCCGGACTCCCTGGCGGATCAACGGCTCGTCGTCGGCGATCAGGACCCGGATCACTGGGTGACCACCTGCTTCGAGACGAGCCGGTCCCCGCGGAAGCACAGCCGGTACAAGTCGCCCGAATCGTCGTCGAAGGGGTTCGCCGTCATCGCGTAATACTCGCATCCTGTACCGGGGCCCGGCGAGGCGCCGTCAGCCGCATGATGCGGGGCCTGTTCTTCGGGGAGCAGGCCCGCCAGTTCAGCGCGGCTCTGCCCGAGGTGGATGCGGGCGTAGGTCTTTGGCGCCACCACCGACGCACGGACCAGGATCAGGTCCCACCCCCGCAGGCCGACACCGAGCAGGGCGACGGCGGTGACGGGCACCAGCACGGCGGCACGCGCGGTGCGGCGCACACGCCTGCGCGCGCGCCGCTGTTCCTGTGGCACTCCTGTGCGGCCGCTTGTCGCGGCGGCCGCCGCCGGAACACCACCCGGGCCATGAGGGATGCGGGCGACGACCGTGAATCCCCCCTCACGGGGGCCGTAGGTGATCGACCCGCCTGCCAGCCGGACCCGTTCGTCCAGGCCGATCAGTCCGCGCCCACCACCGGGGGCGCCGGTAGTGGCACTCGGAGCGCGATCGTTGTCCACGCGGACCTCCGTTCCCGCACCCGAGTGCCGGATCACCACGGTCACGGCCGCTTTGGGCGCGTGCTTGGCGGCATTGGTGAGTGCCTCCTGCACGACCCGGTGCACGGCCCGCTCGGCCACGGGAGACGGCTGCGCGCACTCGCCCTCGGTGAGCAGCGTGACCGCCAGCCCCGCGGCGGCCGCACCGTCGACCAGGTCCGCCACGCCGTCGTGGGAAGAGGGCGTTTCGATCTGCCGGAGGATGCCGATGACCTCGCCCAGGCGATCCACTGCGGCACCGGCCCTGGTCCGGATCTCGCCGGCAGTGTCCCGGTGCTCCGCCGACAGGCCGGGCGCCAGCTTCAGGGCGCCGGCCGACAGGGCGATCAGGCTGAGGTCGTGTCCGAGGAGGTCGTGCATGTCCTGTGCGATCCGGGCGCGTTCCTGCAACCGAGCCTGCTCGGCGATGAGTTCCTGCTCCCGCTCCAACTGCTCCGCGCGTTCCCAACCGTTGCGCACCAGCGCGCGGTACTGATGCCGGAAACGGCCCGCGAACCACGGCAGCACCGCCGCGCCCACGAGCACCAGGACGAACCGATCGCCGAGCGTGATCCACGACGGCACCGCCCAGACGGCCACCGCTCCGGTCGCGATCGCCGCGGTCAGCACGCCCGCCGCTGTGCGGACCGACCGCGGCAGACATCCTGCCGCCCACGACAGCACGACCGTGACCGGCACCCACCACAGACTCACCACGCTCAGACCCGCCGTGCCCGCTGCAGCGGCGAGCAGCGCAAGCTCCATCCCGCGAACAACCGTCATGATCCGTCGCCTCACGGATGCGACGATACGAAGAATCGGAGCCAGCCAACACTGCCGAAAGTCGCATTGCCCGCCGCGGCCCGGCGGGCCTCACCTGCGCACGCGCGGCGTTCCGGGCCCGATCCAGGAGATGATCTCGCGCTGGATCGCGTTCCTGCCGCCGCCCCTGCGTGCCCTGGCGCCGGCGTCACGCGCCCTGGAAGACGGACGCCGCACCTCCCATCCCGAGTTGGTGCTGTTCACCTCCTGGCGCCGGCTGCAGGGAACACATCGAGCGCGACCCCGCCGGTGGTGACCTGGAGCCCCTGGCCGGCCTTGTCGATCACCACGGCACGGATGCCGTCCTGGCCGCGGTCAACCGCCTGGCTGGTGTGCAGGACGCGCAGGTGACGATGGCCCCCGCGCGCACATTCAAGGGCCGCGAATGGCCCCAGGGCCGAGATCGCCGACGACTTCTGCCCGTCCAGGGACAGCGACGAAAAGGACGGGCACGCAAACCCCTTGCCCGGCCTGATCGGCGACGGCGACGCCCGCCTCGACTGCGTCGCCGTCACCCGCGCGCGCACCCCGACCTCGGCGGCCTGGAATGGATCGACGAACACCCCGGCGGAACCTCTCCGGCGTCACATCTGTGGCCAACCGGCGATCCGGTCGCCGTTGCGGGCTGAGCCGGGCCGGACGGCCTTCGCGCCGGTTGCCGCCCCGTCCTGCACAGGCACCGCCTCCTGGTGCACCTCCGCTGCCTCCTGCGCCAACCCCGCGGCAGATCAGGTCGGGTGAGGACGGGCTGGGCACCACGGGTGACCGCGGGTTTGTCACTTGTCGGATTGACGGGCTGGTTGGCCGGTTGTCTGCTGGGGTACGGCCTGCGGGATGCCGGCCTGCCGCCACTCCGCCGGGGAAAGACCGTAGACCGCCCGGAAGGTGCGGCTGAAGTGCGCGTGGCTGGCGAAGCCCCACCGGTGTGCGATCGCCGCCACCGTCTGTCCTGCGAGTTCCGGCCGTACGAGGTCCCTGCGGCAGGCCTCCAGCCGCAGGCGCTGGATCCAGCGGACGACGGTCATGGGCTCGTCCTGGAAGAGCTGGTACAGGTAGCGGACGGAGATGTGGTGCGCGACCGCGACCGTCGCGGGGGAGAGGGCGGGGTCGTCCAGGTGGGTGCGGATGTAGGCGCGGACGCGCTGCAGCAGGGCCCGCTCCACCGTGGCCTGCTCCCCTGAGGTGCCTTCCAGGGCGATCAGGGCGGTGAGCACGTCGATGACGCCCTGGCGCAGGAAGCGTTTCGCGTCCTGTGCGCAGATGCAGTGTTCCGTGGTCGTCACGAGCCCGTCGACGTATGAGGCGAGGATCCCGCCGATCCCGTGGCCGGGGGAGTAGGTGCGGCCGGTGGCCAGGCGCAGGAGCGCGTCGGGGAGGTCCAGCAGCTGCCGTGGGACCGTGGCCACGTGCTGCCGCACGGGGCCGGCGAAGTCCAGGACGTACGGCCTGCGGCTGTCGAGGATCACGAGTTCGCCGGCGGCCACCGGTGTCTCGCGGCCGTCCTGGGCCGCGACGCTGCCGCCGGTGTGTTGCAGGCTCACGATCAGCGAGCCGTCGCCGTCGCCGTCGCCGTCGGCGGCGATGAGCGGGGCGGTACGCGCCATCCGTTGCGGGCTCGCCTCGAGGAAGCCCGCTTGGACGCCGGCGACGCAGGCCCGGCGTATCGCCCCGTGGAGCTCGGCCGGCCCCTGGGTGCGGATCTCCAGGCGAATGAACGCCCTGCGTACGGCGTCCCTCCAGTACTCGGCCCGCTCGGCGGGCGGTTGGATGTCCGTGCAGAATGCTTCGATCACGATGTCCTCCTGAACGGCACTGAAGGCATCTGGTCTCTGCGGCCACCGTAATTTTTCCCTGCGATCGCCGGCGGCCGTCCGGGCAGGTCCGTGGGATATCCGCAGCTGTGCGAACCGGATAGTGCGGGATTCCCGCCGTGCAGCCGTGTGCGACTCCGAAGGTCGTTGCACGTTCCGTGGACGTAACCCGCCCTGGCCGGAGCCCCCTCGATCGCACGGCCGTGACGGGAGGCGGGGAGGACACGCTCTGTAATTTCGGTATCGCGCTGAGCGAGGTTGCGCGTATTCATCCTCGTGGCCCGCGGGTGCCGGCGGTACGTGCCGCCGGCAGAAATGGGCCGGACTCCGGCGGCCGGTTCCTTGGGGCGGGAACCGGAGCTGATGTCGTGCACGAAAGGGCAAGGAGAGATCGTGCACGCACAGGCAAGGCGACGACCCGTGTGCTGCCTACTGTGAAAGAGGCGGCAGCGCCGCGCTTTGTCCGCTCGACGTGCCCGGGCCTTCAGGGCGGGTGCCTGGTGGCTTCGGGCTGCTCCAGCGGGCGGCTCGTTCTCCGCCGCCGGCCGTGCCCAGTTACGGTCCGCGAGATGAGGCCGAAGTGCCCGGGCGGGAAGGCCCCGTTGCCGGTGAATGCCCGCTCTGCCTGTCGCATGGTTGCCACCGCAACTCGCGGGGGCTCACACCGTACGCCGCCTTGAACACCCGACTGAAGTGGGGTGCGCTGGCGAACCCCCACCGGTGGGCGATCGCCTCAATCGTCATGAACTGATGCACCGACGATGCGAGTTCTCTCCTGCACTCTTCAAGGCGCTGCGTCCGTATCCACTCGCCGAGGCTGATTCCCGCTCGGGACAGGGTCAGGTAGAGCTGCCGTACGGAAACGTGATGCTCGGCGGCGATACGTGCCGCAGTCAGGTCGGGTTCTGCCAGATGGAGGCGGACGTATTCCTGAACACGGAACAGCAGTGTGCTGTTCAGAGGTGCTCCGGCCAGATCGTCACGGCCCGGGATCATGCTGACCACAGCCCTTATCAGGTCGACACAGGGCTGCGCGAACAGGGCGGCCTCAGCCTCGCCGACAGCGGCCTGGTTGCGGGCCAACCGGGTGAAAAGCGCTGCTGTGGCACCCACGACGGGGCGCTGCGAACTCAGTCGTACAGCTGTGACCTCGTCGAGCAGGGACGGCCGCAGCCCCAGGAGGTGCGTGGGAACGCGCACGAGGACCGAATGCATCGTGCCGTGGAAAAAGACCTCATAGGGCTTCGCGTTCTCGAGCACCGCGAGATCTCCCGCCCGGATCACACCCCGCCTTCCTCCCTGGTGGAAGGCGGAGACGCCCGCTTCCTGGAGATGGACGAGAACGTGCGGCACGAAGTCCTCGTCCACCGAGGCAGTAGCACGGCGCAGGCGGGCCACGTTCCAGCCGATCTCCGAGACTTTCACCGACCCCACCGCGTTGGTGGTTGCGCTGGCCCTCAGGAGATGCGGGTCCGGGGGAAGGTCCACCTCTATACGGCCGTTGATGGCCCACGAGAATTCACGGATCGCGTCCGCGCGATCGCCGGGAGCCAGCGACGCCACGTCGAGTCGATCTGCCATGCGGGCTCCCTCCAGAACCGGTCGCGGGCTGCGCGCTGGGTCAGATCTCCACCGTACCGCGGCAAGTGCTGCATTTTGCGGCTTTTGCTGTATTGCACACCTTTATCTTCGTGCGGCCTTGCGGTCGGCAGCGCGGGGCATGGGGAACGGTCTCGGATTCGCGGTGCTCTCCTGGGTGAACCTCGATGGGGAGGGCGGTGCTCCGCAGAAGATCGGCCGCCCCAGCCCGTGGCAGAAGGCCCGCGACCTCCTGCCACACGCGTTTGAGGTCAGCCTGTTGCCGGGACGGGTTCTGCGGCCCCGGACGCGACCGCCGCGTGAGCGGCGTCGGTGGCCGGGGGTGTGATGGGGGTGTAGAAGACGCTGCCCTGCCGGCGGGCGCGTTCGGCGAGGCCCTTGGCCACCAGCGCCTCCAGGGTGTTACGCACGACCGGGGCGCTCGGCGTGGCGCGCTGAGGGTGCTGCTTGGCCAGGGCGTCGACGAACTCACTGACCATGCGCGGTTCGCTGCTTCCCGCCAGTATGTCCGCGACCAGGCTGCGCAGCGTCGGCTCCATGCTCGACGGTGAGCTGCCGGGCTTCGGCTTCCCGGCCGACTTGGGGGCAGGCGTCTTCTTACCGGCCTTTCGGGGCGCTGGCTCACCGGCCGCCTTCTTTCGCCCGCGCGGACGGGGCACTGGCTGGGCGGTGGGCGTCACCTTCGGCTCTTCGGCCTTGTCTGCAGACGCTTCACCTGCCGGTTCTTCCTCCACGACCACGCTTGAGGCGCCGGCCACGGTTCCTTGCAGTTGGGTCAGCCACGCCTGCTCCTGCTCGAGCTGAGCCAGCCTGTTCTGGAGTTCCGCGAGTTGCGTGCGGACCTTTTCCTGTTCGCCGGCGTTGTTGTCCAGGTCCTCTGCGAGACGCGTCGCATACCGGTCCTGAATGGTGTTGTTGTCGGTCACGACACTCCTCGTGTGTATGGGGTGGTGCTGCCGGATGGTACCTACCCGTGAGTCAATGTGTGTTGTTGTTGCGTGCCGGCAGCGCGTATCGAGCCTCTTGTGGCAGCCTTGTTGGGCCTCTGTAGAGCGGCGAGGAAGCCGTCGAGCAGTGTGACCGGTGCCCTTGGGGGTACTGGATCCCCGTCACTATTCGAGGTCTCCTTTACAACGACGCCGGTGCCACGAAGGCACGTGGAATTGCGCGGAGTTGTGGGGGCGGCCTCCGTTTCGTGGCCGGACGGACGAACGTGGGCACTGGGGCGCGTGACCATCCAGGGGATTGGCCGGCGCCTGCGCAGGGGTCTGCGCCTCTTGCAAGTGCGCGTGATGGCAGCACGAGCGTCTCCTGGCGGCGGAGCCGGCCCTGTCGAGGCCGTGGTCGGCGCGGTCCTCCTGGGGTAGGCCGGGACCGCAATGGGGGAGGGGGTGGGTCATGGTTGTGGTGGCGGCGCGGCTGGTGCGGGCCGGCCGCCGCGAGGCTCCTGCCGAGCGGATCCGACTGGCAGAACAGGCACAGTTACAAGCCGTTCAGTCGCTGGACGCTGTCTGGGGGATGACCGACCAGGAATTCGAGGAGTACGTGCCCATGCTGTACAGCCGGGATGGCTGCACCGATGTCCGCCGGGCAGGCGGCGCCGGCGGCCTGGGCGGCGACGTCATCGGCTACCTGCCCGATGGCGGGAGACTGGTGATCTAGTGCGTGCGTTACGCCCGGCATCGTTCGGTCGGCAGCCGGGACGTCCAGACGTTCAACGGCACCACCCGCGCCGAATACGGGCCAGACTTTGCCGGTCTTCGCCGCTTCCTGCACATATAATTCTCCGGCCTGCACGTTCGCGAGCAAGCGGCAGTTGAAGCTCATCGGCACCGACCTGCTCGGATTCTGGAATAGCGGCACACCTCTGACGTCGTTCCATGTTCTGGACATCGCCCGGTGCGGTGCTCACCGCAAGCCTCACTTCCGACGCTGATAGGACTCCGTCACCACCGCCGAGGCTGTACCTCCCGATCGGGCGGGTACGGCTGGCGCCGGTCGGCCCCGGCCGTGCCGCCTATGGGGTCCAGACGTCTGGGGCCGGCCTGCCGGACAGCCGGGGGAGTGGGTCCCCTGTCAGGGGCAGTCTGCGGCGGGAAACGGTGATGAAGTCGCCTTGTGCGGCAATGATGCGCGAGCGCAGTGCGAACCAGTCCTCATCGGGGGCCAGGCCGCGCTTGACGGCGATGTGGACGCGCCAGATCTGCTCGTCCAGGGCATGGGCCGCCTCTGCGATGTCCTTGTCGGCGACGAGGTTCACCATGCTCAGTGCCTCGTTCCACGGCCGCCAGTCGATGCTGGTCGCCACGACCACACCTTGCGGGATGCTTTCGGGACGGGAGGACTCCATGTCGCTGAGATCCACCAGCACCGTTGACGACTCCCGCAGCACCCGTGCGCAAACAGCCGCTTGCTGTTCACGGACCCAGTGGGGAAACCGGGGTGGAGTGACACCCGGCCGAATAGTTGCGACGTGGGGAAGTGCGGACCTGCGCAGACCAGATCGCCGGGTACGGCGGCCGGAGTCTGCCGGACCGCAGGTGCCCACTACTGCGGTGGCCGGTGGGCGAGTTCGTGGCGGAGAATGCGGGCCAGTTCGGCCGGCTGGGAGAGGAACGGGCTGTGCCCGGAGTGCAGGCGGACGGTGCGCTGGGCACGGGTGGCCATGGTTTGCTGGAGCGGTAGCGGGATGGCCAGGTCCTGTTCGCACAGGATGCAGGTGCTGGGTACGGTGCGCCAGGCGGCCCGGGTGAGGGGCTGGGTGACCGAGGCGAGGGACTGGCGGGCGAGTCTGGCGGCGGCTTGTTGTGCCAGGTGCGGTTCGACGTCGCTGTAGAGCACGTGCGAAGCCTGGGCCGCTTCGAAGTAGCCGTGGCCGGCGTGGCCCTGGGGGTCCTCGTGCACGTCCCAGTAGGGCGGGTAGACGCCGCCGGTCAGGGACAGGACCGAGTCGCCGGTGTCCTGCATCAGGGCGCTGAGGTAGATCATGTGCTCGACGTTGCCGGCTGCCGCGGCGGCTTCGGTGACGGGGCATCCTCCGTAGGAGTGGCCGACCACCACGGTCGGTCCGCCGACGACCGCGATGGCCTTGGCCACCGCCTCCGCATCGTCGTACAGGCCTCCCAGTGCCGCCGGGTCCGGTCCGCTGCTGGGCAGGGCAACGGTGCGTACGTCGAGGTCGGGGAGCTGCTCGGCCAGCGGCTGCCAGCACCAGGTGCCGTGCCAGGCGCCGTGGACCAGGACGAGGGTGGGAAGTGTGCTCACGTGCTGGGTCCTTCTGAGGTGAAGTGACAGGGCCCGCCCTGCCGTTTGCTGCTCGGGTGGTGTGCGGAGGCAGAGGACGAGGGGGGTCAGGCCTCGAGGGCGTCGCGGAGCATGCCTCGGGAGGTGATGCCCAGCTTGGGGTAGATCTGGTAGAGGTGGGCGCCCACGGTGCGGTGGGAGAGGAACAGGCGCTCGGCTATCTGCTTGTTGGTCAGGCCCGAGGCCGCCAGCCGGGCTATCTCCAGTTCCTGGGGGGTGAGCGTGTGCGGTGTGGTGGTGCCGGGCCGCCGCTTGGCTGCGCCGGCGGCGCGTAGTTCGCTCTCGGCGCGCTCCGTCCAGGGAGTGGCCCCCAGGTGCTGGAAGGCGGACAGTGCTGCTGCCAGCGGCCCCCTGGATTCGGTGGTGGCCCGCACACGCCGCAGCCGCTCACCGTGGGCGAGCTGGACGCGGGCGTAGTCGAAGGTCCACCGCCCGGCGCCGGGTACGTCGAGGGCGTGGGTGAACAGCTGCAGGGCCTGGTTGTCGTCGGTGGTGGTCAGGGCGGTGCAGGCGTGGGTGAGCAGGGCGTGGCGTGAGGACAGTTCGGTGATGCCGGCGTCCCGCATGGCCTGGGCGTGAGCGGCTGCCTCTTGGTGCCGGTTGGTTCGCATGGCTGCCTCGACCAGGTCCATCGTTGCCCACAGTGCGTGCGGGGCGTGTGAGGCGAGGTGGCCGGCGGGGCTGATGGCGGTGGCGTGCTCGTAGGCGTCGGCGAAGTCACCGCGTCCCAGGGCCGCCAGCCCTGCGGCGTGGTGCGCGTAGTGGGCGGCGCCGAACGCCTTGCGGCGGGTCGCCCAGTGGATGACCTGCTCGGCTGCCGCGTCGGCGCGGTCGGCCTCGCCGGTGGCGGCGGCCAGGAGGGCCTGGGCGTAGTGGAAGTACCAGGCGAATCCTGTGTAGCCGTGGGTGGTGCACAACTGGACGCCTTCTTCGGCGAGTTGCGCTGCCTCGTCCCACATCCCGGTGAGGTAGTCGTCCAGGGTGAGGTGGATGAGTCCGGCCATGTGCCGGCGTGCCGGGCCGCCGTCTCGTCCCATGCGGACCATGCGCCACTGTGCTTCGCGGACGTCGCCGAGACGGTCGACGTACAGGGTCGCCGAGCCGGTTCGCTGGAGTTGGACGGGGTCGGTGACGTCGGTCAGCTGTGCTATCAGTTCGTCGAGTTCGCCCGAGGCGGCGGCGCCTGTGCGGGCGGGGTCGGAGAAGGTCTTGGCCAGCGCGGACAGCACCGGCGGGGCCTTGGGGGTCAGCTTGTCCAGCGCGCGGTGGTAGGGCTGCCACAGTTCGGGCCGGGCGCCGAAGAAGCACACCAGGGCAAGGGTGTGCAGGGCGTCGATGAGCGACTTGTCCGCGGCGTCGTACTCGTGGGTTCCGGCTTCGATCGCGTCGACCAGCAGGGCGTGCGCGGTGTCGATGTCGCTGTCGCTGTTGAGGATGAGAACGGCGGCGGCCGCGGCCGAGTGCAGGGAGCTCTTGGGGTCCGCGGCCGTGTGCCGTGCATCGTCCAGGAGTTTTTGGGCGCTGTGCAGCGACCCGGTGGCCTCGGCGCCGATGTAGGCGGCGGTGGCGAGGCGGCGGCTGCGGCCGGCTCCGGGCGGTGTGAGGTCCGCGGCCCGGAGCAGGGTGCGCATGCCGCCGATGGCGTCGCCGCAGCGCAGCGTGAGGCGCGCCGCGTCTTCCAGCAGGGCGGCGACGTTCTCGTCGGGCTCCAAGGTGGCCTCGCCCAGGTGCCAGGCCCGGCGCTCGGGCTGGTCCACCAGGACCTGGGCCAGGGCGGTGTGGACCGCGCGCCGCCGGCTGCTGGTGGAGTTCTCCACCACGGCCGAGCGGATGAGGGGGTGGCGGAACCTCAGCCGTCGTGCGTCCTCGTCGATGTAGACCAGCTGGTCGCGTTCGGCGGGGCCGAGGTCTTCCAGGTCGTAGCCGTCATCGGTCTGCCGGGAGGCGGCCTGCAGGACGCCGAGGTCGCCGACGCCTTCCAGCGCGGCGAGCAGCAGCAGGCGCTGGGTGGGCTGGGGCAGGCTGGTGACGCGGGAGCCGAACACCGTTTCCAGGCGCCGGCCGAGCGGCAGTACGGCCGGGACGTCGCCGACTGC
The DNA here is from genome assembly GCF_040613835.1 of Streptomyces sp. NPDC006207. NCBI lineage: Bacteria > Bacillati > Actinomycetota > Actinomycetes > Kitasatosporales > Streptomycetaceae > Streptomyces > Streptomyces sp. NPDC006207. The sequence continues at coordinate 26,205 of NZ_JBEXSX010000072.1, read as the reverse complement.
CGGCCCTGGCGTGGCCGGCAGGGCGGACGGCAGTTCCAGCAAGGCGAGCGGATTGCCGCATGCCACGGTCAGCAGCCTCCGGCGGGCGCTGGGAACCAGGTGGGGGGAGGCGTGGGCGACCAGGCGGGCGGCCGACTCCTCGTCCAGCGGCTGCAGCCGGTATTCGGGCAGGGCACCGCAGTCGTTCAGGCTCGCCGCTCCGGTACGTGACGCGGCGAGAAAGCTCACACCGATGCCGACCGCCCGTCGTCGGACGAAGCCCAGGACGGCCGCACTGGCCTGGTCCAGCCAGGGCAGGTCGTCGATCACCAGGACGAGCGGATCTCCGGCCGCGACCGTCCGCAGCAGGAGCAGCACGGCGTTGGAGACCATCAGCATCTGGGGCGGTGAGCCGCTTTCGAAGCCGAGTGCCACGCGCAGGGCGTCACGGAAGGGCACCTCCAGATCCTCGATCTCGCGCTGGAAGGGAAACAGGACCTGGTTGAGACCCGAGTAACTGCAGTTCGCCTCGAACTCCACACCGGCGGCTCGCAGTACCCGGGCGCCCTCGGCGCGGGCTCCCGCCGCGACGGCGTCCAGCACTGCTGTCTTCCCGACCCCGGCATCCCCCGAGACCAGCAATGCTCCGCCTCCGGTGCCCAGGCCCGCGAGCTCACGGATCGTGTGCAGATCGCGGTCTCGACCGATCAGCGCATGGGCCGTATCGCGCTGGGAAGAGTCACTACCGATCACTGCTTGCTTCCGTTTCTTCTCGTGAGCCAGGGGATGGGCATGGGGCAGGGCTGCCCGCCCGGCGGCGCCCGGCGCGGGGGCCGGCGTGCAGCGCCTGGACGGGGGTACGGCGGGCGGGGCCGGTTGAGCGTGCCGGCCGACGTGGTGTGCGGCCGCAGCCGGCCGTTCGCCGGCCAGGGGCGGGGCCTGTGTGCGGACTACGGTCAGCGTCCGGCGTGGTGGCCTGGGCCGGTGACCGGCATGTCGAGGTCGCAGACAACCCCGGGTGCCCGATGGGTGCCGGCTCTCGCCGGCGGGCCCGGCCTGCGGAGCCCGGCCTCCCTTCCGGTGCTGCCCGGCGGAGGGGAACCGGTGGGGCCGTGCACGCAGAGCCGTTCACCGGCGCCGGCGTGAAGGACCGGCGGCGCGGCCGCCGCGTCGTCGCGGACGGGAGCAACGCGGCGGAGGCGGTCCGCATCGGGGATCGAGGGCACCAGGTCGTGGTCGCAGCAGGTCCGTCCTCGGCCCCGGGTCGGCACGGTGCGGCCGGCGGCCGCGTACGCATCGGCAGTGGAGAGCGAGACAGAAATATTCAGAGACCTTTGAACTAGTTCATACCGTCGTTTGCACTAGGAGAATACATGGACGCGGGATGTGGTGCTGCGGAGGACCAAGCCCGCTCCGCCGGCGCGACCTGCGGTCGCCGGCGACGGCCGGCTGTCCTCCCCGGTGGTCTGGTCACCGTCGGCCGGGTCCGTGGCCGCCTCCGGCCGGGTGTTGCGGCGCCGTGGCCGGTAGCGACATGAACGTCCGGGTCCCGGTGCCCGACGAGACCAGGGCGGTTGCGCGACTGCTGGATGGACTGTCGGCCGGGCATCCGCAGCACCGCCATGCCGGCCATGCCGTGCGAGGCCCCGTCCCGTGTTCGCTTGGTCTCTCGGAGCGGCAACGCCGAGTGATGGTTGTGTGAGGCAACGCTTGCTGTGGCAAACCGCGACGGCGTCGCAGGCCCCCGCCTGGAGTCAGATATCGGTGCCAAGCGCCTGGCGGAGGGTGGCTACGGCCTGGGCGACCGCCGTGCGGGCCGCATCGGTTGCCGACAGCGCGTTGAGCATGACGAAGTCGTGGATGGTCGCCTGGTAGCGGGTCGCGGTCACGGGAACTCCGGCAGTGCGCAGTTTCTCGGCGTAGGCCTCGCCTTCGTCCCTCAGGACGTCGGCTTCCGCGGTGATGACCAGGGCCGGGGGCAGGCCGGCGAGTTCCTGCGCGGTGGCGCGCAGCGGGCTGGCCGTGATCTGTGCGCGTTGTCCTTCGTCGGTCGTGTACTGGTCCCAGAACCACTGCATGACATCGCGGCGCAGGAAGTAGCCCTCGGCGAACTGACGGTAGGAGGGTGTGCCGAAGTCCGCGTCGGTGACGGGATGGAACAACACCTGATGGCGGAAGGAGACATCCCCGCGTTCCTTGGCCAGCAGCGTCAGGGCTGCGCTGAGGTTGCCGCCGGTGGAGTCGCCGGCCACGGCCATTCGTGTGGGGTCGATGCCGTGCTCACTGCCGTGGCGGGTGGCCCATCGGGCGACCGCGTAGCACTCTTCCAGCGCCTGGGGGTAGCGGGCCTCGGGGGAAAGGCTGTACTCGGGGAAGATCACGGCGGCCCGCGTGCCGACGGCCAGTTCGCGTATCAGGCGGTCGTGGGTGCGTGTGCCCCCGAAGACCCAGCCGCCGCCGTGGAGGTACAAGACGGCGGGTAGCGGCCCGTCAGCGTGCCTCGGGCGCACAAGGCGCACCGCGACGCATCCCTTCGGCCCGCCGGACACCGCGATCCAGCTGTCCTCCACCTCAAGGTGGTGGTGCTCTGCGGCCTGCACCTTCTCCAGCGCCCTGCGGCCTGCTGCCGGTCCCAGATCGAAGGGGAACGGCGGGGCGGCGGTGGCTTCGGTGAAGTCGCGGGCAGCCGGTTCGAGAACCGGCTGCTGCAAGGGGACGTACTGGGGCATCACGCATTCCTGGTGGGGGAGAAGGGCATCCGTGCCGGCTGGGGGAGCGGACGTGTAGCGGACCGCGTCCGCTGCCGGCCTCCCGGGCCCGCCCCGCGCACGCACAGACGCTGCCTGCGATCCAACTGCGAAAGCGTGCCCCGCGGCATCGGGCATGTGACTGTGGACGCCGGTTGCGGCCGTGTACCGCTGGGAAGCGGCCTGCCTCAAGGGGCGCGGAATGCCCGTGCCGCACTTGGTGACACCAGCGCCCTCGGTAGTGCCCTCTCGGCCGCTGGCGCCATTGGGCGCCGTGTACTCCACGCGCCGGTCCCGCGACCCAGCGTCGCAATTTTAGGTGTGCGCAATATAATGGCCTGCGTGGAAGTTGTGGGGTGTACAGTTTAGTGCGCGAGTATTGTGCGGACAGGAGTTGCGATGAGTGAGAACCAGCCCGCCGCTGAGCGGCCGGCGGCGGAGGCTGACGAGGTCAGCCTGCTCCTCGACGACCAGATGTGTTTCGCCCTGTACGCGGCGCAGCGGGCCTTGACCAACCGCTACCGGCCCCTGCTGGAAGAGTTCGACCTGACCTATCCGCAGTACCTGGTGATGCTGGTGCTGTGGGAACACGGGGCGCTGCCCATCAAATCGCTGGGCAAGCTCCTGCAACTCGACTACGGCACCTTGACGCCGCTGCTCAAGCGCCTGCAGGCCCATGGTCTGGTGCGGCGCGAGCGCCAGGCGAACGACGAGCGTTCGGTGCAGATCAGCCTCACCGAGCAGGGCGCGGAACTGCGCAAGCGTGCGCGTGTCATTCCGGCCACGATCGGGCAGGCCGCGGGCCTCACCGCGGCGGAGGCCGCGGATGTCAAGGCTGTTCTGGAGCGCTTGACGGCGAACGTCACCGCAAGCCGCTAAGTCCCCGTGAGGGGATGTCAGTTGGCAGGGACGCGATCACGCAGTTCGTCGAGGAGCCCGCACCGTTGGGCGGCGGCTGTGAGCGTTTCAAGGAGAAGTCTCCGGCCGTGGCGCAGACGTGATCGCACACTACCCGGGCTGACGTCCAGGATCTGCCCGATGTCGGCGGCGCTGAAGTCTTCGGCGTCGGTCAGGTACACCACGATCCGCACCTCGGCGGGCAGGCGCCGCAGCGCGGCGGACACTTCCTCGTCGGGCAGCAGGTCCAGTGCCTGTGTGACCCGGGCCGCGTGGTCGTCGGGGACCAAAGCCCGCTCACACGGGACCTCCTGGGGGCGTTGTGCGGCGGGCTGGAAGACCATGTCCCCGGGCCGGTTCGGGTCGCCGGAGGTGTCGAGCGCGGTGTCGGCGAGGATCTGGAACAGCCGGACTCTCACGCCGGCTTTCTCGGGCAGCGTCTCGAACGCCTGGAATGCCTGCTGGTAGGTGCGCTGAACCAGGTCGCCGGGATCGGCATGGCCGCAGGCCATGATTGTCGCGGCTGCGTACATTCGGCCGAGGAAGGGCGTGGCCTCTCGGTCGAACCGCGCGAGTGCGGTCTCCCTGCTGGCCGGCTGCCGGATCACGGCGCTGTCACTGTCGCCTTCGCCCGTGCACCTGACCGGGTGGACGGGATCGATGCGGGAGCGGGAGCGGTTCCTGTCCGCCCTGGTACGCGGAGGGCCGCTGCGGTGCGGCGGTGCCGCCCGTGTCGGCCGGCCAGAGGTCTCGCAGGCGTTCGGATGCCGCTTTCCCCCGATGCCGGCCCTTGACATGGTCGGTTGTGGCCGGCAGGCATGCAGTGTCGCCGGGCACCGCTGTTGCTGAGGACATGTGGTTCTCCAAACTGACAACAGACCCCCTTCTCGGCGGAAGGGGGCGGCCCGCTGCGCTCACTCGGTGCGGCGGTCACGGGGCAGTGATCGGGTGCAGGGGCGTGGTGTGCGGCGCCCGCAGGGCTTCGGTGGGGCAGTCCACGGCCCCCGGGTGGCCCGGGGCGGCCGGGCAGCTCGGTGTCGAGCCGCCCGGCCGCCCCGTCTGGCTACGGCTTGTGCACGCGGTAGGGCACGGGCCGATGCGTCAGCGCATCGAGCGGAAGCCCGCACGCATTTCGCGGACCAGCAGTTCCGGCTGCTCCCAGGCGGCGAAGTGACCGCCCTTGGGGAGCCGGTTGTAGTGGACGAGGTTGGGGTAGGCCTGCTCGGTCCAGCTCTTGGGGGCCTGGTAGAGCTCGTCGGGGAAGGCACTGACGGCGACCGGGAGCTTGACGTTGTTGATGCCGAAGAACGAGGTGGTGTTCTCCGCGTACAGACGTGCCGCGGAGATCGCCGTGTTGGTCAGCCAGAAGAGCGTGATGTTGTCCAGGACGTCATCGCGGGACAGGCCCTCGTCGACGCCGTTGAAAGCCCGGGTGATCAGGGCCAGGCTCTTCGCGTCGTGGTCGAGCATGAAAGAGGCCAGGCCCACAGGGGAGTCCGCGAGCCCGGTCAGGGACTGCGGGCGGTCGCCCATCATGTAGGCGTAGTACACGTGCCGGTAGACGAAGCCGAGCTGCTCGACCGCGGCCTGCTCCTCCTCGGACAGCGACAGGCCTTCGGGCAGCGGGTCGCCCTTGGCGAGCGCGGCGTCGATGTCGGCCGGAATCACCTTGGGCATGTTGGTGTGGAGGCCGGCCAGGCCCTGCGGCTCCCGCGCACCCATCAGGTCGGTGACGATCGCGCCCCAGTCGCCGCCCTGCGCGACGTACTTGGTGTAGCCCAGGCGCTCCATCAGCTCACCCCAAGCGCGGGCGATGCGCTCGGGGCCCCAGCCCTTGGCGGCAGGCTTGCCGGAGAAGCCGTAGCCGGGCATCGAGGGGATCACCACGTGGAAGGCGTCGGAGGCGTCGCCGCCGTGGGCGGTGGGGTTGGTCAGCGGCTCGATGATCTTCAGCTGCTCGACGACCGAGCCCGGCCAGCCGTGCGTGACGATGACCGGCAGTGCGTCCTCGTGGTTGGAGCGGACGTGGATGAAGTGAATGTCCAGCCCGTCGATCTCGGTGATGAACTGCGGGTAGGAGTTCAGCTTCGCCTCGACCTTGCGCCAGTCGTACTGGTTCGCCCAGTACTCCGCGAGCTTGCGCACCGTGTCGAGCTGGGTGCCCTGGGACTGGTCCTCGACGGTCTCCTTCTCGGGGAAGCGCGTGGCCTGGATGCGCTGCCGCAGGTCCGCGAGCTCCGCCTCGGAGAACTGGACGGTGAACGGGCGGATGGCGTGTCGGTCGGTGGTGACGGACATGATGGTCTCCCAAAGGTCTAAATGAATGAGCAGAAAGGCGGGCGACACGAAGTCGCCGAGATTTCCGCGAATCGAGATCCCGCCGGTCGGCTGAGGCCGTGTGGCCCGCTCCCGGTTTCCGGCGCACTTCAATCATGGGCGCGGGCTGTAAGTGCGGTAATCCGGAACGTGACCTAGATTCCGTGGCGGCGGTGGCGTCGTTCCTAGGTAACGTGACGCGGTACCGGCAGCCACCGTCATGACAGTCACGCGACCCGCGACCCGCGACCCGCGATGCGCGACCTGCGGGCGGCGGCGCGTTCCTTGCCGAGCTGTCGCCCGGCGCGGCGTATGGGGAGGGCGTGCATCCTGCGGCAGGTGAGCGGGACGAGGTCCGCGGGAGGGGTCCCTGGCGCGGGGCGGCGCAACGCGGGGTGATCAACGGTCGGCGGCGAACGCCAAAGGCGTTGGGCGCTCACGTCCGGCGGCCCTGGCGCCTTGGCCCCGGTGGGTTTCCAGCAGCCTCAGCCAGATCTCGCTGATCGTGGGGAAGGCGGGCACGGCATGCCAGAGCCGGTCGATCGGTACCTCGCCGGCGACGGCGACGGTGGCCGAATGCACCAGTTCTGCCACGCCGGGCCCGGCGAACGTCACGCCGGCCACGGTGCCACGGTCGACGTCGACGAGCATGCGGGCCTGGCCGCGGTACCCCTGGACGTACTGGTGGGCGCCCGCCACGTGCGCCAGGTCGTAGTCGACCACCTTGATCCGGTGCCCGAAACCGATGGCGTCGCGAGTGGTCATGCCGACGGAGGCGACTTCCGGATGCGTGAAGACCACCTGTGGTACGGCCATGTGGTCGGCGGTGGCCACATGCGCACCCCACAGGGTGTCGTCGACCACCTCGCCGCGTGCGCGCGCCCCGATGACGGCGCCGGCGATGCGGGCCTGGTACTTGCCCTGGTGGGTCAGCAGGGCGCGGTGGTTGACGTCGCCGACGGCGTACAACCAGCCGTCGGCGACGCCGGTCACCCGGAAGGTGTCGTCCACCTTCAGCCAGTCGCCCGGGGTGAGACCGATCGTCTCCAGCCCCAGGTCCCAGGTGTTGGGGGCCCGGCCGGTGGTGAAAAGGATCTCGTCCGCCACCACGTGCCCGCCGTCGGCAAGGGCGATCTGGACCTCGCCGTTCTCACGCGCCAGGCGGGCCACGGAGGTGGTGAACCGGACGTCGACGCCGGCCTCGCGCAGGCCGTCGGCCACCAACCGGCTGGCGAAGGATTCCATCCGCTGCAGCAGCCCTTCCTCGCGGACCAGCAGGGTCACCTCGGAGCCGAGCGCCTGCCAGGCGGTGGCCATCTCGACGGCCACAACGCCGCCGCCGACGATGGCCAGGCGTGAGGGGACCTGGCCGGCACTGGTTGCCTCACGGCTGGTCCATGCGCGGACGGTGTCCAGGCCGGGAAGTGCGGGCACAGCCGCATGGGTGCCGGTGGCCACCGCCACGGCATGCCGCGCCGACAGCGTGATCGGGTCCCCGCCGGCGGTCTCGACGCGGACGGTTCGGGGGCCGTCGACACGGCCGTGGCCGCGGATCAGATCGACGCCGGCCGACTCCAGTCGGCCGACCTGGGCCTCGTCCTTCCAGCAGGAGGCCATCTTGTCGCGGTGAGCCAGGACCGCCCTGGCGTCCAAAGGCCCGGCGACCGCCCGGTCAAGCCCGGGCACCCGGCGCGCGTCAGCCTGCACCACCACCGGGCGCAGCAGCGCCTTGCTGGGGTCGCAGGCCCAGAAGGAGCACTCGCCGCCCAGCAGTTCACGCTCCACGATCACGGTGCTCAGCCCGGCGGCACGAGCGCGTTCGGCCACGTTCTCGCCCACCGGCCCCGCGCCGATGACGATCACGTCGTAAGTGCGGGTGGTCTCGTTCATCACTGCTCCGTACGGGTGGGGGGAATCGGGTCGGAAATGGCAGGGCCCGGATGACTGCTGACTGCCGGCACGCGCGCTCGCCGTCGCCTGCAGCGAATGGGGGGGCGGGCAGCCCGTCGGCGGACTCCCGTGATGGCCGCCGGGGCGGGGCGCGTGGGGTTGTGCCGGTGGTGGTGCGCCGGACGTGGCAGGGGGGACCGGCGGCCGCACAGCCCGGTCCGGCACCGGGTGGGGGGCCGGGCTGGGGCGAGCTCAGCGGCCGGGGAGCCGCTTGCTCACTTCCTGGAGTACCCAGCCGTTGCCGTCCGGGTCGCTGAAGGCCAGGTAGGAACCGTAGGAGGCGCGCTCGGGGTGCGGGCCGGTGATACTCCGCTGGCCCTCACCGTCGTGGACGCACCCGCCGCCCTGGTGGCCGTGGTGGAGGAGACCACCCTCGTCGTGGAAGATCTCACTGACGGCGATACCGCGGCCCGTAGCTCTGCGCGGGCCTCGTCGATGTCGGACACGATGAGATACAGGCCCTGGAACGCGCCCGCGGGGATGCCGGTCATCCCCTCGCCGAAGATGATCGAGCACTCGGAGCCGGGCGGGGTGAAGTGCACCACCCCGGAAGTCGTCGCCGGCCGTGCAATCGACGTCGAGACGGAAGCCGGCCTCTTCGTAGAAGGCCTTGGCCCGATCGATGTCGGAGACGGGGAGCACGACCATTTCGAGCTTCAAGTCCATGGGGGCGTCCTTCAGATGGTGATTCCTGAACGTCGAAAGGGCAGCACTCGCTGCGTCATGTGTTCATCGATGTGAGAGCGCCTGCACAGCGGCGCATACAGCCCGGCTGCCACAACGGGCATGCGATCAGGCAAGGGGGCCAGCCGATCACCGCCGGCTCCGACCCACACCGGAAAGGTACCCGACCTTTAACTTTGACGCAAGCAACGCTTGCAAACTTAACGATTGTCAAAGGTATTTCCTTGATCGAAAAGTGCTTCACCGGACGGTGATGCCTCGGGTTTCCGCAGGTCGCAGCGGATGCGTCCCGTTGCGGCACACCCTTCCCGCGCCTTCATGCGACCGTGAGCACTGACCCCTGACGTCACATGGGCCCCTTGTGTGCGGTGCATCCGGCCGTCGGCGCGTTCGGTGTAGCCGGCGGGTGGGTGGGCTCTTTGCGCAGGTGATCTCAAAGTCGTTCGGCTTGATTCCCCAGGCCGGCCCGCGCTGACCTGCGGTCTGGCTGCCTGGCTCTGCGGCCGGCCCGGAAGCCACCTGGTACCTCGAGACGGCGTTCACGCCAGGGAGCACCTGGGGACGGTGTACGACGATCCGGCAACGCCCGTCGTGGTCACCGGGATTGAAGAGGTGACCGCCATTCGTACACCCAGCGGCCGTCTTGTCGACGCCGAGCGTCCCGCCGACGACCAGGACGCGCATCGAGTCGTGATCGGTCTGCGGACTACGCCTTCGCGGCGGGTCCGGGCGGTAGATCTTCTTGCGTGCCGCGAGTGCCTGGCCTGTGAGGAACGGGCTCATCGGTCGTACCTGCCGACCGGCGCGTACGGTCCGTGCCCGCCCCGTGTGGCCGCGGCAGCAGTCCGAGGGCGTGATCCGGCGGTTCTGGACCGGCGGACAGGGGCCTTGGCCAGCATCGATCATCGTCACCCCGGGACAGGCCGCCGACAGCCCCGCTTCGTCCCCGTGCCGGAGAGCATCAGGCTCCGTCTGCATCGCCGGGTGCAGACTCCTGGTGTACGAGAGCATCGCCGGACGTGGAACCCACGTCAGCCCCCGGCACTGCGCCAGTCAGCCGGACTCGGTGAGGTCGGTGGAAGCGGCCATGTCCGTGACCACGCGCAGTAGCCCGCTCAATGCGGGTGACGTGTTTCCGGGCGACCAGACCATCTCAGTGGGGGCGAACTCTCCGGTCAGCGGTACGAACACCACACCGGTGCGGCGAAGACTGCTTGCTGACCGGGCCAGGCGCGTCACCCCGACGCCGGCCGCCACGAGGCCGAGCAGCCCTTGCACGCTCGCGTCCCGATGAACGACGTCGGGGGTGAAGCCGGCCGTACGGAAGGAGCTGTCGAATGCCTGGTGCCAGGGTTCCCACGAGCTGCGTGGTGTCAGCACCCAGCGTTCGTCCGCCAGTTCCCCCAAGGCGAGTTCCGTGCGCCCCGCGAGCGGATGGTCCTCGGGCAGGACCGCGCACACCGGCTCGACCACCAGCGTCCTCGTCTTCAGGCCGTCCACCAGCGGAGGCCGGGTGAATGCGACGTCGTAGCGTCCCTTGAGCAGGCCGTCGATCAGAGGTGCGATCGTGGTCTCCTCGGTCGACAGCGTCAGACTCGGCAGGCGTTGTCGTACGGCCCGGACCACCGGCGGGAGCAGGTGGTTCGTCGTGGTGGCGAGGAAGGCGAGGCGCAGGGTGCCGATCTCGCCGCGCGCTGCCCGTGCCACGACGTCGATGGCTTCGTCGGCCCGGTCCAGTACCGCGCGGGCTTCAGGAAGGAAGAGGGCTCCGACCGGGGTCAGGCTGGTGCCCCGGGTGCCGCGGTCGAAGAGCCTCACGCCCAGCATCCGCTCGAGCAGGCTTATCTGCTGGGAAAGGGACTGCTGGCTGATCATGAGGCGGTCGGCGGCACGCGTGTAGCTGGACTCCTCGGCGACGGCGACGAAGTATCTCAGCTGCCGAAGATCAGGTGTCACAGGAAGAGCTTACAACCGCGACAGGTAATCGGTGTTGGACGGCCACGAGGCCCCGAGACAACCATTGACCTCGGTGAATGCCGGATTGAAGGACACAGGAATGACACGCGGCACACAGGAAAGCGGCTGGTCGATCACGGGCTGCTTGGTGGGAATCGGCCGGGAGATGCCCTGGCAACACCGGCCTCCCGGCGACTGGGGGATGGTCACTGCACGCTGTCGGAAAGGCTTGCCGATTTTGCGCACACCGGCGGTGATGGTGTCAGCACAGTGATGCCGAACGTAAGGGGCCCGCTCTCCACCTTGTCGCGGTCACGACAACACTGTCCGTGTTCGACAACCGGCATCGCAACCTGGGAGCCCCTCAGCCGCTCGACATTCCGGTCGTGACCGGGGCCGCCACGTCACTCTCCGATTGCCGGGCCTGCTCAGCCACCTCGCCGGTCCCTTGTGACCACGGCCACGCCGCAGCTCGTTGGATCACGTCCGGTGCGCTGTGCGGCCCCTGGTGCCCGTGCCGCAACGGCAGCAACGGCGTATCGAGCGTGGAACGCCGGCCACCAGGTGCCCTGCCGCGTGAGCAGCGCTGCACCCCGCGTCGAACCGAGCCTCAGGAAGCGCCACACGCTTCTGCCTGTCAACCGCTACTCAAGAAAGTCGCACCATGATTACTCGCACTCCTCAAGAACTCAGCGACCGGATCGCGATCCGCGAACTCGTCGACGCCTACTCCCACCACGCCGACCGACGCGAACCCGCACGGCAAGCTGCACTGTTCACGAAGAACGCCCATCTCGCTACCTACTCCGGCGACCCCGCGACGACTTCGCCGGACGTGGAGCTGAACGGACGCACCGAACTCCAGAACGCCTTTGAAAGCCTGAAAAACCACACTGCGACGACCCACCTCAACGGTCAAAGCACGATCGCCGTGGACGGCGATCGTGCCACCGGCGAAACCTACTGCCTCGCACATCACCTCTCGGAGCAAGAGGGTGAACGCACACTCATGGTTATGGCAATCCGATACTTCGACGTATTCGTCCGCGTCGAAGGCACCTGGCAATTCGACGATCGCGCACTGATCATCGACTGGGTCGACAGCCGGACCTCACACGCCTGACCCCGGGGCCTGGCCCGCGCAGCGTCCCTGAGACGACAACTCCCACCCGCTCATGGCAGCACCGCCGGCATACCCGGCAGTCAATCTGTCAGGCGCGACCGGGTGCTAATCCTCCACACAGCGGCACGAGCCGGTATCGACCCGCAAACCCTGCGCGGCAGGCCGTGGTCCCGCGCTTTCGGCCCGCGGCCCCGTGGAAATGCTCCACCTTCAGGACGCCTGACCGTTTCAGGTGACAAGGCGGTTACCCGCCTCAAATCGATAGCCCCCCACCTGCTTTGAGCCTGAGGCTCGGAAAGTGTGCCAACGTGATCATCTATGACAAACTCTTCATTGGCGGCGAGTGGGTGAAGCCCAGCTCGGCCGAGCTGCTCGACATCCGGTCACCGCACGACCAGTCCTTGGTCGGACGTGCCGTGCAGGCCACCTCGGCCGATGTCGACAAGGCAGTGGCCGCCGCTCGGAACGCCTTCGACCACGGGCCGTGGCCGCTGACCACCCCCCAGGAGCGGCAGGACCTGGTCGCCCGCTTCAACGAGCTCCACGCGGCGCGAGCCGCCGAAGCCGCCAGACTGATCAGCGCGGAGCGGGGCGCCCCTATCTGGTTCACCAGCTACCTCCAGACCGCGCTCGCAGGCCAGACAGACGCCTACCTGCGTGCCGCGGCGGCCTTCGGCTGGGAGGAAGCCCTCGACCCGTCCGGTGCGGCCAAGGGCTTGGTACGCCGGGAGCCAATTGGGGTGGTCGCCGCCGTGATCCCGTGGAACGCTCCCCATCAGTCGGCACTGACCAAGCTCGTCCCAGCCCTGCTGGCCGGCAACACGGTCATCCTCAAAGCCTCACCGGAGAACTCCCTGAGCGTGTTCATGCTCGCAGAGATCATCGCAGAGGCGGGATTTCCCGAGGGCGTGGTCAGCATCATGCCCGCGGACCGCGAGACCAGCGAGTATCTGGTCGCCCACCCTGACGTCGACAAGATTTCCTTCACCGGATCCACGGCTGCCGGACGGCGGATCGCAGCCATCGCGGGCGAACAGCTCAAGCGGGTCAGCTTGGAGCTGGGCGGTAAGTCGGCCACGATCATCCTTGAGGACGCGGACCTCTCCGCCGTCACGGACGGCATCAAGTTCGCCTCGTTCGCCAACAATGCGGAAAACTGCCAGGCGCACACCCGAGTCCTCGCTCCGAGAAGCCGTTACGAGGAAGTCGTCGCGGCGCTCAAGGTGACAGTGGAAAATCTCGTGGTGGGAGATCCCGCTGACGCAACCACCTTCGTTGGCCCAATGGTCAGGGCGGACCAGCAGCGACGGGTACGGTCGTACATCGAGCTGGGTATCGCGGAGGGAGCCCGCCTGGTCACCGGCGGAGCGGATGTGCCGGAAGGACTGGAGGGCGGAAACTACGTCAAGCCCACCCTGTTCGCCGACGTCGATAACCACATGCGGATCGCTCAGGAGGAGATCTTCGGTCCCGTTCTCGTGGTGATCCCTTACGAGGACGAGGAAGACGCGATCAGGATCGCCAACGACTCGCCCTACGGCCTCGGCGGCGGTGTTTGGACGGCCGACACCGACCACGGTGTTGACATCGCCCGCCGAATCCGTACCGGATTCTTCATGGTGAACGCCGCGCCGGTGAGCTTTGAAGGCCCTTTCGGCGGATACAAGGCCAGCGGCATCGGGCGAGAATTTGGCTCGGCGGGCCTCAGCGAATACGTTGAGCACAAAACGATCAATATCTGACCGCGCCCCGTCGGTGGTCGTCGTGAGAAGTCGGAGGTCCGGGCGATCCGGCCGAATCCTTCCGGCGGACTTCCATAGGAATGAAATTCGACGCGCCCTGTTTCGGCGACCTCGACCGGGAATATTTGGACACCGTTGAAGTGTGGTGCATGGCGGTCGGAAGAGATGGCTGAGACTGTTGGGGTGCGGGAATGAATAGGATGCATTCAGACCAGGTTGTTGAGGGATTCTTCGAGGTGGTCGAGAGGCTGGTCGGGGTGATTCCCGGGGCGTACATGCGCCAAGGGGCCAGTGGGACGAGGCTGTTGGTCAGTGCCATGCCGATTCCGACACTGAACGGACTGAGCTTCGAAGCTGCACCGGACTTCGTGGAAGCCGCGGAACTTGCCGGAGAGCTGGCGGGCGGGCAGCTGCCCTGGTCGGTACAGGTGCGAGGCGAGCCGTCTGCGGAGGTAGCCGCCTTCGCGGCGAGGTACGGACTGGCAAACACCATCCGGCTGCCCCTGCTTGCTCTCGAAGAGGACATCACCCTGCCTGCGCCGCAACTGCCTGAAGGGGCCGTGGTCCGCACGCTCTCCGGACCGGACCCGCGCGGCTACGCCGACGCACTTGTGCAGGGTTTTGGAATGCCTGCCGAAGTCGCAGCCGTCATGGCAGCCCCTGCGATGCTCGACGGTCCTGGCATGGCTGGCTACGTTGTTGAGCGGGACGGTGAGACCGTAGCAACCGGCTTCAACGTTCTGATGGGAGACCGGGTCGGCCTGTTCAACGGCTCGGTCCCTCCTCAGCACCGCGGTAACGGCTACTACCGCGCCCTCGTGCTGACGCGCCTGCACGATGCCCGCCAAGCCGGCGCCAAGCTCGCGTTCACACAGAACTCGCCCATGTCCCGGCCCATTTATGAGTCACTGGGATTTCGTCACGTAGAGACCTGGACCTACCTGACCACCTGAGCCCTCCCTGTAGCCAGCTTGGCCCGCGTTGGTCACGTCCGTTGGAGTGGTGTATTGACGGCCACTCGGTGACTGACTCGATCGGGTGGAGCTGGGCCTTGGCGAGGAGGTCGCGGCGGCGGGCCTCTGTCCACTCGTCGTTCCATTCGGCCAGGAGGGCGCCGATCTGGGTGCGGCTGTCCCAGCGCAGGCGGCTTTGGATGATGCGGTAGAGGGCGGCGTTGGCTTGGCAGTCGCCCCCCCCCCGCGGTTGAGGCGCCTGCGCTGGGTTTTGCCGGTTTGGGGATGCCTGGATGAGTTTGGGGTTGCTGAGTGGCGTCAGCTGTTCCCGCAGATCGGCGGGGACGTGATGAGGACGGCCTTGAGCTGATTGATGGCCTGCGTGCGAGCTTTGACCGCGGAACCCTTGGCGAGCTTGTAGCTCCACTCCGGCCTTGTGAACCGGGCCTTGCGAGCGGGCCCAGGTGGTGAGCATGCGATGGCCGGTCGAGTCGGCTGGGAATGCCTTGTGCTCGAGCAGGACTCCGGTGCGGGTGATCAGGGCCGCCACGTGGATGTCCTTGTGCTTGTCGCCCCCAAGACGATCTCAGGCCCGATGATTGTGGGCACGATGTTCGTATGGACGCCCGTCACGGGCATGGAAGTCCTTGATCGCATCGAAGACGCACGGGCGACGCGGACTGCCTGTCAGAGCGGTGATGGCGCCGTCGATGGCAAGGCCCCTATCGGGACACGGCAGTCCGGCCGGATCGGAAGGCGACCGCTCCCATGCCGCGGTCGGCAGATCAATCCGTAGGCACGGGTGCCAGTTGGACCACGGGCCAGGCCAGGACACGGGCAACGCCCGACAATTCTCACAGTTCGACCAGATCCGCCGCCAGGTCTCACGCGGGAAGGCAGTGAAAGCCAGCAGGTCGTGGCGGGCGGAATCCAGGTGCTCGGCGACCTTGGGGAATTCTGCCTCCGTGTCCGGTACGTGCCGCATCCGGGCTTGGACGGCGTCGGCATCGGGCTGTTCGAAGACCGTCCGCAGCAGCGTCGCCACCCATGGCTGGGCCGATTTCGGTACCTTGGAGAGCAGATCGCGGGCATGATGCGTGCGGCAGCGTTGCCACGAAGCCCCAGGCAGGACGGGTCCGACGGCGTCGACGCGGCCGGCCCCAAAATCGGACCGGGCAGAGACCGCAAGAAACCCGACAGTTCGTGGCGGACAAGACCTGCAGCAACGGCCCGTGCCGCCCATACCTGCGGCGCGGGGGCATCCGGCACACGAACCAGGAGAAGACCGACAGGCAAGCCGCCCGCCTACGCAAAGGCTCACGCAGCAGACGGTCACCCGGCATCGGCGCCGACCGCTACAAGAAACGCAACACCGTCGAGCGATCGGTCAACCGGCAGGACGCCGAGAGTGGTCAGCCTGGTGCCCGGATGCACGGTCGAAGTGCTTCACACCCGGCCATGCACTCCAGCAAGGTGATCTGCTGCGCCAGGAGCTGCCGGCTGATCATCAGCAGCTCGCTGCCCGCGTGTGGCGTGACTCCTCGGCGACGGCTACGAAGTTCTCAACTGTCGGAGATCAGGGGTCACAGGTAGAGCCTATGGCCGCCACAGGTAGCCGATGTTGGACGGCGCTGGGTGCCGAGACAACGATTGACCTCGGTAAACACCCCTTTGAAAGGCATGCGAATGACGAACGACACGCAGGGCCGCGTCTGGCTGATCACGGGCTGCTCGACCGGGTTCGGCCGAGAGATCGCGCTGGCAGCGCTGGCCGCCGGTGACCGGGTCATGGTCACCGCGCGCCGCCCGGAGGCGCTCGCCGACCTCGTGCAGGCCGGCGGTGACCGGGTCAGCGCGGCGGCACTCGACGTGACGGATCCGGCATCCATCCAGGCCGCGGTGAAGGCGACGCAGGGCGTGTTCGGCCGCATCGACGTCCTGGTGAACAACGCCGGGTTCACCATGCTCGGCTCCGTCGAGGAAACCTCGATGGAGCAGCTGCGATCGCTGATGGAGGTCAACTTCTTCGGTACGGCGGAGGTCACCAAGGCGGTGGTCCCCATGATGCGCGAGCAGGGCAGCGGGACGATCGTGCAGATGAGCTCCCAGGGCGGCCGGATGACCTACCCGGGGCTGGGCGGCTACGACGCGTCGAAACACGCGGTTGAGGCCCTCAGCGAGTCGCTGTCGAGTGAGCTGGCGCCTCTGGGCATTCGGGTACTGATCGTGGAGCCCGGCATGTTCCGCACCAAGATCACCAAGAACATGGTCCTGGCTCCCGAGAACCCGGCCTACGCCGCGACTTCGGGTGGCCTCCGCCAGATGGTCGCGGGAGTGCAGGGCAATGAACCGGGTGACCCTGCGAAGGCCGCGGCGGCCATTCTCGATGTGCTCGACGCCGAGAACCCGCCCCTCCGTCTCGTACTCGGCAGTGATGCGGTCGACGCCATGCGTGAGCACCACGAGGCCCTGCTGTCCGACATGGTCACCTGGGACGCGTTGAGCCGCTCGACAGACATTTCGTGACCAGGAGCGGGCACTGACCGCGGCGGGCTGGATCCTCCATCACGCGGAACAGCTCGCGGGATGCAGCCCGCTGCTTTGGCGGAGATGATCGCGCATGGCCGGCCCGCGGCATTGGGACGGCCCTGCTGAGCGAGCTCGACGCCCGGCCACGGGATGTGAGCAGTCGGCGGGCTTTCGTCGTAGGCGGTTCGGCCTGCCCTCCGTCCGCTCATGAGGAACCTCGAAAAGCGTCGCGGGATGCGACGCTTCCACGCGTGGGCATGACGGCTTTCTGGCAGTTCCACCGGCCGGACTCGATCATGAGTAGGAATGGCCTACCGCATCACGCAGGGCTGTTTCCCGGCGTTGGCGCAGGCCAGGTTGCTTGGCACCGAGGGTGAAGTACTTGCCCACGATGGCAAGGCGCCGCTCGTGGATCGCGGGCTCCTGCTTTGGCGGCGCAGGCGCGCCGACAACCTGCCCTTGAGGACGAGTTCAGCTTGGACGGCTGGCTGCGCACCGGGGACCCCGGCCGGTGCGCCCGGATGGCTATCCCACCCTCACGGACGAGGTCAAGGATGTGATCCAGTCCGGTGGTGAGTGGATCTCCTCCGTCGAACTGGAGAAGGACCTCATGGTGTACTCCGCGGTCGCGGAAGCAGCCGTCATCGGGGTCGCCGACGATCGGTGGAGGGAAAGGCCACTGGCCATCGTGGTGGGGAAGACCGGCGTGCCCGCCGCCTACTCCAACTTCTCCACATTTCCTGCCACTCGCGTGGCCGGGTGGCAGGTGCCTGAGCGGTGGACGAGCGTAGAGACGATCGTTCGGAGCGCGCCTGCCCCCACATCCCAGAAGCGTGCAGGCCTCGCGCGCACTCGCGCCCTGTCTTCTGGCTCAGAGGGGGGCTGAACTCCATCGCAGTTCCGTTCAGGCCGAGCGCCGGAGTCCCCTGAAATCCCGAATGCGGCTGCGGTCGACCTGGGCGCCTCCCTTGGCCGGGATGCAGGCCGATCAGACGCTGCTGACACCCGAAGGAAAACAATGACCAACGCCCACGGCCGCGCCGACATCCGCGACATGCTCGTCGTCCATGAAGCCTTCCGCAGGGCCTACGGCAAGATGCCCAGCCTCGTCCTGGCCGTCTCCCCTGGCGACACGGCCAGGGCCGCCGTTGTGGCAGACCATATCGAGTTGATCAAGGAGTTCTTGCACCTGCATCACAAGGGCGAGGACGAGCTGCTGTGGCCGAAGCTCATAGCGCGGGCGACGCAGGATGTGGCCCCGACGCTGGCGCTCATGGAAGAGCAGCACACTCAGATCGACGGCCTGATCGCCACATGCTCCTCCAGTCTTGTGCGGTGGAGAAGGAATGCCGCCGCATCCGACCGCGACCAGCTCGCTGCGGCGCTGCGGGCGCTCGGTGAGGAACTGACAGCGCACTTGGCCGTCGAGGAGGCGGAGGTGCTGCCCATCGTCGACCGGTACATCACCGCGGCCGAGTGGCACGCGCTAGGAGACCATGCCATCAACGGCCTTCCCAAGAGGAAGCTGCCCATCGTGTTCGGCATGCTGGCTTCTCTTGCCGAACCGGCGGTCGTCACGCTGATGCTGGCCAGCGCTCCCCTCGTGCCGCGCATCATCATGCCCGTGCTGGGGCCGCGAGCCTTCGCGTCGCACGCCAGGAAGATCTATGGGGCCGGCGGTTTCTAGAACCGCAGGCAGGCATGGCACAGAGAGTGACCGCAGGAGCGAGGCTGCTGCGGCCAGTCTCTTGTCAGATGGCCTTGCTCCTCACAACTGGGCTGCGCCCACGGGGTAGGCAGCTCAGCGCCTGCTTCCCTGGCCCGCTGACGGATCTGTTCGGCAGTGGGCCGGGGGCCGCCATGCAGCACCGCGGCCCGGGCCGCGCCCCAGTCCGGTGCGTCACCAGCGGTGTGCCAGGCGGCGAGCGTGTGCACGACGTCGATGATGCGGGACAGCATGTCCTGCTGCACCGACGCGGCCCACGGGTACTCCTGGCCGTCGAACGGGCAGCCGCGTACGAGAACGGATCGACGGGTGGAAGCAGTACCCGTCCTTGGGACGTGGCAGGTACGGCTCTCCCTGTGGAGTCATGCCGAGGCGGGCCCGGATTTCCGGCAACCGTGACTGCAGCGTGCGGGTCGCCCATGGCGAGGCCGGGTCCATCGCCGTGCCTAGCGCGTCGGCGTTCCGGCGGAGCTTGAGCCGGGCTCCGCCGCCGGGCCAGAGGCGGAAGGAAGGGTCGCCTTGACAGGTGGATCCGGCCGGGGTCGGCGGTGCCGAACAGAGCCGGGAACGGGCTGCCCGCCTCGGTGTCCGTACCGGCATTGGCGTGGGGGGACTGTAAGTGGAACGGCACCTCTCTGTGTCAAGCGGGGGCGATCAGAGAGGTGCCGTTCGTTGGACAGACTCCTCGCGCGGGCAGCCGGGGTCGGCCACCAGCGTGGCGGTCGGGATGCCCAGGGGGTTTTTGCCGGCAGGTCAGGTGAGTTCGTCGGGTACGGGGAGGCCGAGATGGGTGAGGAGTGCGCCGACTTTGCGGTCCAGCTCGCGTCCCACTTCGGTGATCTCGGGCCGGCCGAGCGCGCTCACCGTGTCGCTGGGGCGGTCGATGGCGAACATCGCCTCGCCTGTGGGGGATTCGTGGATCGTGGTGCGCAGGGGTGCGTACATCAGGGCTCCGGCGTCGTGACGGTACATGCGCTCGGCGATGGTGTGATTGCCCATCAGGTACTCGGTGCAGCGGGCTTGGTCGCCGGCGACGCCGAAGAGCGGCTGGGCGTCGAACTTCCAGTAGATCATGAACCCCAGGGGTGCGCTCTCGTCGGCGAGCTTGCGTACGGCGCTCCACGAAGCCCGTTCGGTGACGAGCTCGAAGGTGCGCCGGTAGTCCAGCGGCGGGACCGCCTGTTCGAAGCGGGCCCGGAACTGTTTGTAGTTCGTTCCGGCCGGGATCTCCAGCCGGGTGACGGAGCGGGGGAGTGCGCGGATCGCCGGGTGCGTCGTCGTGGTGTGGTGGGCCATGACCGGCTCCCTTCTGGCTTGTCTTGTAGGAGCCAGTCTAAGACGTAGGACGGACTCTCTCAACAAAAGCCAGCATTTCGGGCACTGCGGGGTGGTTCACCCGGTCCCGGCGGCGCCCAGGACCTGGGCGAGGTTGCTTCGCCAGGGCCTGACCCAGGCGGTCTCGGAGCGCGGTACCGCCTTGCGGCAGCGCGGGCAGCGGCGGCCGGGTTCGAACGACTGCCCGCACGTGCTGTGCACGAGACGCATCGGCTGCGTCGGTGACGCGGGCTCGCTGTGGCTGTTCCCCCACACCATCATGGCGTGCAGGACGGGGAGCAGGTCCTCACCCGCGCGCGTCAGCCGGTACTCCTCGCGGGTGCGGCCGCCGCCCTCGGGCCGGTAAGGGGCGCGCGCGAGGAGCCCCGACTCGACGAGCTGCCGCAGACGGTTGGACAGGACGTTGTCGGCGATGTCCAGTTCGGCCTTGAACTCGTCGAAGCGTGTCATCCCGATGGTGGCGTTGCGCATGATCAGCAACGTCCACCGGTCGCCCAGGATGTCGGCGGCCCGTCCGATCGGGCACGGTCCGTCGGCGGTTCCGCGGCGGGGTCCGGGCATGGCGCACCTCCAGACTTGCTTAACGCAAGCCTACGGCTTTTGCCGCCGGGCGCGAGGCCGTCGTGGTCCCCGGGATGTGACCGTGGAGCCGGCGGAGGTGGCCGATGCGGCCTCGGTGGCCGGGCAGGTTTCCCGTCGCCTGTGACAAGGCGCCCCCCCCCGGCGGGCGGCCCGGTCACCGGGCCCGCCCGCACAGGCCGCCATGTCGGCTCCGGCGCCACCGCAGGCCTGCGCGTATGCCCGTCCGGCAAGGGGGCGGGTCACTGGTGCGCGGCTGTTTCATGCTCCAGTCGGCGCGGTGGTACGCCTTGCGGTGGGGTCCCTTCGCGGTTGTCAGAGGGCGGGGTGCTGGTCGCGGACCGGGCTGAGTGCTTCCAGGAGCGAGGCGATGTGCAGGATCGTCAACTCCGCGTGCCAGGTGGCCGCCAGCTGGACTCCGACGGCATGCCGTCGTTGCTGGTGCCGAACCGCATGGACAGGGCCGGCAGTCCCGTCAGGTTGAACGGGACGGTCGTCGAGGACACGTGGAAGGGGCCGACGGTGTGGCCGTCGAGGGTGAACTGCCCGAGCTGGTGCTGGTGTGCGGGGATCGTGGTCACCGGGAGCAGCAGGAGGTCGTAGTGGTGGAAGTACTCCGCGAATCCGTCCCGGAGCCGCTCGATGCCCTGTTCTGCCCGGACGTAGTCCTGCACGGACGTGTCGGGCATGGCGGCCAGGGTCTTGGAGTAGGTGAACATCTGGTCTTCGTGACCTGCGGTGACCTGGCGAAAGGCGGGCTTCACCTCCATGACGTGCTGCAGGTTGAACAGTTCGAGGGGTTGTCCCGCTCAAGGGCCGGGATGGTGACGGCGTCGACTCGTACTCCGGCTGTCTGCAGGGCGTCGGCGGCCGCCCGCACCGTTGCCGCGACCTCTGCGTCGGTCGGGCCGAGTCCGGAGTCGACCAGCCAGCCCACGTGCACGGGCCGTTCCGGCCGGGCGCCCAGACCGGCGTCGAACTCGCGGGGGGCGGTGGCAAAGCCGTCGGCGCCGTCGGGGCCGGCCAGCAGCCCGTACGCGAGCGCGAGGTCGCGGATGCTGCGGGCCATGGGGCCGACGTGCCAGTCACGGCGCGGCTCGCGCGGCCAGATCCCCGTTATCGGGATGCGCCCGTGCGTGGGCTTGAAGGACACGACACCGGTGTCGGCCGCCGGCCCGCGCACCGAGATGGACAGGTCGGTGGCGAGTCCCAGCGGTGACATCCCCGCCGCGATCGCCGCGGACTCCCCGCCGCTGGAACCGCCGGACGAGCGGTTGAGGTCCCAGGGGTTGTTCGTCCTGCCCGTCAGGAGGTTGTCGGACTCCACCCAGTACGAGAAATCCGGGAGATTGGTCTTGGCCTACAGGATCGCCCCGGCCTGCTTCATGCGCGCCACCGCGGTGGCATCGGTGTCCGGGATGCCCCGGCGAAGATCGGCGAACCGCGCTGGGTGAGCACTCCGGCGGTGTCGAAGGAGTCCTTGGAGGTGAAGGGCACACCGTGCAGCGGCCCCACGTCCTCGCCCGCCGCGAACTCCTCGTCCGCCGCCCTCGCGGCTTTCAGCGCACCGTTGGCGAGCGTGACGATGGCGTTGAGCCGCGGATTGACCGCCTCGATACGGTCGAGGTGCGCCTGGACCACCTCGGGGGAAGACACCACCCCTGGTTCCTCGCGGGTCCCACCGCGGGCGCCTCATGAGGCCAAGGGCCGCAACCTGGCAAGAGACCGTAATTGATCCCCGGATCGGTCCCATCGCCCGCTACGGGCTGCTTGGTCGCTTTGGGCCGCCCGGTCGGGGCACTGCCGGTGCAGCCGCGGCCCAATCGGATCCCGTGAAGCGCGCTCGAGGGCCCGGCTCGGCCGTGGGGACCATCGTTGCAGCCGTTGGCGAGAACCCTCATCGTCGTGGGCCGCTGCCGCTTCAACGCCTTTGTGCCGTGCGAGGGCCTGCGTCGGTTGCGTGGCCCGGACGTGATCGGGTTCGGCGATGACGGTGCGCAGGGGTAGGGCCCTCTACCGGGTCGGGCCGGTCAGTCGTGGGGGGGCGTGTCTATTGCTGGGTCTGTGGGGGCCGGGCTGTTTGTCGCGTGCGTGTCGGTTCGATGTCGTGCAGCGCGTCTGAGTCGGATCAGTCGAGGGTGTGGTTGCGGCCGGTGTGCAGGATCTCGTCGGAGAGGTCGGGCTGGACGTGGCGTACGGCGCGGGCGAGCATCAGCGCGCCGACCATTTCGCTGAGCAGGCGGATGGCCCTGTGGCGGGCCTCGGCCGGGTCGGGCTCGTGGCCCTTGTCGCCGGCTTCGCGCAGGAACTCGGCGGTGAAGCCGGTGAGGTAGCCCTCGACGCCTTCGGCGTAGGCGCTCTGCACGGCTTCGCTGTGCCGTCCGGCGTCGGTGACCAGGGAGGCGGAGGGGCAGCCGCCGTCCGGGGCGTCACGGTGTGCGGTGGACAGATATCCGGCCAGGATCCGCTCCAGCGGGGAGCCGGCCTGGTCCGGACCGTCCTCGATCGCCTGGGCCATGACTCCGAGCGAGGCGGCGTAGGAGGCGGCGTACACCTCCACGGCCAGGTCGTTCTTGGAGGCGAAGTGGTTGTAGAAGCCGCCGTGGGTGAGTCCGGCTTCCTTCATCAACTCGGCGATGCCGACCGCGTCGATGCCCTGCGAGCGGAACATGCGGCTCGCCGCGTCGAGGATGTTCTGCCGGTTGCGGGCCTTGTCCTCCTTGGTGATCCGCGGCATGGCCGTCCTCTCGCGTCGCTCTCGATTTGAGCTTTTTAAGGATGTATCTCATCATAGCAGGAGTTCCAATGATGCCCATCATTAATAATTCGTGGAAGGGGAGCGTCATGCGCGCCATCGCCTACGACCAGCACGGAGAAGCCGGGCAGGTACTACGCCTGAGAGGGCAGGGAGCGAGTTTTTGCCCGGTTTGCCGCTGGGTGTGGGTCAGGTCCGATGATCAACGTCGATCCACTCTGTTTGTCCTGGTCTGTCGTCGCGCGTTTCAGTGACGCCTGCACGAACCGGCGGCAGGGCGCAAGTAGGTGGTGCCAGGCTGGCGCGGTGAGCGAGCGCCGCGGTTACTACACGGACACGACCGACGAACAGTGGGCGCTGATCGAGCCGGTGATCGCGGCATGGAAGGCGCAGCACTCGTCGGTCAGCGGGCACACCGGGCGCTATGCGATGCGCGGGATCGTCGACGCGCTGATCTACCAGAATCGCACCGGCTGCCAGTGGTCGCTGCTCCCGGGCGACTTCCCGCCGGCCTCGGCAGTGAAGTACTACTTCTACCGGTGGCGCGACGACGGCCTGGATCAGGTGATCTGTGAGCTCCTGCGCTGCCAGGTGCGCGAGCGCGCCGGGCGCGCGGAGGACCCGTCGCTGGTGGTGCTCGACGCGCAGTCGGTGCACGCGGCGGTCAATCTCCATGCGTCCACCACGGGCAAGGACGCCGGTAAGAAGGTGCCGGGCCGCAAACACGGGATCGCGGTCGATGTCATAGGGCTGATCATCGCGGTCGTGGTGATGGCCGCGAGCGTGCACGACAACGCCATCGGCACCGCACTGCTGGACAAGCTCGCCACCACTACGAGCACGGTGAGCAAGGCGCTGGTGGACCAGGGGTTCAAGAACACCGTGGTCGAACATGGCCGGGAGATCGGTATCGACGTCGAGATCGTCGAGCGCAACCCGGCCGATACCGGCTTCGTGCCGCAGCCGATCCGGTGGAGGGTGGAGCAGACCCTCGGCACGTTGATGCTGCATCGGCGGCTGACCCGTGATTACGAGGGCAACCCGCGCTCGAGCGAGTCCCGGATCTACTGGGTCATAAGCTCGATCATGATCCGTCGGCTGACCGCCACGAGTGCCCCGACCTGGCGCGGACTATAGAAGGACGATGACGGTGACCTCGCTGTTGGACAAACTCGCCGACCGCGAGCAAGCCGTACGCACCCACGCCGACTATCTACGAGTGCAACTCGCCCAGCTCACCGCCCAGATCAGCGAACTGGAAGCCGAACTCGCCGACCTGGCCACGACCCGCAAGGTCTTGCTCACCCTCGGGATCGACGAGCACGACCCGCAGCCGCGGTCCCTGCCCGACAATCCCGTCTACCAGTACATCCTTTCCGCCCTCGCCGACGCGGACAGGCCCGTGCGCGCGAAAGACCTGTGCCAGGTGCTCGACCTCGGCCTTGAGCCGAAGAACATCGAAGGAATGCGCTGCAAGCTCAAGCGGCTGGTTGCCCGCGGTTTGATCGCCGAGAACGAGCCTGGTCTTTTTGCACTCTGCAGCCGATGATCACGTCCGCTCCACGCCACGTGCCGGGGATTTGATCCGGGCTCGGTGACACACCAGGCCGAACCCGCTCCCCGCACCCCTCAAAGCTCTATCGGGTACGGCGCCTGCCTGCTCTCGTGCTGGAGTCTGCGGAAGAAGTCCGTCATCACGACGGCGGCCGGCGCGTCGCGAGCGAGGATCGCCGCGGCCGTCGCGGGGGCTCCGGTAGGGACCTCGCCCCGGGCGTACGCGCGCAGCCGGGCCTCGCGATCTTCCCGCCCGGACCCGAAAAGTGCGGTGACCAGCCATTGCGACGTGTACATGGCCGTGTAGCAGCGGTCGTAGTTCTGGTGCCGTTCGAAGAAGGCGGATTCGTCCTTCGACAGCTCGAACCGGGAGGAGATGGCCAGCCCGTAGTCCGCGAAATACAGGCGCTCACCATCGGTGAGGATGTTCTGGAAATAGGCGTCAAAGTGCAGCAGTCCGCGGGCGTTCATGAACGAGATCCCTGCCTCCAGGTTCCGCTCCACCATCGCGCACGCCCGATCGGCGGCCTCTCCACGGGCATTTATCTGCTCACCGAGCCACTGATGCACGTTCTGCGGGATGTACTCCAGGAACAGCGCGATGCTCGCCGAGGAGTCCCGCAGCTCCTCGATACGCCGGCGCACCTGCGATCCGCCGCCCCAAAAGGCGACCGTGCCCTCGATGTCGGACAGCTCCTCGGGCAGCGGCGTCGAATCCGGCACCACCCGCCAGTGGTACATCAGCGGGAAACCCTCGTAGTCGCCCGCGAGCACCCAGCTTGTGGTCATGGCGTGCGCAGCCAGTTCCCGCCACGCTCCAAAGCCCGGCCCGCCGATGCCGTAGTGGCAGAATAGCGGCAGCTCGAACAGGTTCGCCGTGGACCGGACGTTCTCCGGCCACCGCTCCAGGTCGGTCAGCGGCACCCGCTTGACGAACACGGGCATCCCGGCGACCTCCAACAGCGCCGACTTCCCGCCGATCCCGGATCCGATCGGCGCGGCCGCATCCAGGGCTTTCGCCAGCGCGTGATCGCTGAGCAGAGCCAGGGAAGTGGAGACGGCGCTGTACGCGGTCAGCCGCGCGGCGAAGGACATGGGACCGTACCCTACGGGGAGTTCGACGGCTGCGCCGGGAGCCCGACTCACGCATCAGGTGGGTGCCGGCGAGCCTGCCTGCTGGCCGACACCTTGAGTCCGGCAGCCCGCAACCCTCAACAAATGCGCTCTGACCTGCACACCTGCCCCACGTCCAAGGACCAAGCAGACAGAAGCTCGCTTTCCGCCCTCTAACGGCTCGACTCACTCGCGCGGCTGTGCAAGTCCGGGCGTCACGCCGGCTACTCACCTGAGAAGTGCCTCCGGCTGGTGCGGGAAGCAGAA